>CAJMOT010000252.1 GCA_905214995.1 uncultured bacterium | reverse complement strand
GCGAAACAAAGGGTCGAAGCGTATTTGACATACGCGAGAGTCTTTGTTATCGCGCGGCAACTCGTTTTTAGCCCAAAAGCATTCGCCAAATCAGCGGCCGTAGACTTCCACTTCGATATAGTGGTTCATGTCGTTCGTAGTATTCCCGTTTGAGAAGAGGCGGATGTAACGCGCCTTGACGGGGGGATTTACGACGACGAGCTTGCCGATATTGGTTTCGATGTAGGCCTTGTCCTTGCCGGCGCCTTTTTTGGCGGAATTGTCGTGGTCGTTGTTATAGATGGTGGTGACGCCATTGAGAAATTCGGGGTCGTCGGAAACCTGGATTACGACGTCTTTATAGGCGCGCTCCTGGCTGTGGTAGTGCCACATGGCGACCGCGAAAATCTCAGTCTGCTTTTCGAGGTCGATCTGAACCCACTGGAGGCCGTTCATGAGCTCGACATAGCAGCCTTCGGCGGCTTCCTTGTCGCCGTCGGTTATGAGCTCGAGCTCTCCGATGAGCGGGAAGTCGTCGGAGCTGGTGACTTTCTTGCCCTTGGCGACATTCTTTACGTCTTCGGGAACGTCGGGTTCGGGATTGGGAGTCTTGGGCTCGAGGTTGGGGAGCTTGACCGGAACGGGGGTTCCGGTGAGCTGGGCTCTGGGGACGACGAGTTTAAGCGGTTTTGCGCTGAGAGCAAAGGCGAAAGCCAGTGCGGAAACGGCGATGAGAATTTTTTTCATTTTCGATTGTATTTGGTTAAGGGTTAAAAAATCAGCTCTCCACGACGAAGTCGGACTCGCTGAATTCGAGGGGGCCTTCCTCGATTGCGTCGCGCGCCTTGAATACGGCGGCTTCCGCAGCGTAGGCGTGTTCGGCGTCGCAATTGAGCTTGGCCTTGCCCATGACCGCATTGAAGAAGTTTTCGATATGGTACATGTGGATGGGCTTTTTGGCGACGTCGGGTTCGTAGCCGGCTATTTTCTCAGGGAAAGAGTAGCCTACGAGCGCCTTGCTCTCGCGGGCGTCCGCCACGGCTGTT
>CAJMOT010000251.1 GCA_905214995.1 uncultured bacterium | reverse complement strand
TGGAGGCCGCTCTCGGCGCGGACATGGTGGCGTACAAGGAAGCGGCGGAACTCAAGGAGAAAGGGTTCCTCACTTCTTCGTGCTGCCCCGCATTTGTGGATTACATCAAGAAGCAGTTCCCGGACATCGCTCCGCACATCTCGGCGAACCTCTCTCCCGCGGCGACGATCGCGAAATACATCAAGAGCACGTCCGCTCCGTGCAAGGTGGTGTTCATAGGTCCGTGCACGGCGAAGAAGATGGAATTCCAGAAGCCGGAAGTGCGCCCGTACATCGACTCCGTCATCACGTTCGAGGAACTGCAGGCGCTGTTCGACTCGCGCGACGTCGACATCGAAACGCTCTCCGAAAGCGCGCTGGACAATGCGTCCTACTTCGGCAGGATATTCGCCAGGAGCGGCGGCATCACCGACGCGGTGGCGCAAGCCATCAAGGAACAGGGCGAAACGGACTTCGAATACAAGCCCGTCACCTGCGACGGCATCGAGGCATGCCGCACGGCTCTGCTCCGCAAGTCCAAGGGCGTGCTGGACGCCAACTTCATAGAGGGCATGGCGTGTGTGGACGGCTGTATCGGCGGCGCGGGATGCCTCACCCACGGCGAGAAGAACCGCGCCGAGGTCGATAAGTACGGCCGCGAAGCGATGGAAAAAACCATCGCCGACGCCATCTCCCTGCTCTCCCTCTGACGCACCCCGGCAGTCGGCCGACGAACCGGGTTTTTATGTTTTCTTTCCGGAGAATTCGTTCTCTTTTCTTTCCGGAGGATTTTTTCGTTCTCTTTTCTTTCCGGGGAAAGAAAAGAGAACCAGAAAAGAAAGCCATAAACCCACTTGGGTCGGCCCGCTGCGCCCGTCCGTCAGCGGCACTTGCCTTCCCTGCAAAAATATTTTGCGGGGCTTTTCTTTCAGAAAAGCCCCGCAGGGAAAAACAGGAAACGAATGGTGGGGGAGGGCTGCCCGCTGGTTTGCGTTCATCCCCCTCCCCGTTAAGGTTTCTTTTCTTTGGTTCTTTCTTTTCTTTTCCCG
>CAJMOT010000250.1 GCA_905214995.1 uncultured bacterium | reverse complement strand
CCGCCGCCGCAAAATCGGAAGGCCTGCCGCCGCCCGAAAAGCTCGCGCTCTTCTATCCGGTGACGAGCATGTTTTACAGGGGAGAATCGTGGGGAAAATTCGCCGGCGGTTTCGCGCTCGACGCCGAAGCGATGGACGCCTTCAACCTCTCCTACTGCGCGGACGCGGAAAAAAGGAAGTCCGCCGAAGTTTCGCCGCTGGAATTCGCGGACGTCTCCGGATTTCCGCCGACCCTCATAGTCTACGCCTCGCACGACATCTTGCGCGACCAGTGCTTCAAATTCGCCGAAAGGCTCGCCGCTTCCGGAGTCTCCGCGCGCGCCGTATGCGCGAAGGGGGCGCCGCACATCTTTATGACCATGCCTGGCATGGGCGAATGCTACTCTTTCGGGCTCGGAGAGGCGCGGGAATTTTTAGGGCGCGAATAGGAATCTCTTTTCAGCTTCCGCCGCGTCCTCAACCGCGCCCGCCGGAGGACGAAAGCACCAATCCGCACCTCAGATTGCAAAACGTGTGGACGATTTCCCGCGCCCCGAGCTTTTCCATGAGCGCGCAAATGCACGCGAAAGCCGCGGGAACGATGTCGGTTCTGCCCTCTTCCACGCCGTACTCCCGTTTGCGCCCCTCGGCGCCGAGCGCGCAAACGCCGTCAAAGAGGTCGCGCATCTGCGAAAGCGATATTCTGTTTTCCTCTCCGCCGAGCCCGAGCGCCTTTTTCGCAAAGCGCGCCGCCGCTACCGCGCCCCCCGCGCCAGCGAGGATTTTGAAATCGGGAATCGGAAAATCCAGGCCTGCGTCAATCGCCGCGCGGGCGCGCTCCTCAATCGCCCGCGCGTCCCGTTCCGAAACGGGGGCGCGCGGATCTTTCAGAAATTCGCGCGCAAGGTTCACCGCGCCTATGGGCATGCTCGCCGACTTCCCAACCTCCCCGCCGCACCCGAAAACGACCTCAAGGCTTCCGCCGCCCAAATCGAAATACGCGCACGGCAGGGAAGAGTCGATCAGCGGGTCGCTCATAGCGCCGAGAAAGGACAGGCGCGCCTCCTCCCGCCCGTCGAGAATTTGCACCCGAATTCCGCAGCGCCGG
>CAJMOT010000249.1 GCA_905214995.1 uncultured bacterium | reverse complement strand
CGTCAGATTGACGAGATCCTCGTCGTCCTCTTCGAGTTCGGGAAATTCAAACGTGACTTCCTCCGTCCCCTCCTCTTCGGAAAGGCTTTCCAACGTTTTCTCCAAGCCTTCCACGATCAGCGCTTCTTCCGTTTCCCCTGCCGCTTCGGCGTCCTCTTCGGGCGTTTCGCAAAGTTCGCCCGAGTCCTCCGCCGCTTCGTCCTTCGCCGCTTTGCGCTCCTCTTCGGCAAGCTCGTCCGTGACGTCCACATAGCCGTCTTTGGTCTTTTTCAGTCGAATGCCTCTCGCATACTCGTCGTCGATAATTCGCTCTTCCATAAATCAATGCTCCTGTTTCTGAGGGCATAGCGCCCCGAAATTCATCCGTTAAGACTGCTCCGTTCCTTCCCGTTCCTCTTTGCTCAAAAAGAACGGGGAACGAAAAAGTTTTCTTTTTTCTTCGGGAATCCCCGTTCCCGCCACATAGGTGCGAAATTTTCCCCGATATCGGCTTTTCGCCCATTCGCAGAGTTCCTTCGTTTCAAATAGCGCCGCCGCGCAGCTCCCCGAGCCCGTCATCGCGGCGCCGAGCGGAGAAAAGCTCCTGGCTTCCGAAAGCGCCTTTTCCACCTCTTCGTTCAGCCGTGCCGCAGGCTCGTAAAGCGCGTTCGTCAAATACCTGCCCACGTCCTCTGTCTTTCCGTCTAAAAAGGCGTCGATGCACTTCTGCGTATTTTTTTCCTCGGGCGCATATAAATTGCCCCCTTTGTCGTATTCCCGATAACAGTCGCCCGCAGACACCGAACTTTTCGGACAAATGAGAAAAAAGTACAGTTTTTTTCCTTTTGCGGGAAGGGGAAAAAGTTTTTCGCCTCTCCCCTGCATACGGCAAAATCCGCCTTTAAGCATATAGCGGGTATCGCTGCCCAACCGATCGGCAAGCGCGCCGAGCGCTTCCGAATCGGAAATCCCGTACAGCTTCGCCATCCCGTTCAGCACTCCCGCCGCATCCGCGGAAGAGCCGCCCAGTCCCGCTCCGAGGGGGATATTTTTATAGACGGCGATATTCGCGCCCGAGGTGCCGAAACGCTCAACGCACGCCTCGCCCGCCTT
>CAJMOT010000248.1 GCA_905214995.1 uncultured bacterium | reverse complement strand
CCGCGAAAAATATTTTAACTTTCCCGAATTTCGGCCGCGCCCCCGCAGCGAGAGCGGCGTTCGCCAGCCGCGTCAAGCGGCTGCCGAAGAGCGCGCTGACGGAGGCCTTGCAGTTTATCGCCCAGCCGTTGGCGTCCAGAATCGGGGCGAGCGACCTCATCCGGAGCTTGAGGCCCGCCACTATCACCGAAGGCACGGAGATGGCGAGGATTATCCCTATTATTCCCAGCGGTATCCAGTATCCGAGGCTGAAAAACGCGTCGAGAACCATTCCGAAAGCGGTCGTTATGCCGCCGACCGCCACCCCCAACGCGGCGACTGTTCCCACGTCTATCTTTTTAACCTCCGCTTTCGGAGACTGGGCGGCCGCCTCCAGCCCCCCGATTGCCCTGGCGTCCGCATCGGACGCGCGTTTGGCTATCTGTTCGCTCGCCCACTTCACGATGCGCTTGTAGGGCGACCAGAACGCCTGCCCGAGCCCGACGGGGTTCTGGACTATTTTGACGACCGTCGCGTCCCAGTCGCGCCCGAACCTGTCGTAAAACACCCCGTTGCGTCCCACGACGAGATTGTCGGAATCCCCCGCCGTCACGACCGCGACAATGCAGATGTCGGGCTCTCCCTTGCGCCTGCACGCGCAGTACAGAAGGTATCCGTAACTCGACGCGGCCAGCGCGGAGTGCGACGCGGCATCCTCCACTTTCATGCATAACCCGCAGTCGCGGCTGTCGATGAACAGGCGCCCGTACTGGAATATGGCCTCGTTTTCGCCGTTGTAAAACGCGCCGAAATTTACGAAGTTGCGCAGCAGCTCGGCGAGGTTTTTGTTGAGGCGGACGAGCTTTTCGAGGTCGTCCACGTTGCCGGCGTGCTCGCATGTGGCTACGTCTTTCGCTATTAGCCCGAGCAGTTTTCCCCGCGCGCCTTCGGGAATTTTCCCGAGCTCTTCCGCGCCGAGGGCGGCGACGGCGTTGCCGGGGCGCGCGGCCTCCCACGCCGCGTAGGGCGCAAAGGCGGATTTGATTTTTTCCCAGTCTTCACGGGATAGAACCGTTGCGGGTTTCCCGAGAACCGGCGCGGCGCAGAGTTCGGCAAAATCTTTCAGCTCGGAGGAAAAT
>CAJMOT010000247.1 GCA_905214995.1 uncultured bacterium | reverse complement strand
CGACCCGAGCGGCGGATCCCCGTCGCCGTCGCGCCGAGAGCGCGCAACGAGCGCGCCGCCCGCAAGCCCTCCCGTCGCCGAAAGATCTATGTACGCGCGCGCGGAGTCGTCGTTTTCACCGTTTATTATCGACTCGAAGCGCGCCTTCGTAAGCGAAACTTTTTCGACCCTCAAAACCCGCCCGCCCGGTAGGGCGTTCCTGCCGGATTTCAGGACAATCTCCCAGCCTGAGACGGGCTCCGGCTTTTCGAGCCCCACAATGGAGCCGTCGAAAAACATTTCGAGCCCCTCCCCGACGCAGACGCGGGAGGCTCCCCCCGAGACCGCCGCTGCGACGAACGAGTCCGCGCACCCCGACCGCGTCTTCCCTGCGAGGGAGTTGAGCAAAAGCAGCTTCGCCGCCGCCCTGCGCAAAAACGCGGGGTCGGAGGCGAATTCGCGCGGAATCAGGAGCTCCCGCGGCGGATTTCCCGAATTGGAGAGTTCGAGCCGCGGGTTCGCCGCGGCGATTTCGCGCCCGAAAACTCTTTCGGCAAAGTCCGAATCCTCCTGGAACAGCGCGCGGGATCTCAGGGCGCTTTTGGCGAACTCCCCCGGGCAGAGCGCGTCTATTGCGGGAACTATTTCGGCGCGCAGCCTGTTGCGCAGAAAATCCGGCGACGAATTCGTCTCGTCCTCGCGCCATTCGGCTTTCGCGGCGGAGAGGATTTTCTTTATTTCGGATTTCGACATCCGCAGAAGCGGCCTCGCAAACAGCGCGCCGCGAAAGTGCGAGAGCGGGCGCGGCGCGGACATCCCCTCGCTGCCCGAGCCCCGCATGAGGCGCATCACGAGCGTCTCGGCGACGTCTCCGGAATTGTGCCCCTGCACTATCGCCGAAAGCCCGAGCTCGGCGGATTTCGAGGCGAAAAACGCGAGCCTCATCTTGCGCAGAACGTCCTCCGAAATCCTCTCTGGCGCGCTCTCCGCGGCGCCCAAAACAAACTCCGCGCCGAGCGAGCGCGCGAGGTTCCCGACAAACGCGGCGTCTGAATCGGCGGCCGCGCGCTCCCTGTGGTTGAAATGCAGGACAAACAGGTTTTTCTCCCTCCCGCGGAGCGCCGACGCCGCCCACATGAGAGCGCACACCGAGTCCGCGCCGCC
>CAJMOT010000246.1 GCA_905214995.1 uncultured bacterium | reverse complement strand
CGGCGGGCTCGCGGGAATCGCGGCGGCCCTCAGCGCGGCGCGCGCGGGCAAAAAGGTCATACTCGTGCAGGACAGGTCGAGGCTCGGGGGAAATTCGAGCAGCGAGATAAAAATGCACCCGCTCGGGGTCAACCCGCACGTCACCGGCTGGCGCGAGGGCGGCATAATAGAGGAGTTGAAGCTCGAGAACGCCGCGCACAACCCGCAGCTTGCGTGGGAGATGTGGGACTTCGTCCTATACGACAAGTGCGTCACCGAGCCCAACCTCACCCTTATGCTCGACTCCGCCCTATACCGCGCCGAGACCGACGGGCGGAAGGTGAAGGCGGTCTGGGTGCGCTCCGACACCGCGCGCAACATTTACAGAATAGAGGCGGAAATCTTCGTGGACTCCACGGGGGACTCGCGGCTTGCGATGGAGGCGGGCGCGGAGGTCATGAGCGGGCGCGAGGGCTCAAAAAAATTCGGGGAGTCGCTGGCCGACTACGACGAAATCGGCACCCGCCAGGGCTCGACCCTCATGATAACGATGCGCAAGCACGACAAGCCCATGCCGTTTACCGCGCCGTCATGGGCGAAAAAGATGACTCCGGAGCTGATGAAGTTCAGGGACATCAGCGGCGACGGGCTGTACTACGGCTACTGGTGGGTCGAGCTCGGCGGCGTCTACGACGCCATACGCGACAGCGAAATGTTGCGCTTTGAGCTGCTCGCAATCGTCATGGGCGTCTGGGACTACATGAAAAACAGCGGCAAGTACGAAGGCGTCGAGAACATCGCCCTCGAGACAATCGGAATGGTTCCGGGCCGGCGCGACACCTACCGCGTGGTCGGCGAAAAAATCCTAACACAGCAGGACATAGAAGGCAAGTGGCGCGACTTTGACGACTCCATAGCGGTCGGCGGATGGACGCTCGACGACCACCCCGCAAAGGGCTTTTACGCCTCCGACAAACACCCGTGCAGGCAGGCGTGGAAAACCGACTTTTACAACATACCATTCTCCGCAACCTACGCGAGGGACTTCGACAACCTCTTCATGGCGGGCCGCAACATAAGCTGCTCGCATGTCGCGTTCTGTTCAACGCGCGTGATGTCCACATGCGCGGCGGTAGGGCAGGCGGTCGGAACGGCGGCCGCAATATGCGTCGG
>CAJMOT010000245.1 GCA_905214995.1 uncultured bacterium | reverse complement strand
CCGAGCCTGTCGTCCGCTTTTGCGCGGAAAGCATCCTCCGCCTCTCCGAAAACCTCGTTTTTGGCAAAATCCGAAAATATGCGGTTTTTGAAAAACAAATCCATTTTCTCTCCGGCATACCCCTTCAGCTTCACGTCGGAAAGCGCGGGCCGCTCCATCTTGCCGGCGGCGGCGTCTATGGCGCGCGCCGGGGCTCCGCCCGCGGTCTGCCCGCCCTCCTCCCGAGGGGAAGCGCACGCGGCGCACAGGATTGAAGCGAGGATACAATAGAAATAAAATGTTCGTATTTTCATAAAACAAATAATCTGTATGGAATAGAAACAGACTAAAATCCAAGAAAATCAACGTCAAACAAAAAATCCGACGCCCGCCTGAAAATTCGCCGCCCTGCAAAAATTTTTGACCGCGCAACCGCATTCCGAATGGGCGCGGCGCCAAAATTATGAAAGGATTTTCAAGCGCACGACAGTTTTACAGCCGATAAAACGCGAACTTGCGGGCCTCAATACGGCAAGCGGAGCCGCCCCCCTGTCCGAGCCTTCCGGCGGGCAAAAACTCCCTCTGTTGAGGCTACCCGGCGTTTATGAAAATTTTTGAAACGCAGGCGATTCCCGCATTCAGGCGCTCTACGTCGGTAGGCATGCCGTCGGGCGACGGGGCAGTCTCGCCCATTGCGTAGGAAAACCCGTATGTGCCGTCGGGGTTTTTGACGTAAAGCGGCGCCAATTTCGCGCGCGCGGGAACGCATTCGGCGAATTTCGACTCTTCCGAAAAATCTGCGGGATAGTTTAAGTTGCGAACCTCCCCCGGGGCGAAGCCGCCGCGCGAAACGCAATCGGCAATGTAGCGCGCCGCGTGCTTTGAGGCGGCCTCCAAATGCGCGCGCAGTTCGTCCGGCGGGGGCTCGCGGCGCAGCCGGCAGATTTCGTAAAATTTTTTGAGAAGGCGCATTGAGCACGCAAAGGCGGGAATCCCCCAACCTGCGGCCTCGACCGCCGCCGCGAAAGTCCCGCTGCTCCAAAGCAGGGGCAGCGCGACGTTCTGACCGATGTTGAGCCCCGAGACCACGGCGTCGGGCGGCTCCGGAAGCAGATGGGAGAGGGCGATGTTCACGCAGTCGGACGGCGTGCCGGCGACCGTGCGGCACTTGAAGCCGCCGGC
>CAJMOT010000244.1 GCA_905214995.1 uncultured bacterium | reverse complement strand
CCCCCGCCATAACCTGCGGGGCGGATTTTGCGGACAGAACAATCGCGGCGGCAAAAGCCGCCTGCGCGCGCGGGGGAATTTTTCTCAAATTTATCGGGCATTTTTCAAGGCTTCCCTCAAAACCGTTCTGGCTCTGAATATCCACGTTTTGACAGCAGCGACGCTCGCGTCCATCGCCGCCGCGATTTCCTCGTACGTGAGCTCCTGCTGCTTGTAGAGCAGTATGGCGGTGCGCTGGTTTTCCGGCATGGTTTCGAGCGCGGAATAGAAAATCTCCTCGAGTTCCGCGGCTTCAAGCTCTCCGCGCCCGCTGGAAACCGCCGTCATGTCCGCGGGATCCGTCGGGTCGCATGGGCGCCTCGCGGATTTCCTGAATTCGTTAATCAGCACGTGGCGGGCGATGCGGAAAAGGTATGTCGAAAATTTTGCGGACGGGACGTAGCTTTCTCTCGCGCGGTAGAGGTTCACGAACGTCTGCTGCGCCATGTCCTCGGCGGCGTGCGCGTCGCGGACGGAGCGGTGGAAATAGTTTGCGAGAGGATTCTTCCACTTTTCGATAAGCATCCTCAGCGCGTGCTCCGAGCCTCCTGCGACTTCCGACATCAAAATCGCGTCGCCGTCGGGCGGCGGAGCCGCGGTTTCTCTCCGCTCCGTGTCCATATTTTCGCATTTTGCCGCGGCAATCATAGGGTTTTCCTTTTCAAAGTTAAACCCGTCCGGCTTCCAAAAGTTGCGCTTTTTTTAAAAAAATGAAAAAAAAGCTGGAACGCGAGCAAAAAAGCGGTAGCTTTTGCCGCTTAAACAATTTTATATTTTAACGACAACACGAAAGATTCAAAATGAGCGGACTTATCCAATGGTCTTCATGCGCAAAGCGCAAATCCGGCAAAAAGAGCGCGGGCAAAAAGCTCAACGCCCGCAGGCAGAGGCTCTTGGCCTCACGCAAGCGCAAGCAGCGCGCGAGCGCCCTCAAAGCCGAGGCAAAAATCGTTTGGAAGAGGGACGGCGAATAGCGCTCTCTGTTCCGCGCCTTTCCCGCGGCGCCCGTTCGCGGCGCGGGGGTGGCCGTTTGCCCCGAGGGGCGGTTTCCCGCGCGGGGCGTTTTTGTTTTCGCGTTTGCCGGACGCGCAAGGCCTTGCCGGACAGCATAGGCAGGCGGATG
>CAJMOT010000243.1 GCA_905214995.1 uncultured bacterium | reverse complement strand
GTCGCCGTTATCGCGCTGCAACTCGTTTTTAGCCCAAAAGCATTCGCCAAATCAGCGGAGCCATTTTGCCCAGTCCGCCCTGAACGAGGAGACGCTCTTAGGGGTTGCCGACAGCGGCTTTAAGAGCTTTTCGGTTTCGGGAGGGTCGCGCTTTTCGACGACTTTCTCGGCGAGCGCGCGCATGGCGAAATACCCCCAGCCATACCAGTCGTCATAGACGCATGAATCCAGCTGGCCGTTTGAAAGGTAGAAGTCGAGCTGCGGAAGGGAGCCGAGGCAGACGGCGAAAACCCTGTCGGAATCCGGCTTTATGGGAACCATGTCGGAGAGCAGGCGCGGGTCGAAAAATATTTCGCCGTAGTCGTCGCGGCGCATTATGTCGACGGCGCGCTCGGAGGCGTAATCGGAATAGGAAGAGATGACGGCGGTTTCGGCGGATTTGACGAGGGCGCGCGCCTCCTCTTCCGGAAGCGGCGACGAGAGGCATTTGCCCGCGGCGCCGGAAGTCCCGCCAAAGTCGGGGAAATAGCAGTAGTTGGCCGGCTTGGACGAGCCCGACAGCCGCGCGATTTCCCGCTTGGCGAGCTCCGCGGCCGCCTTGGAGTCCGTGCCGCAGAAATACGCGGCGCCCTTTAAGCGCGCGCCGGCGGAGGCGACGAAAAATCCGGACTTGGCGAGCTCCGCGACCTTGCCTTCCAGAACCGCGGGATCCGCCGGAACGACGAGGGAGCCCGCGAAGCCGTCGAGATAGGCTTTCGAGAGCTCGGAGAGCTGGCGTTCGGCGGAGCGGTCGGCGGAGAAAAATTCGAGAGACATATCGACGGCGTATTTTTTGGAGAGCTCCGACAGGGCGTCGCGCGCGCCGTTGAAAATCGCGGAGTTTGCCTGGTTGCGGGCGTCGGGCGACAGGAACGCGAATTTCAGCTTCGCGGCTCCGGACGCCGACGCCGCGAACAGCGCGGCGAGCGCGAAAACTATGGCGTTTTTGAATTTCATTTCTTGTCTTCCTTTTTTGGGGAAACGGTTGGATTTAAAGGTTCGGATTTTTCGGGGCGCGCGGCGTCGGCGAGCATTTCGCCGAAAAACTCCGCAGCCTTGGAGCACGCGCCCGACGCGAGTTCGCGGTATTTGGCGCGGGTTTTCGCGTCCGCCGCCGCGAGGCGCCTGGA
>CAJMOT010000242.1 GCA_905214995.1 uncultured bacterium | reverse complement strand
CCGTCGGCTACGGCCTCGAGACTAATTCCCTATGGACGGCGACCTTTACGCTCCCGGCGGACGACCCGAAAAACGCCTATTGTATGCCGCTGAACTTCGTCGAGATTTTCGACGGAGACGAGCGTATCGACCTTTTCCGCATTATCGGGGAGGATATGGAGCGGAGCAACGGCGCGACTCGCTATTACGATTGCGAGCACGTCCTCGCTACGCTCCTCTCCGACGTTCTCTTTCAGTATCATCAATGCGGCGGCTCCGGCGTAAAGACTGCCGACGTTCTCAATTACATTCTCGCACGGCAGACCCGGCAAAACTGGAAACTCGGGGCTTGCGATTTCAAACGCTATTTTGAATATAATTGGGAAAACTCGACGCTCCTCGCGGCGCTCTTTGCCGTGCCGGAGTGCTTCGATAGTGAATACCTTTGGTCGTGGGATACGACCGTCTATCCGTGGACGCTCTCGCTCACCGTGCCGACGGAGGCGCTCAAAAGCGAAATCCGATACGCAAAGAATATGACGAACATCAAAAAGACGACGGACGCGACCGGTATCGCAAACCGCGTCTATGCGCTCGGATACGGCGAGGGTGTAAACCAACTGACGATAGAGTCGGCGAACGGCGGCGTTCCATACGTCGAGGACGCTTTAAGCATCGAGCGATACGGCTTGTGTTCGACTATCCTCGTAGACTCGCGGTATCAAGTGGCGGAAAACCTCAAGGCATACGCCGAGCAGATACTCGCCGGGCTCAAGGAGCCGTATGTGAGCTATGAAATCGGCGCTATCGACCTCCACCGGCTGACCGGCGACAAGTTCTCAAAGTTCCGACCGGGCGAAATCGTCCGCGTCGTGGACGAGGCCGACGGAATTAACCTCCGTACCCGCATCGTCCGCGTTGAGAAAGCGGATGCAGAGGGCGACCCGGGAAACGTCACGGTAACGATTGCCAACAAGACGCAGGATATAGCGGGCAGTATTTCCGACTTGCAGAGCCGCGCCCTCATTTCCGAGACATACGCACAGGGCGCGACCAACCAACAAATCTATAATTTCTCGGATAACGCCGACGCAACGCATCCGGCGAAACTGCAACTCTATATCTCCGACTCGGTGGTACGCATTAACAAAATGCTCCTCAATATCGAGTTCGAGGCGTTCCGGGCGTATGAGAAAGCTATCGGCGGCG
>CAJMOT010000241.1 GCA_905214995.1 uncultured bacterium | reverse complement strand
TTCCCCTGAATCCGCGGAACGAGATTTTTCCGTCGGCGTCGGGCTTTACCGTGAGGTTGGTCTTCCACTCTTTGTTTATGAGGTTGTCGAGCGCGTAGAACGCCGACTTGGGCTGCATGTCGCGCGTGAATATGCCCGAGTACGAAGGTTCGCCCGGCGCGCCGCAGTCGTCCACGACATTCCACCACGTTATTCCCATGGCGTTCGGGTGGCTGAACCACGCGCGGTAGAGGTTTTGCGCTATCACCGCCTGCACGTCCCAGTCCCTCTTGGAGGTTCCGGGAGCCGTCACGGTGATTTCGCTCATGTGGATGGGCAGTCCGGTTTTCGCGACGGTGTCCATGCTGCCGAAGATTATGTCGGGCGTCTGGATTTTTTTGCCCGCGGCGATGTTGGCGGATTCCTTCGGGTTGAAGAGGTGCATCTGCATTCCCGCGATGTCGATGCGCGCGCCGCGCTTTTGGAGGTCCTTTATTTGGGCGACATAGTCCTTGTCGGTCTTGTAGTCGTTTATGTTGAACAGGACGTTTTCGGGCAGGCGTTTTTGGGCGATGTTGAAGGCGTGGAAGGCGTAGTCGCCCTGCATTATGCCGTACCTGCTGCGCGTGACTTTTGAGCCTGGAACCATCACCCCGTCGGCGAAGTCGGTGGCGGACTCGTTCACCACGTCGAAGCTGTCGATTTTGCCGGCGTACCTCTCGGCGATTTCGGCGACGCGTTTTTCGTAGAGATCCGCGATTTTCTGTCCGATGCCCCCGAAGAGCCTGTCGGCTTCCTCCTGCGATATTTTTTGGAGGTTCTTTTTGTCGAGGCCGTATCTGCCGTCTTTGGGAAGGTTTTTGTAGGCTTCCTTTTCCCCTTTCGTCATGAGCGGGAAAATCCATTCGGGATAGTGCCACGTCTGATTGCCCCACACGAGCGGATGGCCGTGCACGCGGACCCCCTTTTCGTTAAGGAATTTCACCACGGGGTCGGGCGCGGGCCTGCGCCAGTGGGGTTGGGATTTCGGGTTTTCGCAGCCGTTCCACCACTCCTCCGTGTCCCAGTATTCCTCAGCGAAGCGCGGGCGGTTGGGCTGCATTTCGAGCTTCTTCCAGTAGAGCGCGACCGTGGCGGAATTGAAGAGAGAGCCGTAGAGATCCCTGTGCTTTTTATTGCGCTCGGGGGTTCCGAGCTGGTTGAAATTGAAGATGTGCGCGCCGAATATGAAGTCGTGCTTTATCTGCTCGACTTTCACGT
>CAJMOT010000240.1 GCA_905214995.1 uncultured bacterium | reverse complement strand
GCGAATCGGCGTTGCCGTCGGCGCACGGTTTCAGCACGAGCCTCCCGAAGAGCGGAGCCCTTTCAAAATACCTGCCCAATGCCGCGGCGCACAGAGCCGCCACGCACACGCTTATCCCGAGCCGCGTTATCCCCTCGAAAATGCCCGTTGCGGCGGCCTCCCTCCACTTTTCCCAGCCCACTTCCCCCGAGGGGATTTCCCCGAACATCCAGACGGCGGCGGCCAGAATCGCCGCGGCTCCCAAAACGGAAGGAATCAAAGCGCCCGGGAAAAATGCGGCTTCGAGCGCGATCAGCGCCGCGCCCGCCGCGAAAATCAAAATGCCCTCGTATCCCGCAAGCCCCGACATATTCATTCCCAGAAACGCGCAGACCGCTATGCCGAACCCGACCGCCGCCAAAATGCCGATTCCCCCTCCCTTCAAATCCATTACGACGAGGAAAATCGCTATCCCGAAGAGCAGCGGCGCAATAGACGATACGAATATCGCGGAGGAATCCGCCCACGTCCTCTCAATTATTTCAATTTCAAACGGCGCGCCTCCGGAAATTTTTTTCGCCACGGCCTCGAGGGAAGCCTCCGTTCCGTCGGAGAGCAGCGGCGCGCCGCCTATCTCCTCCGCCGCCTCCGAAGCCGTCAAGGTCAGCAGCTCGCCCTTCTTTTTTATAATCCGCCCGCCGATTTCGAGCTCGAAATCGGGATCGTTCATAGCGCGCTGCACGGCCGCGCGGCGCGGATTTCCGGACGGCTCTACGGCGCGCACCTTCGCGCCTATGAAAGACGTCACCTTGCGCTTCATAGACTCCTGGATGTCGCCGCCGCCAGCCCCGACCGCCTCGGCCGCGCCCATGACGCCCTTGGGGGAAAAGAAAATTTTGTCGCACGCTATGGCGATGAACGAACCCGCGCTTATGGCGTCGGGGTTGACGTAGCAGACGGTCAGCCCGCCGAAGCCCGAGAGGGTCTCCATGATTTCGAGGGTCGAACCAAGGTCTCCGCCCGGGGTGTTCATATCCACTATCAACGCGTCAGCCCCATTTGCGGACGCCGCGGCAGCCGCCCGCGCGACAAACTCCGCCTGAGGCTTCGACACCGCGCCCTCCAATTTTAACGCGCACACCAGATACGCCTTCCCCGCCGGCTCTCCCCCGCCGCGCTGCCAGCGCGAACCTTTTGAGTCCGGAGGCGCGGAAAAGAATCCGCCCGACTTCGCGCCGCCGGACTTTTCCGCAGCCGCGCCGTTTCCGCCG
>CAJMOT010000239.1 GCA_905214995.1 uncultured bacterium | reverse complement strand
AAAACGGAACTCGACAATTTCCTGCACAAACCCCCGGAAACGGCCGATATCCTGCAAAAAAAAATACAGGAAAACGAAAAAGAGCGCAGAAAAATGGGCTGCATAGTGGAAGCCCCCGGACTTTACGACGGTCTTACGGCGCAGCAAAACATGGAAGCGCGCGCTCTGCTCGTCAACGCGGACAAATCCCGCATAAGAGATATTCTTGCGACGGCGGGGCTTGAACACGCGCGGGACAGAAAGGTGAAAAATTTTTCGCTCGGCATGAAGCAGCGTCTGGCGCTTGCGCTGGCGTTGCTCAACGAGCCGGAAATACTTATGCTCGACGAGCCTGTGAACGGGTTGGACCCCATAGGCATCAATGAAATCAGAGAGCTGCTTAAAAAAATCAACGCGGAAAAGGGAACCACTATTGTAGTGTCTTCCCACTATCTCGGCGAGCTGGAAAAGCTTGCAAAAACCTTCGGAATACTTGAACAGGGCAGGCTGGTGAGCGTTGTGACGGCAGAGCAGCTTGCCGCCTCGGTGTCAAGCTGCGTGCGGATAACGGTAGCCAACAGTCTTGCCGACACCGTCAAGGCGGTTGAGGCTCTCGGACGGGCGGGTTACAAAGTGCTGCGTGTGCAGAACGACGTGATTTTCGCGGAGGGCGGTCAGAACGAAATTTTGGAGTACGGCAGAATTCTGGCGGAGAACGGCGTGGGAATACGCTCGATAGAAAGCCTGAAAGAGGATTTTGAAAGTTATTTTATCAGGCTGATAAAGGGGGAGGGGAAATGATAAAAAACGTACTGAAAGAAGATTTTTACAGGCTCAAACGCTCAAAAACTTTGTGGATATGCCTGACTGTCGCGGTAGTCTTTTCCTTTCTGATAACCACGTTCTACAATTTTGCCATAGAATTGGCGGGCGAGTACGGAGTTTATACGGGCGTAGACCTGAACGAATATATGGCGCCTGAATTGATGGCGGCGATGGCGTTTTTAAACGCCGAATTGCCGATTTTCTGCATGATTTTTGCGGCGGCGCTTGTGGCGGGCGAGTTTGCGCAGGGAACGCTGCGGCAGATTCTGGCTTCGGGCGCGGGGCGCGTTGGAGTGTATTTTTCTAAGTGGTTAAAGGTTTTTGTCGCGTCGGTGTTTCTGTACGTTGCGACTGTCGTCGTGAGCTATCTTGCGGGACTGATGTACTGGAAGCCCCAAACGGATTATCTCGGGATTATGTTCGGGGACATCGGTCTCGGACTGCTGGGATTGGCGGGCTATTCCTCGCTTTATGTCGCGCTTGCCTTTATGTTGAGGTCGGCGGGCG
>CAJMOT010000238.1 GCA_905214995.1 uncultured bacterium | reverse complement strand
CTCCCGCCGCTTCCAATACCGCGCCCTCCGCGCCGCGGGCGGGCGTCTCCGGCATGACCTTGTCGGAGACGCGCGACGCCGTCAGAGGCGAAATCGAAAGGTGCGAATTCCAGAGGGCGGTCGCGCTTTGGGACGGGTCCGAGCACGCAAAAAACGACCCGTCGTACCGCAAGAAGATTTTGAGCGACATCGGCTATCGGGCTGATTCGCTGATGGACTTTTCGGCGCGGGTGTTCTCGCTGCCGTCGGCCTCGCAGGAGGACTATTCAAAAGCCATGGAAAACGTTTTCAAAGCGCGGCGGGCGCTCGACGTCCCGGGCGTACCGCGCCTTGACGAGCGCATGAAAACTTGGAAATCTTTAAACGAAAAAATCAGGAAGTAAATGACTCCACAGCTTTTAATCGTAAAGATACAGTCGATTCTCGGCGGATCGTCGTCCGCGGGGGAGCAGCAGAAGCGCGCTCTCGCGGCGGAGTACTGCCGCATGTGCTCGGACGCCAACGAGCACCTCGAAAGGGTCGTGGCGCTAATACGCGCCGGCAGGGAATATCCCGCGCTGCAAGTGGCGGAGTCGAGCGCGCTTCTGGATTCGCTCAACGCGCTCGTGTTTCCGGAGCTCGCCCAGTGGAGGGATCTTTGCGCGTCGGAGGGCTATCCCGTCCCGCCTCCCTTCGACGAGGAGCGCATAGGGCTCGTGCAGTCGCTCTACTCGAAAGGAATCACGCAAACCCACCCGCTTTACAGGGATTTCCGCCGCGCGATGCGCCTGCGCGACTATCCCGCGGCGTTGTCGGTCATCAGGACTATAGTCAAGATAAACTCCTACGACGCCGAGGCCGCGCGCGAATGCGAAAAGCTGCGCAGGAAAGTCGCGCTCGGAACGCTGCCCGCGCTCTCGGCGGCGCTCGACGCCGGCGATTCCGAAAAAATCCTCTCTCTGTGCGCGCGCCTCGACCCCGACGCCGACGCGCTGACGGGCAATTCGGTTTGGGCGCGCGCGCAGGAAATCAGGAAGCGCCTCGAGGAAAACCGCGCCGCGGAGAGGAAATCCGAGATAATCGCAAAGCTCTCGGAAATCGACCCGTCGCGCGACTGGGAGGAGGCGATAACCCTGCTTTCGGAACTGAGCATATTTTCCAACGAGGGCGATTTGAGCGACTCCGAAAAGGCCGTCGTGGACAGGTGTTCCGCAGAGTCCGCCAAAATGCACGCGGAAAAGCTCGCCGCCGAAAAGGCCGCGCGCGCCAGGAACCTCATTTCCATCGAGCTCGAACACTCGTCCGGAGGATCGGCGGCGTCGAGCCTGCGCAGGCTCCGCGC
>CAJMOT010000237.1 GCA_905214995.1 uncultured bacterium | reverse complement strand
GCGCGAGGGGCTGGCGTACGCGGCGTCGTTCGACAGAATTTCCGGCGCCGACGTATCCGCCGCGCTCTTTTACGCGCTGACTTTGCCGCAAAACGCCAATGGCGCCCTCAAAATATTTTCGCGCATATCCGAACGGCTTGCGCGCGGAGAGATAGACGCCGAAAGATTTTGCGCCGCGCGGGCTTGCGCGCTCGCGCGCATGGGGGAGAGGTTTTGCGACCCCGCCGAAACCGCGCTCTTTGCCGCGGCGTCTCTCTTTTCGCGCGGGAGGCTCGCGGAGCCTTCGCAGCTGGCGGAGGAGATTGGGGAAATCGAAATTTCCGCCGCGCGCCGGTATGCGGCCCGGGTTTTTTCAAATCCGTTTTTCTTTTTGGCATCGAGATGAACACCCCCGTTTTCGAGATTGAAAAAAGCCTCTATGCCGCGGCGGACGCGGGGAAGAGGCGGTTTGTGGTCTCCGCCCCCACGGGTTCCGGCAAATCGACGGGGCTGCCCGTCATGCTGCTGCGGAAATTCGGCGGAAAGGTTCTCGTGCTCCAGCCGCGCCGCGTCGCCGCCAGAATGCTCGCCCGCTCGGTCGGCGCGCTCTTCGATATGCGCGACGAGGTCGGGTGGCACGTGCGCTTTGAAAAGCGGTACGGCGAAAATTCTAAAATCGTGTTTTTGACCGAGGGGATCTTGGCGAGGATGCTTCTTTCCGATCCGTCGCTTGAAGGGGTGTCGGCGGTCGTGTTCGACGAATTTCACGAGCGCAACATTTACGCCGACATATCGCTCGCCCTCGCCCTGCGCGCGCAGCGCGGGTTGCGCCCCGACCTCGCGATAGCCGTGTGCTCGGCGTCGATGGATTCCTCCGCGCTGTTCGAATACCTCGGCGGGGATGCGGAGTGCGCCGAGTTCTCGTGCAGCTCGCGAATGTTTGGGCTCGACATATCGTACGCGCCGCCGCGCTCGCGCGATTCCGCCGTGTGGGACTGCGCGCGCGAGCAGTTCGAGAGGCTGGCGCGCTCGTCGGATTCCGGAAATTTCCTGATATTCATGCCGGGCGCCTACGAGATTTCCCGGACTGTCGGGTGCATATTGAGAAGCCCGGCGTCAAAGGGCTTCGACGTGCTCGCGCTCCACGGCGACCTCCCGCCCGGCGAGCAGGACAAGGTTCTCGCCCCGGGGACGCGCCGCAAAGTCATAGTTTCGACAAACGTGGCGGAGACTTCCCTCACGATAGAGGGCGTGAGATTTGTGATAGATTCGGGGCTCGCGCGCGTGGCGCGCTACGACCCCGCGAGGGGCGTAAACACCCTGCTCGTGGAGCGCGTGAGCCTTGCGAGCGCCGCCCAGC
>CAJMOT010000236.1 GCA_905214995.1 uncultured bacterium | reverse complement strand
GGAGTTCAGACCGCCAAGATAGGGGCTTTCAGCGATCCGCTCGTGCTCGTGAGCTCCGACTTCGCGCCGGCGGATTTCTCGCTCGTGGACAAGAGCAAGATTTTGGCGATAGTCACCGAAAAGGGCTCGCAGACGAGCCATACGGCGATACTGTCTCGCTCCCTCGGAATCCCGTGCGTGGCGGGCATTCCGGAGGTCGCCGAAAAGGTTTCGACCGGCGACATGCTGCTCGTGGACGGCTACAACGGAATGCTCGTCATAAACCCGTCCGAGCGCACGCTATCGCACTATACGGAGCTCGAGTCAGCGCACAGGGAAATTGCCCTGATGTACGCCACCTCCCTCCCGTATCCATCGGTGACCCCCGACGGCCGCGCGTTTTCGGTCGAGATAAACATAAGCTCGCCGGCGGAGATTTCTGAGGATTCCGCCGTTGCCGCGTGCGACGGGGTCGGCCTTTTCAGAACCGAAAACTTTTTCATGGAGTTCGGCGGCTTCCCCGACGAGGAGAGCCAGTTCAAGGCGTACCGCGACGCCGCCCTCGCCGCGCGCGGAAAGCCTGTCGTAGTGAGAACCCTCGACCTCGGCGGCGACAAAAACCTGAGCCTCATGAAGGCGGCAAACAAGGAGGAAAACCCGTTCATGGGCTACCGCGCCATAAGGTTTTGCCTCGACCACAAGGACATTTTTCTCGCGCAGCTGCGGGCGATTCTCAGGGCGAGCGCATACGGCAAGGTGAAAATCCTCCTGCCGATGATAAGCTCCATACGCGAGGTCGAAAAGAGCAAGCTTTTGATAGAGCAGGCCAAGGGCGAGCTCGAAAAGGAGGGGCAGCCGTTCGACAAAAATTTGGAGCTCGGGGTGATGATAGAGGTTCCGAGCGCGGCGCTCACGGCGGACGTCATAGCCGCCGAATGCGACTTCATAAGCATAGGCACCAACGACCTCATTCAGTACCTTTTGGCGGTGGACCGCGTAAACGACCTCGTCGCCAACCTCTACGAACCCACCCACACCGCGGTAATCCGCACGCTCGACATGGTGGTGGCGTCCGCCCTGAAAGCGGGGATACCCGCATGCGTTTGCGGGGAGCTCGCGGCGGATCCGATTTTCGCGCCGCTTCTTCTGGGAATGGGGGTGACGGAATTCAGCATGTCGCCCAAGTCCGTCAGCGAGATAAAATTTCTGCTGCGAAAAGTTCCGTACGAAAAGGCGCGAGCCCTGCGCGACGAAGTTCTGGGCCTTAAACGCTCGCGCCAGATAGCGAGCTATCTGCGCTCTTTCCACTACGAGGCTCTCGAACGCTTCCTCAAATAACCATGCCCGACGCGAACACATTGCGCGCCATA
>CAJMOT010000235.1 GCA_905214995.1 uncultured bacterium | reverse complement strand
CGCCGCCGGCAGGGAGCTCGAATGCCCCGAGTGCGGGGCGAAGTTTTACGCGCCGTCGGCGGAGGAGCTCGCGTTCAACAGCCGCGGCGCGTGCCGGACTTGCGACGGGACGGGCGCGGTTTGGACGGTCGACAGGGCGACGCTCGTTCCGGACGAATCGCTCTCGATAGACGAGGGCGCCGTCGCTCCGTGGAACTCCCTGATGTGGTCGCTGATGACCGACGTCTGCCGCGCGATGGGCGTCCGCACCGACGTTCCGTTCAGGGAACTCACCGAGAGGGAGCGGAAGATTGTCTTCGACGGCCCCGCCGAAAAGAGGCGCATTCTCTACAAGGCCAAGAAGTCCAATCAGGCGGGCGAGCTCGACTTCACCTACTACAACGCGGTGTACACGGTCGAGAACGCTCTCGCAAAGGTAAAGGACGAAAAGGGAATGAAGCGCGTCGAAAAATTTTTGAAGCGCGGCGTCTGCCCGGATTGCGGAGGAACGCGCCTGTGCGCCGCCGCCCGCGCGCCGAAGCTGCGCGGCATATCGCTCGACGCGGCGTGCAAGATGACGCTCTCGGAGGCGTCGGATTGGGCGGAGGGCGTTCCGGGCTCGCTCCCCGCTGAGATGCGGCCCATGGCGGAGAGCATTTGCGGGTCTTTCAAAGTCGCCGCGGAGCGGCTGATCTGGGGCTCGGGTATTTATGTCTCGACCGCGCCTCCTCCACGCTTTCCACCGGGGAGCGCCAGCGAATGTACCTCGCGCGGGCAGTCCGCAACCGCACGACGGGCGTATTGTACGTTTTGGACGAGCCGTCCATAGGCCTGCACCCGTCGAATGTCGAGGGGCTGAAAGGCGTCATGCGCGATTTGGTCGCCGACGGAAATTCGGTCGCGTTTGTCGACCACGACGCGCAGATACTGTCCGCCGCCGACTGGCTCGTTGAGATGGGCCCCGGGGCGGGGGCGGACGGCGGGCGCGTAATCGCCGAAGGGACGGTCGCCGACATAGAAAAAAATCCGGAGTCGCGGATAGGGACGTTTCTGTCGGGGGCGGCGGAAATCAGGGCGAGGCCCCGCGCGGGCGCCGGCGAGATTTTTTCCAACGGGGCAATCCGCATTTCAACGCGCGCAATCCACACCGTAAAGCCGCTTTCAGCCGAGATTCCGAAGGGCAGGCTGACGGCGGTTTCCGGCGTGTCGGGTTCGGGCAAGACGACTTTGGTGCTGGAAAGCCTTATTCCCGCACTTGACGCGAATATCAGCGGTCATGCGTTGCCGGAGCATATCAGAGATGTTAGCGCTGAGGGTATACGACGTATCAAGCTGATTGACGCAACACCTATCGGAATTAATGTTCGTTCTACGGTGGC
>CAJMOT010000234.1 GCA_905214995.1 uncultured bacterium | reverse complement strand
CCCGCCGCTCCGACAAACCCGGACTCCTCGGCTACGACCGAGAAGATGAAGTCGTTGTACGCGACGCTCGAAGGCAGGTACCCGAGCTTCGCCTGCGTGCCCTCCGCAAACCCCTTTCCGACAAATCCGCCCGATCCCACGGAAATGAGGCTCTGCCGCTGGTTCCAGCTGACCCCTAGCCCCCGGGGATCCACCACGTCCGGCGCAATGAAAGCCAAAATCCTGTTGCGCTGGTAGTCTTTCATTGGAAGCGCGAAGGCCGCGCCCGAGCCGTAAGCGTTGCGGGAAGCCGCCTCCTCTGCGGAAAGGCTGTTTTCCCTCAAAAAGTTGCCATATCCCCATATGTCGGCGGCCACAAGTCCGACCGCTCCGGCAAAGAGCAGCATGAGAATTGCGAAAAACCGCTTGGGCAATGTGGAAATGTACAACATCGCAAAGAGCATTGGCAGAAATACAAGAGTCGAGCCTAAGTCGGGCTGCAAAAAAATCAACAAAATAGGAATAAAAAATACCGCGCCGAGTTTTATCCAGAATTTTATGTTGCCTTTGAATTTTAAGGATTTCGTTTCGGCAAATAGGGCGGCCGCCATAATGCATGTTCCGATTTTGGCGATTTCCGAGGGCTGGATTGAAATCGCGCCCAGATCTATCCAACGCGTCGCGTTGTAGCGGCTTTCGACAAAGGGAATGGGAATTCCGAAACATTCTTTTAGCGCGAGCGGCACGAGGAGCAATACCGAAAACCCGTAAATAATCGGGGCGTAAGCGGAAAACGCGCGGTAGTCGACGCGCGACACTGCGAAATAGACCGGCAGCCCCGCAAAGGCGAAAAATATTATCTGCTTGAACCAGAACTGGCGCGACAGGGGAATTTCGTCGATATTGTAGCTTTGCGCGGAATAGATGAACGCCGTACCCATTATGAAGAGCAAGACCATGCCAACGAATATGGCGGGATTGCTCCGCGCCTTTTTCGGGCGCGGAACCTCGCCGTAAATCTCCCTCTCGCTCTCGGTCATCTGGGCTTTATCGACAGATATTTCAGGATTTCTTCCGGAGCGCAACCCTTGCGGCGGGCATACTCCCCGAGCTGGTCGAAGCCGATCTCCGCGATAAAATATTTCGCCGAGGGATTCGGAATCCACACCGCGCAGACGCTCGACACGGGCATCATCATAAAGTTTTCGGTGAAGTCGACGCCGACGGTTTCGACCGAATCGAGAAGCCTCTTGAACTTCGCCTTCTCGGAATGGTCAGGGTACGACGGATAGCCGACCGCCGGGCGGACGCCCTGCCGCCCGCGGGAAACCGCCGCCGAGCACGCGGGACAGCCGCATCCGCCGCCGTGCGGAGGAAACGCCCTCTCGAAAACCG
>CAJMOT010000233.1 GCA_905214995.1 uncultured bacterium | reverse complement strand
CCGCTTTGGTTTGTGGTTTCCGACGGCAAAGGGGGCCTGCGCAATCCGCCGGAGCTGCGCCCGTCGGCGGTGGCGGTTTTCGACGGCGCGGCGTACCCGACGGGCGGGGCGCGCTACCGCTCCCGCGGGCATTCGGACCAAAAGTCGCGCGATTTCGACGGGTATTTGGAGGGCAAATTCGTGCATTACAAAATATTCGCCCCGAGCTCCGGAGTGAAAGTCGAGGTTCCGGCCTCCCCGCGCTTCGGGCTTTACGCGAAAATCGCCGAGTACATGGATTCGTCGCTGAGCGCGCTTCCGCCCTTCATGTCGGCGGAATCGGAGGCGGCAAAGACCTATCGGGCGATGATACTCGGCGACAAGAGCCTGCTCACGCC
This sequence comes from uncultured bacterium, assembly GCA_905214995.1. Classification (GTDB taxonomy): domain Bacteria; phylum Verrucomicrobiota; class Verrucomicrobiia; order Opitutales; family Intestinicryptomonadaceae; genus Merdousia. The sequence goes on along the minus strand of CAJMOT010000233.1, from coordinate 999 downwards.
CGAACAGAAGGACGCCTTCGCGCGAACGGGCGTAATGCACGTATTCGCAATCAGCGGGCTGCACGTAGGGTTCGCGGCGGGAATTTTGTACTTCGCGCTCTCCGCGCTGGGCGCGGGGCGGAAGATCCAGCCGCTTGTCGCGCTTCCCGCGCTGTTTTTATATGTGGCCGCTTGCGGCGGAAGGCCGTCGGCTATGCGCGCGTTCGGAATGGTGGCGGCGGTGTGGCTGGCGTCGCTTCTGGGCAGGGGCGCAAAGCCGATAGACACCATAACGCTCGCCGCGATAGCGGCCCTCGCGATTTTCCCGCGCGACATAGGCGACGCCGGATTTGCGCTCTCGTACTGCGTGGCGGCCTCGATATTCGTCTATTCCCTACCGCTCTTTGAAAGGGTTTCCGAAATCGCCGCCCCGCGCGCCCTGTACGGGGGATTTTTCAGGCGCGCGTATTCGGGTTTCAGGCGTAAATTCTTCGACTTCGCCGCGGGCGGAATCTGCATTTCTTTCGGGTGTTCGTTGGCGGCTTTTCCGCTTTCGGCGCACTATTTCGGGTACGCGTCCCTGGCTGCCGCCGCCTATTCGCCGCTATTTGTGTTCGGCTCGGGAATCGCGGTCAGCCTCGGGTTTGCCGGGTTTTTCCTGCCGGATTTCGCGGCGCAGTGGCTCAACGCGGTATCCTGCGCGGTCGTGGGGGTTATGAACGAGTCGTCGCTAACGCTCGACTCGGCTGCGGACATGTCGGTGGACTTCTCGATAAAAAGCGGCCTCGCCGCGGGAGCCGCCGCGCTCGCGTTTCTCTTTCTTGCCGACCTTTCGGGGCGCCTCGGACGGCGCGCCGCAGGTTTCTTTCTTGCGCCCGCCGCGATGGGGGCGCTAATAATGCTCTGCAAATTCGCCGAATGAAAATGTCCGGAAAATCGAAGTTCAAAATACCGCGCGCGCTTCTCGAACCCTCTGCCGCGCGCGCCGTGGAGGAGGCCGCCGCGCGCGGCGGGAGGATC
>CAJMOT010000232.1 GCA_905214995.1 uncultured bacterium | reverse complement strand
TGCCGCGGCGAGGCGCTTTCGCCCGCCCCTGCCGAGCGGAAGCTGTACGCCGTGAATTTGAGGTTTGAAATAAATTCCGTAAATTTTCCCGTTCTGAAAAAAATCGGCGACGGCGCGTACGAAGTGGAATCGCGCGCAGTTCCGGCGGGGCTGTCGTCCGCCGCCGTGCGCATAGACGGCGCGGCGGCGGGCGTTTCCGCGTTCTCCCGCCCGATAATGCTTTCGCGCGGGGTGCACACTATAACCGCAGACATTCCCGACTTCCGGAAAGTCGAGGAGTCCATATACGTTGACGGCTCCGATTCGCCGGCGGAGTTCGTCGTCAGCCTTACGCCAAATGACGCCGCTCTCGCGAGGTGGAAGGGAGATATGGAGTTCGTGCAGTCGGTGATAGATTCGGCCGCCAAGTCGGATTCCAAGCGGATTCTCACGGAGGCGGAGGCCGAAAAGCTCCGCGGGATAGCCGAGACTTTCAGGAACTCGAACATAACGGTGGATCTCGGACTCGGGAAGAAATAGGAGGACAAAATGAGGAAGATTATATTTGCGGCGCTCGCGGCCGTTTTTGCGATTTCCGCCGCGGCGCAAACCCAAAAGGCGCCGGAAAAGAAATCCGTCGCCGTGGTGAAAATCTCGCCGACGGAGGCGGTCAGAAAAATGGCGGAGTCGCGCGGGGAGGGCCTTTCGCTCGAAGCCGTCGCGCAGTCGCTCGAGGCGGACTTGTCCTCCGCGCTCCAAAACGCCCGCAAGTTCGAGGTGCTGACGCGCTCCGACCTCCCCGAGGCGATGAGGGAGGCCGATTTCGGGGATTCCGGCAATTCGGCGGGCGGGGCTGTCCGCAACTTCAAGGGCGCGGACTACATTCTAACCGTCAAGATAAACGACTTCCAGGACTACGTAAAGACTGCCGACTTCAAGCTGATCGGCAAGAGCGCGCAAAAGCGGCTGCTGCGCATGGGCGCCGTCGCGAACATAATAGACGCGCGAACCGGCGCGATAGCGGAGTCCGCCGGCGTTTCGGTTTCGGAGTCGGAAATTTCCGAGCGGGACGTCGGCACGCGCGAGAGCTCGAAGCTCGACCGCAGGCTGCTCGCGGAGCTCTCAAAGTCGCTCGCGGCGAAGATCGCCGCCCGCGCGACGGAAGTCGCCTTCCCCGCGAAAGTCGTCGCCAAAACGGGCTCGCTCGTGACGGTCAACAGGGGCGACGGGACGGACATCGCCGTCGGCGACGTCTACGAAGTTTACGCGCCTTCCGGCGATCTCATAGACCCCGACACCGGCGAAAATCTCGGCTCCGAGGAAGTTCCGGTCGGGAGGGTGGAGATCACCGCGGTGCGCCCGAAGTTCTCGCAGTCGCGCGCGGTAAAGGACAACGGAATCGCACGCGGGCACGTGCTGCGCAAGGTCGAGGCGGGCGGCGGGGCCCGCGAATCCGAGTAGCGGATGGGGA
>CAJMOT010000231.1 GCA_905214995.1 uncultured bacterium | reverse complement strand
CGGTCTCCATCATTATCCTGTCGGCGCCGACGCGCGCGGCGCACTCCGCGCCGCGGCGCGAGGAGAGTTCGCGCACCCCGAAGGAAAAGCGCGCGCCGATCTTTTCCAGCGACGCCGCAATCTCCGCCGAGCACGAAGCCGCGTGGATTAAAAAACCCGCTCCGGAATCGGCGGAGAAAAATCCGCGGAGAATTTCGCACAGGGCGCCCCACTCGCCGACGCAGTGGATTACGGCGGGAAGCCCGCGCGCCCCGGCCATCTCGAGCTGCGCGGCAAAAACCCTCTTCTGCATTTCGAGCGGAACTCTTCCGGCTATGCGCGCGTCGAGGCCGATTTCGCCGACCGCGTCCGCCGACGCCAGCCGCCTATCGAGCTCCGGCAGAAGGGCGGAAAATATCTGTTCCTCCGCAAACCCTACGTCGTCTAGCGCGGAAATTCCGGCGTCGGGATGGAGACCGTAGACTTTCTTTACGCTCGCGCGCGAAATGCCGTCCAGATCCCCCCATTCGCCCGCGAAGCACGCGCACGCGGCGCAAGCCTCCACCCCGGGCGGCGGGAGGGAATCGGGAGAGCCTCCCGAAAGGTGGCAATGGGCGTCTGTCAGCCTTTCGAGCATTGCGATTCGAGGGCGTTTTTCACAAAGTCGCCGCCGAGCTCCCGGGTGTACGAACGCCCGATTCCGTCGAGCAGCACGAACCGCAATTTTCCGCCGAACGACTTTTTGTCGCGCCTCATGGCGGCCATGAGATCGTCGGCGCGGAGGTTTCGGGGAACGCGCGTCGGGAGGGAGAATTTTTCGAGCAGCGCAAAAATGCGCGCGCAATCCCGGGCGGAAAGGGTGCCGAGCCCCTCCGAAAGGCGCGCCGCAAACGCCATTCCTATCGCGACCGCCTCCCCGTGAACGTACTCGCCGTACCCCGCGCATTTTTCAACCGCGTGCCCGAGCGTGTGCCCGAAATTCAGCAGGGCCCTGCCGCCCTCCGCGGCGGTCTCGCGCTCGTCGGCGGAAACTATCGAGGCTTTCAGCGCGCAGGATCGGCGGACGGCCTCCGGCAGGTACTCCGAGCCGCATCCGAAATCCCCGCCCTGCCGCTCGAGGTTTTCGAAGAGTTCGGCGTCGCCGAGCGCGCCGCACTTGACGACCTCCGCGAGCCCCGCGGAAAACTCGCGCGCCGGCAGGGTCGAGAGAAACGAGGTGTCGATGTAGACGGCGCGCGGCTGGTGGAACGCCCCGACAAGGTTTTTGCCCGCGCTTATGTTTATGCCCGTCTTGCCGCCGACGGAAGAATCGACCATCGAAAGGAGAGTTGTCGGAATCTGCACGAGCCCCACGCCGCGCATGTATACCGCCGCGGCGAACCCGGCCAAATCGCCTATGACGCCTCCTCCCCAGGCCGCGACGAGCGACTTCCTGTCGAGCCGCGCGCCGGCGAACGCCTCGCAAAGCCTCTCCAGCTCCGCAAAGCGCTTCGAACCCTCTCCCCCTCCGACGGG
>CAJMOT010000230.1 GCA_905214995.1 uncultured bacterium | reverse complement strand
CCCGCTATTATCGCGCCCGGGTTTGCGCGCGCCGCCTCCGCGAACTTTCCGAAGAGCTCAGGCGGGTGCTGCCCGTCGGCGTCGAGCGCCACGGCGTGCGTAAAGCCCCTCGCCGCGGCCTCGGCGAATCCCGCCTTCAAAGCCTCCGCCTTGCCCCGATTGCGCGGGAACCTCAAAACCTCGCACATCGGCGAATGGGCGGGCGCCGGAACGTCCGAGCCGTCGTCAACGACAATCGCGAACGTTCCCGCCGGCAGCCCGCGCACGACGGCGCGCACCGTATCCGCGTTGTTGTGGCACGGAACCAGCGCGCAAATCCGCACGCCCGAAGGCGGCTCGCTTTGAACTTGAAATGAATCTCCCATCTGTTAAATATGGGGAGATATTTTTATAAAACACCAGAACCATTGCAACACTAATGCCCAACAATCAACAAAGGCTGTCGCGCAGGAGGGAAGTTTCGCTTCTGCTGAAAGAAAAGCTCATTGAGGCTCTCGACATACCGTACGAACCGCGCGACATCGGCGAGGACATCGCCCTGATAGGCTCGGGGCTCGGGCTCGACTCGCTCGACGTGCTCGAAATCGTCTTGTGCGTGGAAAACAATTTCGGCGTAAAGATACCCGAAGGGCAGACGCTCGCGCTGAGGTCGCTCAACACCCTCGCGGACTTCATAATTTCGGAGCAGGACAAAAAATGAGGGAACTTCCGCTAAAAGATTTTTGGGCGAAGCTCGGCGCGAACTTCGGCGAGCTCGGCGGCGCGCAGTGCATCGCAAACTTCGGGAACCCCGAAGCCGAATACTCCGCCCTGCGCAATTCCGCCGCCCTGTGCGACTTTTCATTCGTCCGAATCGCGGAATTCCCCGAGTCCGACGGCATAGACTTTCTCGACGGAAAGCTTGCGGCAAACATTTTAAAGCTGCGGTACGGCAGGATAATCGACACGTTCCTCGCCTACCCCGACGGCAGAATCGCGGCGGAAGCGTTCGTTGCCAACATAGACGACAAAGTTTTCGCCGTGCTCGAATCGCTCGAGGACTCTTCCGGCCCGCTTGCGGAGGGCGGCGGGCGCGACGCGACGGGGGATTTCGCGGTTCTCTCCGCGGACGGCCCGCGCGCGTGGGAAGTCGCCAAAGACATTTTCGGCTCCGACATATTCAACCTGCCGTATCTCGCGGTGGAAAAATACGAATTTGAGGGCGAGCCCGCTTACCTCATGCGCAACGGGAAGACCGGCGAATTCGGATACTCCTTCGCCGTCCCCGCGGCGAACGCCGAAAAGCTCGCGCAAAAGCTGCTTGAATCCGTCAAAAAAGCCGGCGGAATGCCATGCGGGACGGACGCCCACGCGGTGGCGAGGCTCGAGAGCGGATTTTTCAACATATACAAGGAGGGAAAGTCCGTCGGAAACCCGATTGAGCTCTGCCTGCAATGGATGGCGGACTTCTCGAAAGAGTCTTTCACGGGCTCCGGCGCGATTTTCAAAGCCCGCG
>CAJMOT010000229.1 GCA_905214995.1 uncultured bacterium | reverse complement strand
GAAGGCGGGCAGGGAGGCCGTCGGCCCCCATGCCGACTGCTGCCGCGCGGAGGCGGTTTTGCGCTTCGGGGACTCGTCCAAAATAGACGCCCTGCTCGAATCCGCCGGACTTCCGCCGTGCGAGGACGGAGCGTTGCTCATCTCCCGCTCCGTGGGCGTTTCAAAGCCGTCGCGGGCGTTCGTGAACTCGTCGCCCGCGCCGCTTTCGTTCCTCGCGCGGCTCGGGGGATATTGGATAGACTTCCACGGCCCGGGCGAACCCCAGAAGCTCTTTTCCCGCAGGAGCCAGCTCGAGATGCTCGACACTTTCGCGGGCGACTCCAAGGAGATTGCGGAGTACATGCGCCTCTATTCCGAGCGCAGGGAGGTCTTGGCGCAGTTGGAGGAGCTTTCGCGGACGCGCAGTCTCGGAGCGGACGAGATTGAGTTTTTGCGCTCGCGCATAGCGGCAATAGACGCGCTGAATCCTACTGAGGATGGCATTGCGCAGCTCGAGGAGAAGTCGAAGCTCGCGGAGGCGGCAAGCGACATCGCGGAGAAGTCCGTAGCAGCGGCAAGTGCGATAGGCGGCGATGGCGGCGCGCTCGAGTCGGTTGCCTCCGCCGCCAAGCTCGCGGACGAAATAGCGCGGCTTTGCCCGTCTTCCGCGCCTCTCGCCGAGCGGGTGAGGGCCGCGTCCGTCGAGCTTTCCGACATATCCTCCGAATACGAGGCCCTCGCGCGCTCCTCCGACATGGACGAGGCGGAAATAGAGGAAGTCCGCGCCAAGATGACGGACTGGCTCGGGCTGTGCCGCAAATACGGAAGGGGGGTGCCGCAAGTGCTCGCCGCGCGCGAAGAAATGGCGCGCAAAATAGAGACGCACTCCGACGTCAAGGCGACGATCGCCAGCCTCGAGAAGCGCGCGGCTGACCTGCTCGCCGGGCTCTCTCCGGTCGCGGAAAAAATCTTCAAGCTGCGCTCCCGCGCGGCGCGCAAACTCGCGGACGCCGCGTCGAAAACACTTCTCGGGCTCGGCTTCAAAAACGCGCGCCTCGACATAGGGCTTGCGCGCCTCCCCGAGCCGTCGCCTGACTGCGGGAGCTCGTGCGAGTTCTCGTTTTCGGCGAATCCCGGACAGCCGCTTTTGCCGCTCGCGAAAATCGCGTCGAGCGGGGAGCTCGCGCGGGTGATGCTCGCGCTCAAAACGGCGTTGGCGGAGGCCGATTCGACGCCTATTCTCGTGTTTGACGAGGTCGACGCAAACGTGGGCGGCGAGATAGGCGCGGAGGTCGGCGAGCAGCTCGCGCGGCTGTCGGCGCGCCATCAGGTATTTTGCGTGACGCACCTGCCGCAGATCGCGGCCATGGCCGATACGGAATTCACGGTCGAAAAACGCGTGGAAAATGAACGGACGTACACAAGTGTCCTGCGGCTGGACGCAGCCGGGCGCAGGCAGGAGCTGGCCCGCCTCATTGGCGGCACTATGATCACCGAAACGACGCTGGCCGGCGCGGCGGAGCTGCTGCGCCTGG
>CAJMOT010000228.1 GCA_905214995.1 uncultured bacterium | reverse complement strand
TTTGCCGCGCGCCCTGCGCCACTTCTCCGACTTCTTTTCAAACTCGGACTTCTTCCATTTTTCAGAATCGGCGCGGAACATCTTGCGCGCGGGCTCCATCAGCGGGTCCGACTCGAAAAATTCAATCGGAGTCCACCCGACCATCCGCGTGCCCCCTCGCGAGCTCTCTATTATGCCGACGGGAATGCCGCCGAGCGCCTTGGATATGCGGGAGCCGAAAAACAGCGCAACCGCGTTGGAATGGGCGAGATTGTCCCTGCCGGCAACCCGCCACTCCGCCCGCCCCGCGAAGTCGCGGAGGGGCTTCTCGCTTATCTTGCCGCTGTCCTGGGCGAAGTACCGCAAGTTTGCCGGAAGCGCGTCGAGCTCCTCTTTGCCGCCGTCCATGGCGCGCGCCTCGAACTGCATGTTGCTCTGCCCGCCCGTAACCCAGACTTCGCCGACGAGCGCGCCCCTTATCGCCTTCGCGGGCTTGCCGTTTTCGTAGACCCTCATCTCGCGCGGCTCGGAGGAGGCCTCCATGGGCGGCAGAAAAATCTCCCAACGGCCGTCGGCGCCCGCCTTTGCCGACGCCGACTTTCCGCCGAACTCCACGCGCACGTCGGCGCCGGAATCCGCGCCGCCCCAGACTTTCACGCGCTCCCCGCGCTGCAGCACCATATTGTCCGAAAATATTTTCGGCATCTTTATATCGGCGAACGCCGCCGGCGCGAGCGCCGCGGCCGCGAGAAAAACCGCAAACTTTTTCATGGAAATCAAAATAGCCGGCGTCGGGGCGCCCGCAACCCCGCGGAACGCAATGCCCATCCTCCCGTTTTTTAAAAATATAGCGCGGGAAGAGGCTGGCTGTCAAACAAACAATATATTTGAAATTCCCCGAAATTCTCCGACAATAACGGCAAATGATAATCGACGAACAGAAGATGAAGCGCGCGGCCGACGGGCTGGTGAGCGGGCCTAAGGGCGTGATTCCGTCGCTAAGGTTCCGAAGGGGCAAAACCTCCCGCGCCAACGCGCTCGAGGCGGCGAGGCTCGCGATAGGCATATTCGTGGCAGTCGCCATGCTGTTCGCCTCCGCAGCCCTCGCATGGACGCTCGCCGAAGAGGCGGGCAAAGGAGTTGAAACCGCCGCAACGAAAGCCTCCCTGCGCCCCGCCGACGCGCGCGACGTGCAGGTCATAATCCTTCCGAAAGGCGGAAAGTGAGGCGCGCCGACGAGCTTCTCTTCGGCGTTGGGCTCGCCGAGAGCCGCTCGAAAGCCCGCGCGCTCATAGAGGGCGGGCGGGTGAGCTGCGGCGGAAAACCCGTGGACAAGCCGTCGCGGAAATTTCCGGAAGGCTCGGTTTTCGAGGTCGCAGGCGACGCCCCCGAATCGAGATACGTCTCTCGTGCGGGGCTGAAACTCGAGGCGTTTCTGAAAAAGTTCGGGCCCGACCTCGCGGGCGTCGACATCCTCGACGCGGGCGCGTCAACGGGCGGGTTCACGGATTGCGCGCTCGCGTTCGGGGCGGCTTCGAGCGCGTGCG
>CAJMOT010000227.1 GCA_905214995.1 uncultured bacterium | reverse complement strand
CGCCGCCGCCCGAACCCGCGCGCCGCGCGCCGGATTTCCAGAGTCAGGCGGAAAGCGCGGAGCGCGCGGAGACGATAGACTTCTCGCTCGACGACGACCCGGACTCCCCCACCCCTCCCCGCGACTTCGACGATTAGGGAAGCCATGAAAATCAGACGCCGCATACCGCCGCCCGCCGCAATGACGGAGCTCAACGTCACGCCCCTGATGGACCTGGCGTTTTCGCTTCTCATAATATTTATGATAAGCACCCCGCTATTGGAGCAGACCATACCGGTCAACCTTCCCAGACAGGACTCCAACAGCGCGAGCGCGCGCCCCGACATCGACTTCCAGCTCATAACCATAAAGGAGGACGGCAGCGTGTACTGGGGCAGACAGCGCGTGGACTTTCCGGAGCTCAACTCGCTGTTGGGTTCGCTATCGAAAATGCCGGAGCCGCCCGCGATCAGCCTGAGGGCGGACAGAAATCTGCGCTACCAGCAGGTAGTGGACGTCATAGACGCCATAAAGCGCAACAACCTCACCAAACTTCACCTCGACACCGAAGTCAAATAGATGGAAGAGGGAAGCCATACGAAACTCGGGGCGTACTGCTCGATAGCGCTGCACGCGACTGTCGCGCTCGCCGCAGTCGTATCGGTGTTCGCAAAGGCGGTATTCAAATCCGACGAACCCCCTCCGCCGCCCGTGGTGTTCGACATGGTGGAGCCCGCCCCCGAACCCGCTCCGGCGCCCGCCGCGCCCGCGCCTGCTGCGACCGAAATAGAGCAGCCGAAAATCGAAAAGATAGAAAAACTGAAGCTTCCTGAGCCCGAGCCGGAACCCGAGCCGACTCCGGAACCGGCGCCCGCGCCAAAGCCAAATCACGCGCCCAAGCCGAAGCCGCAAAAAAAAGTCTCCTATGAAGAGTTTTTGAAAAAAAACCCCGGCAAGCGGAGCGCAAAACCCTCCAAGCCGCGCACGACGACGCGCAACGTCGCGGTGGGAAAGGTCTACGCGAATTTTTCCAACCTCGACAGCCTCGCGAAAATATCGGCGTCCGCAACCACGGGAGCCGCGATGAAAAACGAACTCGCCGCCTACACGCAATACATAAATCTGACTGCGAAGCGCAACTGGGTCTCCCCGCAGGACGTCTACGAACCCCTTGAAGCGGAGATCTCGTTCAAAATTTCAAAGCACGGCGCGGTATCCGACGTGCGGATTCTGAAAAGCAGCGGCAATGCCGCGTTCGACAACTCCGTCATAGCGACATTCAGGGCTATATCGCTAATGCCGCCGCCCGACAAACAGCCCCACACGGTAACCCTTGCTTTCCGAGCCGACTAATCGCGCCTCCGGCGCAAGAAAACACTTCCGAAATTCGGGCGGCACGGGCCGCCAGCCATTGAAGGGATAAACCCCTTACGCCCATTGCTTCGCAATAGGGCTATCCCCACTATTTCGGAGTTCGTTTTAAAAAACCAAAGGTTCCCGATTTGGCGTAATGATTTTGGATGAAGAGCGAGGGCGGCACGGGCCGCCAGC
>CAJMOT010000226.1 GCA_905214995.1 uncultured bacterium | reverse complement strand
GCGTATCCGCGCTCGTGCTGAAATACCGCGTGCCCAACAATCCGAACGGCGCGCTTATGGACGCCCAGCGCGCGATAAGAACCGCCCGCGCCAAGGCGAAGGAGTGGAATATCGACCCCGAAAAAATCGCCATAATGGGATTTTCCGCCGGCGCGAGCCTTTCGGCGCGCGCCTCCACGCGCTACGGGGAAAAGCTCTACGAGCCCGTCGACGCCGCGGATCTGCTCTCCGCCCGCCCCGACGGAACCATACTCGTCTACCCCGCCTACTGCGACGAAGCGGGCAACGAAAAGCGCTGGAGGAAATCGGCGCGGCAGAGGCGCGACTACAACGGCATGTACGAGCTCGCCCAGGAGCTGCCCGTTACGAAGGACACCCCGCCCGCGTTCATAGTGCAGACGCTCGACGACGGCCTCGTCAATTCGGCGATATCCTACTTCCTCGCGCTTAAGGAACTAAAAGTGCCCGCGAGTGTCCACATATTCCAGAGCGGCGGGCACGGATACGCCCTGCGCAAGCTCGACAAGCCGGTTGACGAGTGGAAAAACCTGCTCGAAACGTGGCTTGAAGCCTACAATTATCCAAACAAAACGGCAAAATGAAAATCGAAATATTTCCGTCGGGGCCGCTCGACGCCAACGCATATCTGGTTTCCTGCGAAAAATTGCGCGAGGCTGTGCTCATAGACGCGCCGTCGGGCGCTTTCGGCGAAATCTCCGCGCGCCTCAAAGAGGAGAGCCTCAGGCTTGACGCGGTTCTGCTCACCCACGGGCACTGGGACCACATTGGGGACGCGGGCAGAATCTCGCGCGAGTTTGAAGTCCCGATAGTTGCCGGAGCGGACGGCCGCCCGCTGATAGAGGACCCCGACTTCCAGCAGAGCCGCCTGTTCGCGGGCGCGCCGCTCGACAAAATGTCGATAGGCGTTGAGGCGAAAGACGGCGACGTTCTCGAATATGCGGGCTTTAAAATAAGGTGCGTCGACGTTCCGGGGCACTGCCCCGGAAGCCTCGCGTTCGTGTTTGAAGATGGCGGAAAGACGTGCGTTTTCGTCGGGGATTTGATTTTCGAGGGCAGCGTCGGCAGAACCGACTTGTGGGGCGGGGATTTCGCGACGCTCGAAAAGTCCGTCAAAAAAATATACAGGCTGCCCGACTCGGCTGCGATATACCCCGGGCACGGCGCGCCGACTTCCGTCGGCGCGGAAAAGGCAACAAATCCGTTTGTGAGAGCCTGAGCCGATGCCTGGGCCCGAAACGTTCATGCGCCGCGCGCTCGAGCTCGCCGCGCGCGGATGGGGTTCGACTTCCCCCAACCCTATGGTGGGGGCGGTTCTCGTCAGGAACGGCCGCATTATAGGCGAGGGTTGGCACGCGCGGGACGGCGGGCCGCACGCGGAAATCGAATGCCTGAAAAGCGCGTCGGAGCCGCCGGAGGGCGCGGATTTGTACGTCACGCTCGAGCCGTGCTGCCACTGGGGACGCACGCCGCCGTGCACAGACGCAGTCATCGAGCACAAGATCGGCCGCGTGTTTG
>CAJMOT010000225.1 GCA_905214995.1 uncultured bacterium | reverse complement strand
CCCGGGCAGGGTCGGCGGGCGACGTTATCGCCCGATATTTCACGGCGGCAGACCAAACCGCCATGCAGGAAAATATTAAGAAGCTCAACGAGGGCAAGGCCGAGAAAGCCGCCTCACCGACGGCGGGACACTTCGCCGGGCTCGATGCAAGCGGCAATCCGACCGACTCCGGCAAAAAGCCGGGCGACTTCGCCGCCGCGAGCCACACCCACACGGACAAGGCGGACAAAGTAAAGAGCGCCACGGCGGGACACTTCGCCGGGCTCGACTCCTCCGGCAATCTGACCGACTCCGGGAAAAAGCCGGGAGACTTTGCCAACGCCTCCCACGCTCACGCGGGATACGCCGAGGTAAAGATTTTCTCCGGCGTGTCCGTCGCCGCCTCTGCATGGGTGAGCGACAGCACATACGCGGCGTATCCCTATGCCGCCTCTATCGCCTGCCCCGGCGTGACGGCGAGCCACGTCCCCGAGGTCGTGTTCGGCGCGACAGAGGCCGCGAGCGGAAACTTTGCGCCGGTCGCTCTCTCCGGGAGCGGGACGGTCAAAATCTACGCCGCGACAAAGCCGACGGCGGCTATCACGGTGCAGAGCATTACTTGTATTAAGGCGGTGAGTTAAAAATGATTGGTAGAACAAACGCAGTCAGCAAGCCCGGAGTCGAGCTCTCCCTCGTGGTATCCGTTACGAGCGGAGCGGCGGTCACAGCGACAAAGGGCTCGAAAACGGTAAACGGCACGGCGGCGGGCGGCTCGTGCGTCCTCTCCTTGCCGGAGGCCGGTACATGGAGCGTCAAGGCTACACTCAACGGGCAAACGTCCGACACGAAAAGCGTCTCCGTCGTCGATAGCTACGCGGTGGCGCTGACGTTCTTTTCCGCGACGATTACCGTCAACGTAGACTCCGGCGCATCCGTCACGCTGAAAAAGGGCGGGACGACAATCGCCACAAAGACGAGCAACGGGACGGCGGTTTTCACCGTCACGGAGACGGGGGCGTACACGGTCACGGCAACAAAGAACGGGCAGACGACGAGCGGCTCGGTCAATGTCGTTTCCTCCGCGACCTCCTACTCGCTGACGCTCTCTTTCGTGAGCTCTACGCTCAACAATAACGAGTGGAGCGTTATCAAGTCCGTTTCCGACGCGGGACAGGGCGCGAACTATTGGAGCATCGGCGACCGCAAAGCCGTAACGCTTAACGGCACGGTCGGAAAACTCTCGCTCTCGAATGTCACGACCTACGCTTTCATTATCGGCTTTAACCATAACGCAAGCGTCGAGGGCGCAAACCGCATCCATTTTCAGCTTGCAAAGACCGCGCTCTCCGGCGGTACGGACGTGTGTTTCTGCGATAATCAATATGGCCCGGATAGCGGATGGTCGTCCCCGGGTGCGGGCTATTTCGTTATGAACGCGAGCAACACGAACTCCGGCGGATGGAAAAGCTCGCAAATGCGTACAAACATTTGCGGGACGAGCCTCTCGAGCTATTCCGGGACGATTATTGCAGTCATTCCGGCGGCGCTCCGTGCCGTCC
>CAJMOT010000224.1 GCA_905214995.1 uncultured bacterium | reverse complement strand
GGGGAGCCGCTCCCCGCGGCGTCCGGAGAATTTGAAAAGACCGTGGAGCCCGGAGGCCTGGAAAAATTCCCGATTGCGCTTGCCGCCCCGGGCGTCGCCAAGCGCACTGACGCGGTTTTGTCGCTCGAGGCTTTCAAGGACGGAGTTTTGATAAAGGAGGATTCCTTCGCTCTCCAATTCTTCCCGAAGAGGGTTCAGCCCGATTTCCGCGACGCCTCCGTAGCCCTTTACGACCCGAAGGGCAACACCGCCGGACTTCTTGAAAAGGCGGGAATGCCGTTCAGAAAAATCAAGTCTTTCGAGGAGCTCGCGGACGCTCGGCTTCTGATAGTCGGCCAGAACGCGCTCGGCAAAAAGCCGTCGGAGCTGCTCGCGAAAGTCGAGGAGGAAAAGCTCATAGACAGGGGGCTGAAAGTTCTCGTGTTCGAGCAGAAGGCGTCCGCGAACGTCGGCAATTTTGTGTTCGAGTCGCCGAGCTACCGCAACGCCTTCATACGCTCGACGAAAAGCCCCTATGTGGCGGGCCTCAAAGACGCAGACCTTGCAAATTGGCGCGGCTCCTCCGACACCGTCGAGGAGTATGTCGTCTCGGACGAAAATTCCCCCCACTACCCGCGCTCCAAATGGAAGTGCGGCAACGGCGGGATCGTCAGCGGCAACGTAATCCGCAAGCCCTCCTACGGCAATTTTACCGCCGTGGTGGATTGCGGGTTCAACCTCATGCACTCGTCGCTTCTCGAAATGCGCCGCGGCCACGGAATCGTGCTCTTCTGCCAGCTCGACGTCACTTCGCGCTACGGCAAAGACCCCGCGGCAACCCTGCTTGCGGACAACATATTAAAGGAGATGTCCAACCGCTACCTCCCCGTAGGGCCCCAGCGCGCGGCGTATGCCGGCGGAGATGCGGGCGCGAAAATTCTCGACAGAATGGGAATGAAATACTCGAGGGTCGGCGAGCGCGACGCCTGGAATCTGAGCTCGGCGCAGGTCATAGTCCTCGGCGCGGACGCCCCGAAAAAGCTCGCCGACGCCGTCCGCAAAATCGCGTCTTCCCGAAATTCCGTCGCCGTGGTCGCCCTCCCGGGGGCGGATATCGGCATTCTCGGCTCGGGCGCGAAAATCGGCAAAAAAAATATGTTCCGCGCCTCCGTCCCCAAGAATGATCCGCTCTTCGACGGAATCGCCGACGCCGACCTGTATTTCAGAACCGCGCGCGAATTGCCCGTAATCGAAAACGCGCCGGACTGGATGAGGGCGACTTCTCCCGCGCTCTTCGGCGCCGTGGACAAGGCGACGGGCGCCAACATATGCTTTACGGTCTCCCCGTCCGACGTGTCCGGCGTATGGAACGAGGAGAAAGTCGCGCGCGTATGGAACGGCATATTCGACAACATGAACGTCGGCCTCGGCAAGGACCTCAAGCTCTTCTCGTCAGAAAAATACAGGCACAACAAGCTCGGCAAAAAGGGCGCGAAAGACGAATGGTCGCCGTACGTGGACAAACTCGATTTTTATGACGGGGACGCATTCCACAACTGGTAAACCTTCCGATTTGGCGAATGCTTTTGGCGAATAGCTCCGTTTCGGGGAAAG
>CAJMOT010000223.1 GCA_905214995.1 uncultured bacterium | reverse complement strand
GAATGCTCGCCGGCGGCGAGGACCCGAGGTTTATCGCCCGCAGGCTCGTGATTTTAGCGAGCGAAGACGTTGGGCTGGCGGACTCGCGCGGGCTGCTCGTGGCGAACGCCGCTTTCGACGCCTGCGAGCGCGTCGGGCTGCCCGAGTGCGAGCTCAACCTCGCCCACGCCGCGATTTTTCTCGCCGCCGCCCCCAAGAGCAATTCCGCCATGATGGCGCTCGCCGCCGCAAAGGAGGACGTCGCAAAGAACCCCGCGCAGCCCGTGCCCGTCCATTTGCGGGACTCCCACACGGCGTTCAACCGTTCGCTCGGCAACGGCGCGGAATACGTTTACAGCCATGACTGCGAGGGCGGGATAAGCGGGCAGGACTACATGCAAACCCCCAAAACTTTTTACCGCCCGACTTTGCGCGGGGCCGAAAAACAGATTGCCGAACGCCTGGAAGAGTATAAAACTCTAAAAAGAAGGATTAAAAATGGAAGACAGAAATCTTGACGGGCAACCCCGCGGCTTCGGGGGGAGGGTGCGCAACACCATCCGCGTGGAGCTGAATTTTTGGCGCGACTGCCTCCTCAACGCCGCGGGCCTGATACTCGCGTGGGTGTCGCTGCCGGCGGGGCAGATAGAATTCAACAACATATTTTCCTTTGCGGCGCTCGTGGTCGCGATATGGTTTATGAACTGGATCATCCGCCCGATACTCGTGCTGTTCACGCTGCCGTTCATAATTTTTACGATGGGGGTTGGAATGCTCTTCATAAACGCGCTCATAATATACTGGGCGGCGCGCCTGATCCCGGGCGAGGGCATAGGGGTGTCGTCCTATTGGGCGGCGCTCTGGGCGTCATTTATCGTATCGGTTTTAACCTGGGCGATAGCCATGGCGCGCAGCGAAAAGATAATCCGCAGGGCTTTGAAAAAAGATTCTGAAAAATCCAAAGACGACGA
Source organism: uncultured bacterium (assembly GCA_905214995.1). Taxonomy (GTDB): domain Bacteria; phylum Verrucomicrobiota; class Verrucomicrobiia; order Opitutales; family Intestinicryptomonadaceae; genus Merdousia. The sequence goes on along the minus strand of CAJMOT010000223.1, from coordinate 679 downwards.
CGTAATCGACATATGATTTCCGTGAAAAAAATCGCGACGGCCGCGCTTTTGGCGGCGGCTTCCGTCTGCTGCGCGGACGATTCTGAAAAAATCTCGACGTTCTCGCGCGAAAACGCCGACTATTGGCTCACCGACGCCCGCGCCGCGTTCGACGCCTACGTGGGCAACTGGGTGGGTTCCGAGAGCATGACGGTGGAGGGCAACGAGATAATGCGCGCGGAGGTGGCGCAGAGCTATGTGCCGTCCGCAGCGTCCAATCCCCCGAGGCTCGTGTGCTCCGGCAAGATCGTGGCGAACGGCAAGAGCATTCCCACGAGCTCCTACATGTACTTGAAGGGGGATGCGCTCGAGCTCGAGATAATGACGGTCGAAAAGGATGTCGTAGCCTACGTCGGCAAAGTGGAAAAAAATTCCGTCTATTGGATTCCCAAATACCTAATATACGTGTTCGACGTCCAGCGCGACTCCTTCTTTTCGACAGAGCGCGGGCTCGTGATGTCGTCGAGCTCGAAAAAATTCGTCGAGACGCCCGACGGGAAATTTTCCGGCTATATCGAAGTCGGCATGGTGTTGGAGCGCGACAACGGCTACTTTCCCGCGTCCAAGTCGTCTAATTCGGCGCGCAGGGAGTTCAGCGCCTCCCCGCTGGGATCCGGAAACTGACGGGGGATATGGAGCC
>CAJMOT010000222.1 GCA_905214995.1 uncultured bacterium | reverse complement strand
CCGCCGCGCTCCGCAGAAAAAAATAGCGGCATAGCTTTATAAAAAAAAGCTCCGGGCGGAAGTTCGGAGTTTTTTTGTATTTTCTTTCATATCAAAATATTCTTGACATAATTAGAAATTTCCACAATTTTCCCGACAGTTTGGCGCATACGATTGAGACATATCCGGCGCGCACCATAAGACATTATTTCCATATATTGTTATGAAAAAGATTTTCGTCCGATCCATCGCCTTGTGCGCCTTCGCCGCTTTCGCCGCCGCGGAAGACTTCTACTTCACCGGCGGGGGAACGCCCACCACCGCAAATCCCTCCAACGCATGGTCGACGCTCGCAGACGGTTCGCTTGTTCCGGCGGACAGGCCTCCCATGCAGGGCGAAGACAATCTCATATTTGACGGCGCGTACGCAAAATCGAATACCCTGTACGTCACCACCGCCGACAATTACGGCAACGACATGATAGTCCGCGGCCTTTCCCAGCAGAATATTTACGTCAACGCCGGCCGCGAGGTTGCCGGGCAGGACGTTTATTGGGAACTCTCCGGAAAACTTTTCGTATCGGGCGTCGAGGGAATTTGGGACGGCTCCAATTTTACGGACAACTCGAAAACTCTCGCGCTGTCGTATACGGACGATTCGGTCAGCGAAACTTCCGGCCCGCCGAGAATAAACTTTGCCGCGGATTCCATAGAAATTACGGCAGACGGCACGACCGCCGCTGACAATATGACCCATAAGGCGCAAATTTCCCTCGGAACTTCCGGCAAGTCTCTCAATTCCATAACCGTAGCCGGCGGCGTTGACTTGTATTCCAGAACGAGCCTCACGCTCAACGCGGCGACGGTGAAAATCGGCGGCGTCGTAAACTTTCACGCCACCAGTTACAGAAATGCCGCCGTAGTGAAGCTCAACGCCTCAGCGGGAACCTCCATGCGCGCGGAAGTCGGCGGGCTCGTCTCCAACGGGCAATGCGCCGAAATAGCGAACGCCTCAAACTCCGCCGGAACCGAGACTACGCTGGTTTTCAAGAACGCGGCGGGCACGGACTATTCCTACGGCGGCAAGCTCATGGACGGCGGCTACGGCGCGGGCGAGAGCGTGCACCTCTCGAAACTCAATATAGAGATGGACGGCGACGGAATACAGAGGCTCTCTCCCCAGGACCCCGACAACTGCTTCTACACCGGAACCGTCACGGTAAAGCGCGGAGTTTTGTATCTGTACAACACAAAGAGCGCGGGCGACACCTATTTGGAGGGCGGCAGGCTCGGAGTTCTCTACACGGGCCGCGCTTTCTCCACGACCGGATTCCACTGGACGGCGGGAGCCGTGCTTGAATTGGACGTGAAAAACGGCCGGCGCGATACGCTCGCTATCGGAGGAGTCCTCGAAAAAGTCGGAGACGGCAGGCTCGTATTCGCGCTCGACCTCACTGCGGGAGACTACGAGGCGATAGGTCTCGGCTCGTCGGCAAAGTACGATTTGCTGACCGCAGAATCGCTCTCCAACTTCGGCGATTCCCTCGACGACGATTTCGAGATTCTCGGAATGGACGAAAGCAAATTCGACGCAAATTTCCTCTTTGCCGACAATACGCTTTCGGTCGTCATAACGCACGTTCCCGAGCCCGCGTTTGCCGCCGCCGTTCTCG
>CAJMOT010000221.1 GCA_905214995.1 uncultured bacterium | reverse complement strand
TTATTCGATAGCCGCCGTCCTCGAGCGCGCGGGGGCGGACTTTGAAATAGACGCCGTGGACTTCTCGGAGAAATTCATCGAGGCCGCGAAGTCGGGGGAGTTCGGCAAGGGCTGTTTCCGCTCTAAGCGCGCGGCGGACTTCGGGTATTTTGCGGAGGGCGGAGGGCGCGCAAAAATGCCCGAATCGCTCTCGAGGCGGATAAGATTCCGCGCGGCGGACATTCTCCGCGACGGCTCCGCGGAGGGAAAGTACGACGTCATATTTTGCCGCAATCTCGCCATATACCTCACGGTGGGCGCGAAAAGGCGGCTCTTCGACAGGCTGATCTCGATCGCCGCAGACGGGGCGGTCATATTTTGCGGCCACGCCGACGGATTTGCCGATTCCGACGCGCGCTTCGAGAGATTCGGGCCCGCGAGGGCTTTTGCGGTGCGGGTTGCGGATCTCCGCGCGCCCACTGCGCGCAAGCCCCGGAAAGTTCCGAATCGCGAAGCTGCCGCAAAGCCTCCCGCCCTTGCGGAAATTCCCGCGGCGGGAGATTGCGCGGGAACCGCGGCGGGGGATTTGGATTCCGACATCCGCTCGCTGCGCGAACTGGCGGACAGGGGGCTCATTGGCGCGGCGCGGGGGAAATGCGCCGCGCTCCTTGCCTCCCATCCCGATTCTCCCCTCCTGAATCTGCTCGCCGCCCAAATATTCTCGGCTTCCGCCGATTTGGAGAACGCCGAAAAATATTTCAGGCGCGCCCTATATCTCGACCCGGGAAACGCCGACGCCTCCCTCGGCCTGAAACTCGTCAGAAAGAGGCTCGCGAGGGGAGCTTAATTGGCTTGAATGCCCGCGGCGGAGCGTACAATATGTTGCCAGATGGATTTTGAAGACAAAATAGCGCGCCACTGCTGGACAAAGGAGGGGCTTTGGGGCGACTCGTCGTGCCCGGAGCTCGCCGAAAGAATCCATTGCTACAACTGTCCCGCTTATTCGGAGGCCGGCAAAAGGCTCTTCGACAGGCGCGCGCCCGTCGAATACGTGGACGAGTGGTCGGACGAAATATCCGAGGCCCGCGCGGATTCCGAGCGGGAGAAAATCCCGTACTTTCTGTTCAAGTGCGGCGGCGAAAATCTCGCCCTCGAAATGGGCGCGGTGTCGGAAGTCGGCAGGGACAGATTCATACACAAAATCCCCCACAGGAGCGATGGCGTTATTTCGGGCCTCGCGAACGTGAACGGCGAGCTCGTCATAGCCGTGGACGTTGCGCGGCTTCTGGGGATTCCCGCGCGCGCGGCTTCCGGGGATTCCGTGAGAATGGTTGTGTGTTCGAGCGGCGGCGACAGGTTCGCTTTCCGCGTCGAGAAAATATCCGGAATGGCGCTCGTCGAGCCGTCCGCGCTGCGCGGCGTTCCGGTTACTCTTGAAAAGTCGCTCGGGGGATTTGTGGACAAGATTTTCGACTTTGAAGGCGCCAGATACGGGGTGATAGACTTCGGCCTGTTCGTCCACGCGATAATAAGGAACCACCTATGAGCGCGGATCTTTCCATGCTTTCGCTGTTTTCCGGCGAGGCGCGCGGCGCGGTCGCGAAAATCCGCGCGGCGCTCCCGTCGCTCGACGGCGCGAGGGCGTCTTCGGCCGCAAAGTCCCTGCGCTCCGCCGCCCAGATGCTCG
>CAJMOT010000220.1 GCA_905214995.1 uncultured bacterium | reverse complement strand
AAAACCGCTCCCGACATTGTTGTATATTGTAAAGTCCCCGTTCGGATCCGTCGCCACGAGCCCGCCCAATTCAAGAACCGTAGATTTGCCAAAGTACACATTAGAAAAACCATAACCGTTTCTTTTAATGTCCAAGATTCCCAAAACCTGAACCTTGTCCGCGCCCAACTGCAACATCAATCCGCATCCCGCATTTTCCAATCCTCCCATTTTTATATCTCCGTTTACTACGACAGTCGAATTTGTTATTTTGGGATCGGAGAAGAGAATATTCAGGTAGACATTTCCATAAGAATTGGATGTCTCTCCTTCAAAAAGCTCCGTGCCAACCTCTATGGACCCCACGCGAAAATCGATAGAGGCGGAACCTTCATCTTCAAAAGAAGTGGAAATGTTCAAACTGCTGCCGCTGCTGCCGTTGACGCACGCCAAAAGCCTTCCGTAGATCTCGAAATTCGCGGGAACCTCTTGGCCCTGAATCTGCCTGCCAAAGGCTATCTGGGACTGTCCGGCGGAAACGATATTGCCCACATAAGTGTCTATCTGGGTCACCCACGCCGCCACATTGGAAGAAGATGCGAAAACCGCAGTGTCTTCGGAACTTGGCGCTCTTCCCGCCTCGGTTAAATCCCCGTTTAAAAACCATGACGAGTCGTTTGAAAAGACCCCCGATGCGTTGCCGAAATAGATGTTTTCGGAATACAGCGCGGCAGAGGAGAAAAAAATTGCCGAAAGAAAAGAAGTTAATTTCATAATGATTTTCGGATATAAGAGTATTCTGAACCAGGTCAAACTTTTTTTAAGTCCCAACTATATTGAACTAATTTTTTCTACTTGCGAAACCGTCCGTCTTCCGGAAGCTACAAATGACAGACGCGCCCCTATGAGATACAATGGCAATGTATTATTATAGAGACGAAACAAACCGCCAATAGGCCGTGAAATCAGCCAACCATAAGAAAAACGAAAACGCCGGCGCAAAACGGACGCAAGATAGACAGACATTGAAAACGGGCAGCAACGCCGGTACGAGGCGCGCTCCCATAGAATGGACACAAAACGTGCCATGCGGCGATACCGCCTTCATTGAAGATCTGCGCCCTTACGCCTATCGCTTCGCGATGAGGCTATCCCCTTATAAATATAAATGAGAAGTCGCGCCAGAAGCATACTTGAGACACGCGAGGGTGCGGCTTAATCAGAAACGACACTTTTTACTTTGGGGCGCGTCGCTTGGGAAAGGGATTTAATTGTCTGCGGCAGCTCCGCTTCCATACAAGAGGGCTTCGCCAATTGCCGCAGGGGGGCTTGCCCCCTCTTCGGCCGGCGCGCCCCGCACCCGCGGATTGCGCGCAGCGCAACCAAGCGAGCGAATCCATTTTGGAGCTAAAAACGGGGCGCAAGCGAAACGGCGGTTAAAGCGTATTTGGCATACTTGAAAGTCGCCGTTATCCGTTATCAAACAAAAAAACGAACCTCGCATAAGAGCTTCGTTAATACTTCCAGAGTTCGTTCTGAAAAACCGCGGGTTCCCGATTTGGCGCAATGAAAACGAAAGCTTATTTTATCCGAAGCGCAGCGAGGTTATAAAATAAGGCTTTCGGGAAGGATAATATGCGTTAGCATTTTACCCCGCAGGGGTGAGAACAGCGCGGATTGCGCGCAGCGCAACCAAGCGAGCGAATCCATTTTGGAGCTAAAAACG
>CAJMOT010000219.1 GCA_905214995.1 uncultured bacterium | reverse complement strand
AAGGGCGACGTGTTTTACGAGCCGCTGACGGGGCTCGAAAACTGCGTTGTGGACTCCTACGGAAGGGGCTCAAAAAAGCCGCTTATCTGCGGCATAAAGCATTTGAAAAATCCCGCCGCGTGGGAGGACATGGGCGGCGGCGTCTGGCGGCTCGACATGAATAAGACCGAGAATTTCGGCGGGCGCAATCCGGCGATTTCCGCGCAGACAAAGCTCGTCAACAACCTCGGGGCGATATACGATTCCGCAACCGACACCGTCCACGGGCACAAAGTCAAAAAGCTCGACATGCTCAAAAAAGACTGGGACTTTTTCGCCGGCGAGGAATACGAGAGCAAAAAGATAAACGCCGAAACTTTCAGGTGGCTCTATGTAAAGCTCGGCAAAAACCCGTCCTCGGACGGCGCGGAGCTCGGCATCACGACTTACGGCAACGGCATAAGCGGCCTTAAAAACTGCACGGTGCGCAACGTTGCGATAAAGGGATTCGGCAGGCACGGGCTGACGGGCTGCCGCGGCGGGAGAATCGAAAACCTCGAAATCGACCTCATAGGCGGAAGCACCCAGCCAGGGTATCGCACATGGGTGAGGCTCGGCAACGGCATAGAGTTCTGGATCACGGGCTCCCAGGCGTCTTCCGGAAACCGCAATTACGTTTCGGGCTGCACCATAAGCAGAACCTACGACTGCGGCTCGACCATTCAGGGCATAACGGAAAAGGGCGAAATCGTCGCCCGCGACATAGTGTTTACGGGCAACAAATACTACCGCTGCCGCCAGGCGTTCGAGCACTTTTTGACGAACCGCGCCGACGGCAAATCCGCATACGAAGACTGCCGGTTTGTGGGCAACTTCGCGTGGGAGAGCGGAAACAACGAATTTTCCACCCCCGAGCCGCGCGACAACAATTTCCTGACCTACGACCGCTGCCGCAAGGGAATGACCATCCGAAACAACGTCTGCTACGGTTCGGGCATTTACGCGGGAACGCGCGGCTGGGCCGCGGATTTCGGCGACAACGTGTTCTACGTGGAACAGGGGAAGCACAACCTCGTGTTCGTCTATCCGTGGGGAAAGCAGGGGCTTACGATTCCCGCCAATGGCGAGGCCGACATAAAGAAATACCGCGAAGCCCTCGGCGACGAAACGAGCAAGATAATAATCCTCACCGAATCGGAGGCCGAGTCCGCGCGCGAAGAGCTCTTGGACGGCGACTTCAAATACGTCAAAAAGATTTTGAAGAGGAAGGGTCGGTAGCCTGCGTCCGCCCGAATTTCGCGCGCTCCGGTTTTGCTCGTCGGGGCGCGCTTTTTTTTTCGGTCGCGCCCTATTTGCGCGCCTTTCGCGCGCCGAGCAGGTATTCGGCGTTGCCGTCGCCGCCGAGGATGGGCGACGGCATTGTCGCGAATATCCGCGCGTCCGGGAAATTTTTCGAGATGAAGGCGGAGATTTTTTCGAGAGCTTCCGCGCTCTCTTCGGATTTTAGCACGCCGCGCCTTTTGCGCGCGAGCTTTGCGGAGCTCTCGAACTGCGGCTTCACGAGGCACACGGCGGTTCCGCCCTCCGCTACGAGCGCCCAGATTTCCGCGAAAACCTTTTCAAGCGAGATGAAGGAGAGGTCGGCGCAGACGAATTTGAAAGCCTTTCCTCCAAATGATGCGGGCGAGAGCGAGCGTATGTCCGTCCCCTCCATGTTCCGCACCCTCGGGTCGGCGGCGAGC
>CAJMOT010000218.1 GCA_905214995.1 uncultured bacterium | reverse complement strand
GGGGAGCCGATAGCCCTGCGCAAAATAGATTCGGTAATATCCGACGGCGCGCTCTTCGCGCACATTGAAATACCGAAAGGCAAAGACGTGGCAAAATTCTACGAGGAGCTTTCCAAATCCGTGAATACGGTGGAGGAGATAAAGAAGGAGAAAAACGAGGGCTCGACCCTCTCGTGGTAGGGCGATGGGCCGCATCTGCGCACTTGCAGCGGCGTTTGCGCTCGCGGCGGCGGGGGCGCGCGCGGATCTCGTATGGCCCACGGAATCCAAGGCCTTCGGCGAAGGCGCGCCCTACGCTGAATTCATACAGCCGACGGCGAGCGGCCGCCCCGAGAGCGGGCTCTTCGGAGACACGCGCAACAACGGGTACAGATTCCATGAGGGAATCGACATAAAGCCCGTGCGCCGCGACAGAAAGGGCGAGGCGCTCGACGGCGTGTTCGCAGCCCTTCCCGGAAAGGTTGCGATGATAAACCGCGTGGCGGGAAACAGCTCTTACGGCCGGTATGTAGTCATGGAGCACCCGGGGCTCGACGTCAACGTCTATACCCTCTACGCGCATCTCGCGGAAATCGACCCGTCGATAAAGCCCGGCTCCGAACTGCCCGCCAAGGGGAGGATAGGCCGCATGGGACGCAGCAGCTCGACGATTCCCATAGCGCGCGCGCAGGCGCACCTTCACTTTGAAATCGGGCTAATGTACGGCATCAAATTCCAATCGTGGTACGCGGCGCAAAAATTTAAGGAAAAAAATTTTTTCGGAAACTACAACGGAATGAATTTGCAGGGCTTCGACCCTCTCGAATTTTACAGGGCGGCGCGGGCCGGAAAGATCGGGAACGGGCTCGCCGGCTACATACAGGGCCTGCCGGTTGCGGTCATAGTCCGCGTCTACACAAAGGCCACGCCGGACTTCGTGCGCAACTACCCCGCCCTCGTGGACAAAAACGGCGAGGCCTGCGGATGGGACATACACCTGACGTGGTACGGCCTTCCGAAGAAATTCGAGCGCATAAAAAATCCGCGCCCGGGAGCCAAGAGCGGGGAGGTTGAAATAGTGTCTTACAATCCGGAGGAAATCTCGCGCAAATGCCGCCGTCTGCTGACCGTCCGCGAGGGCAAGCCCCCTCAAATAACTCGAGAGCTGAAAAATATCCTGAACAAAATTTTCCCATAGCTGCCGCCAAATGGAAATGCGGACGAAAGATAATATTTTGACAAAGGCTTCTATTTCTATGCGGAGAATTTCTTTCCATGAGTCCAAAGTGGCGTTGAAAACGCCATTTTTATCCGATTACAAACCCCACTTATAAAAATACAATACAAGCCACCGGTTCTGTAAGAGACTTAAATTTAACCGCTTCCGGCGATTTGCTCCATGTAAGGGAATATAGGAATAAAGACGGCGTCGCGGAAAATCTTGCGGCGTATATCAGCTCTTCCGGAACGCATAATGTCGGCGGAGGCGCCAAGATATTAATAGAGATGGGCAGACTTAATTTTACGAACAATAATGGAACAACCATCAATTTCCAAGGTTCGGATTCCGAAAAAGCCATGCTGGAATTCAGATACGACACTGCCGAATACAAGGAATTCGCACAACAAGGAATCGACGTTGGCATCGGCGTAAACGACAGTTCGAAATTAACTTTCCTCTCCGACTACGAAATAGCCGTAGAGCTAACGGGCGCGGTCGATGTGGGAGACAATTTCCTGCTCA
>CAJMOT010000217.1 GCA_905214995.1 uncultured bacterium | reverse complement strand
GAAAGTCGCTGGAATCCTCCAAACTCGCCGAAGCGCTTTTGAAAACCGCCGCTTCCAAAGTCGCCAAGACCGTATCGAAATCCCCGTGTAAAAAATATTCCGCTTTTGCCATACCTCTCCCTGTCCTCCCTGATTTTCAAGCGCGCATTTCAGGCGTTCGTCGCAGCCCTGCCCGCCTCTTTTTTCTTTTTTGTCAAAAAAAGCCACTTCGCCCGCCATGGGGAAAAGTGGCATCTTTTGCGCTTTCGGAAAGAAGACGGTCTTTATCAGTCTTCCGCGCCGTCCAGTTTCATTGCGTCCTCGCTGTCCTCGTACTGCTCGTACTGGTTGCAAAACTCCGCAAAAACTTCGTCCATCAGTTCTTCGTCCTCCAAGGGAAGAAGCTCCTGTTCGTCCCCCTCGCCCTTCAAGAGGAACATGACCACTTCATCCTCCTCTTCCTCGGTTTCGGGTTCCGCTTTTTGGAAAAAGCAATACCATTCGCCCTTATATTCGATTGTGCCTACGTGAAGATACTTTTCGACGTTTCCTTCGTCGTCTTCGAGTTCGAGAATATTATCGTCGTACTCTTCGTCGTCAGTCAAATTCTGATTATCCATGATTTATCCTTCGCCGCTTTTTCCGCCGCGGCAGCTTTCGCCCAGGCGCCTTATTTCAATATATTCATGGGCGGGACGGACTTCGCCCCGGGCACAACCAACGATATTTCCGACGCCTCGAATTTCTACGCTTTCCAAGACGACAGCGGCTCGGAGCCTACGAGGATCTGGGGGGCAAACAACAGAATAGACATTTCCGGAACGGGAAGCGCGCTGCAATCGCTCCAATCGATTAATTCGAGCAAATGGCTGGCCTTTGGGGACGTGACATACCAAGACGCCCAGGGCGAGAACTTCCTCTACGCCCCCTATCCGAATCTCGTATTGGCGGAAACCCTGTCCGTACAGCAATCTCCGCATTTCTATTTCATATATTCGCAGGACGCGACGGTGACTTTCGGCTCCGCAAATTCCGAACAGGAGAGCTTTTCGTTTTCCACAAACTCCTTTTACAGCAGGGGCGGAGGCTCGACGACATTTGCGATAGACCCCATCGCCGCCCAGCAGAATTTCACCGCAAGATTCGGTGCGGCATATTTTGAGCGCGGAGAAACGATATTCGGCAGCGTCTCCCACAAAAACGGATATTTTGATTCCTTATCGTCAACCGGCGACCTCTCCATAACAAGCAGGGGCAGCCTGACGGTTTTCGCCAAGAGGATAAACGTGGGCGGAAATCTCGCCGCCGACGGAACGGGGATTTTGACAATCGTCGTCCCCGACGGCGCGCTCAACGCGCAGGAGGCGCTAATTTCAGTCAAAGGGGAATTTCAGCGTCTCGACAAAATCGTGTTCGATTTCGCAAATGCCGAAATCGGGGTAGGAGAATACGCCCTCATTTCCGCAGGTTCGCTCGGCGAGGGATGGAGCGACATAGTGTCCGACGACGTGGAAATAAGGAACCTCCGGCTCGCGTCGGGCGGATCGGCGGAACTCGAATGGACGGGGGAAAATTCCCTAATGCTCACGGTGAGCGTTCCCGAGCCCTCGGCGGCTGCGATAGCGGCCGTTGCCGCCCTTTTGGCCGCCGCGCTCGGCAGGCGCGGGCGGATTTAACCGGGGATTTTTCCGCGCGGAGTCAACCGCGCAATTCGCGCATTTCATCGCAAGCCGCCCGCAGCCGTCCGGCGCG
>CAJMOT010000216.1 GCA_905214995.1 uncultured bacterium | reverse complement strand
TCCGCCTCCGCGCAGGCCGCCTTGCCGCAGCCCGCCCCGCAGGGCGTTCCCGCGGCTTCCATCCCTAACGCGCCCGCCGGGGACGATTCCGTCTCGTACGAGAGCATATTTCCGGAGATTTCGCCCGACAGGGGAAAAATCGGCATGGACTTTTGGGAGAAATACTGGGCGTGGACGCTCGGCGCGCTGTGCGCCGCGGGAATCGCCGCGTATTTTACTCTCAGGCCGAAAAAGCTCCCGCCCAAGACGCCATATGAGCTCGCAATCGAGGCGGTCGCCGCGGCGGAGGCGGATTCCGAAAACCTCGACGCGAAAGAGTTCGCTTCCCGCGTGAGCTCCGCCGTGCGCGCCTACATCGAGGCCCGCCACTCCATCCCCGCCCCCGTAAAGACGACGCAGGAATTTTTGAAAATAGCCTCCGAATCTGCGGCTTTCGATCGCGTCCAGCGGGAAATCCTCGCGGGCATACTCAATTCCTCCGACATGGCAAAATTCGCGCGGGACAGCTTTTCGGGCGAACGCAGGGCGGAGCTCGCCTCCCTCGCCCGCCGCTTTTTGGACTCCGACAAACTCCGCTGCGACGCGGCGCGCGAGACTGCCGGCGGCGCGCCCGAATCGGGCGGAACAAGCGCGGAAACCGCGGACGCCCCGAAAATGAAAGAAACCAAATAACGCAATGAATTTCGACTTCGCAAATCCCAATCTACTGTGGCTTCTTCTGCTCCTGCCGGCGCTCGCGCTGTTGCGCTCGGCGTCGGGCAAGAGCGGCTCGATAATATTTTCGAGCGTCGCCATAGCGAAAGAGGCGTCAGGGAAAAACAGGGCGAACCCCGGGATGTGGAGGTTTGCGCTCACGCTGCTCGCCCTCGCGCTGCTCATAACGGCGCTCGCCCGCCCGCGGCTCGGCAGAGGGTACAGCGAGCGCGAGGAGAGCGGCATAGACATAGTCCTCACCATAGACGTGTCGGGCTCAATGGCCGCCCTTGACTTCTCCCCCAACGCGGCCGCCCCCATAACCCGCATGGACGCCGTAAAGGCGGTCATACGCGAGTTCGTCGAGAGGCGCCCCAACGACAGGATAGGCATGATAACCTTCGCCTCCAACCCGTTCATAGTATCGCCCATGACTCTCAATCACGACTGGCTGAGAAAGAATTTCGAGAGGGTGGACATAGGGGTGATAGACGCCGACAGCACGGCGATAGGCACTGCGCTGGCCATGAGCGTGAACAGGCTCAAAGAGCTTAAAAACGCGAAGAGCCGGGTGGTCATACTGCTCACCGACGGCGAAAACAACGCCGGCCAGATAACGCCCATAGCCGCGGCCGAGGCCGCCGCGTCCTTCAACGCGAAAGTCTACACGATAGCCGTCGGCAGGAGCGGCATAGTCCCCGCCGCGCGCCTCGACGAAAACCAGCGCGTCATGCGCGACGCCTACGGCCGCCCCGTCTACGCCGGAGACATGCGCAGCAGCGTGGACGAGTCCACTTTGCGCAAAATTTCCGAAATAACCGGCGGCAAATTCTACCGCGCCGAAAATATGGCGGAGCTGCGCAATATATATTCCGATATAGACGCCCTTGAAAAGACGACCGTAAAGCTGCGCAACTTCACCTCGTACGACGAGCTCTTCCCGTGGTTCGCGGCCGCCGCGCTCGGCGCGCTCGCGCTCAAGCTGCTGCTCGCAAACACAAGATTCAGGACTTTGCCATGACATTCCATTCACCAATCTGGCTCTATGCGGCATTAGCCGCCGCCGCGGTTCTCGCGCTCGCCGCGCTCCGCGCGCGCGCCATCGCGCTGCAC
>CAJMOT010000215.1 GCA_905214995.1 uncultured bacterium | reverse complement strand
TTGTAGACGACGGCGCGCCGCTCTCCGATTTCCAAAATCTCCAGCCCGTAGACCTCGCCCCACATGAAGAGGTTTGCGAAGCAGTTTTCGCACCCGGGATTCGGGGCGAGCGAAAGCAAAAAGTCGATTTTCGGCTTGTCCGCAAGTTTTATGTCTCTCAACCGTTTTGTGTCGATGTCGGATTCGACCAGGTTCATAAATCCTTTTTTATTGGTTCCGCGCGCGGCGCGCGGTTTTTTCCGCGGCGCGCCCGCGCCTGTTTGACAATATTTATCGGCGGTTGTTCAGGGAGAATTTAGCGGTTGGCGTATCCGCCTTTGCGAGATCGTCCGGCGTCCCCTCGAAAATTATCCTGCCGCCTCCGGCGCCCCCCTCGGGCCCGAGCTCCACGAGCCAGTCTGCGAGCCGCACGAAGTCCGGGTGGTGCTCTATGACTACTACCGTGTTTCCGGCGTCCCTAAGCCCGAAGAGCAGCTTGAGGAGCCTGTCGACGTCGTCCCAGTGCAGGCCGGTTGTGGGCTCGTCGAGAATGTAGAGCGCGTGCCCGCGCGTGCGCCGCGAGAGTTCGAGCGAGAGCTTTATGCGCTGGGCCTCGCCGCCCGAAAGCGTGTTCGCCGCCTGCCCGAGCCTGATGTAGCCGAGCCCCACGTCGCGCAGGGTGTCGAGCTTTGCCATTATGCGCGGGTGGGCGGAAAAGACCTCCGACGCCTCTTCGACGGTGAGGTTCAGGGCGTCCGCGATGTTCAGCCCCTTGTAGCGCACCTCGAGCGTCTCGCGGTTGTACCGCTTTCCGCCGCAGCTCGGGCAGGCGACGTACACGTCGCCCAAGAACTGCATGTCCAGCCGTATCGAGCCGTCGCCGCGGCAGTTTTCGCACCTGCCGCCTTTCAGGTTGAAGCTGAACCTTCCCGGGCCGTAGCCGCGCACTTTCGCGGCGGGGCACTGGGAATACAGCTCCCGCAGGAGATCGAAGAGCTTTGTGTAGGTCGCGGGGTTTGAGCGCGGGCTCTTGCCGATCGGCGACTGGTCGACCCTCACGCATGCAGTGAAGTTTTCGAGCCCCGATATTCCGCCGTGCGCGCCGCAGACCTCCTTGGCGCCGTTGAGCCTGAAAGCGGCGGCCTTAGCGAGTATGTCGTTTACAAGCGTGCTCTTGCCCGAGCCCGACACGCCGCAGACCACCGTGAACAGCCCCGCGGGAAATTTGGCGTTAACGCTTTTGAGGTTGTTTTCGCGCGCCTTTTTGACTTCCAGCCACCGCCCGCCGGGGGAGAGCCTCGGCGACGGCCTCCCGACTTTCGCGCGGCCCGATAGGTACATGCCCGTGCGCGATGTTTCGGATTTGGCGCACTCTTCCGCCGTGCCGTTGAAGACCAGCCTGCCGCCGTTTTCGCCCGCTTCGGGCCCGAGTTCCACTATCCAGTCGGCGGCTTTGAGGGCGGCCTCGTCGTGCTCGACGAGCAGCACGGTGTTGCCGCCGTCGCGCAGGCTGCGCAGGGCGCCTATGAGCATGTCGTCGTCGGCGGGGTGCAGTCCTATCGTGGGCTCGTCGAGCACATAGGTGACGCCCGTGAGGTTCATCCCGAGCTGCGTGGCGAGCCGCGCGCGCTGGGCCTCGCCGCCCGAGAGGGTGGAGGCCTCGCGGTCGAGCGTGAGGTACGAGAGCCCGACCCTGTCGAGAAATTCCAGGCGCGCCGACAATCCCTCGAGCGCCTCCGAGACCGCCGCGTATACGGGGTCTTTGAGCAACCCGCCGACGAAAGCGCGCGCCTCGTCGACGCTCATCGCAAAAAACCTGTCGTACGAAACCCCGCCGACGAACACGTTTCTCGACCTCTC
>CAJMOT010000214.1 GCA_905214995.1 uncultured bacterium | reverse complement strand
ACGCCGCGGCGGAAGCGCGCTTCGGAACGTCTACGACCTTGAATTTCCGCCTGCCCAAGTCCGGGCCTGAAACTTTCAAATTGAACTTTTCCCTATTGTTCATCTCCCCCGTGCGCGCGTACTCCGCCGCCCTGCCATCCGGAGCCTGAGGGCATTTGCGCGACACGAGGTCTACGCCGCCCGAAAACTCGTCGGAGTCCGACGCGCGCCATAGGAAGTCGCGCGGGTTTTCGGAGGCGTTGAAATGCGTGGTGAAAGAGATCTCCCAGGAGCGCGCTGGATCCGTAAAGAGCTGGAGGCTCTCGGAATATAGCTTCAGAAGCTCGTCCGCGTCGGAGGCGCGCGCGCGGACTTTCGCGGGGGAGGATGCCAAAAGCGCGGCCTTGCCCGCGTCGCCGAAAACGGACTCCCACTCCCGCGCGGGCAGGCTCCTCGAATTGCGGATTTCCCCTATCCCCTCGGGGCCGCCCACAAACCGCGGCACGCCGTCCCAAGAGTCGAGCCACCCGCCCCATCCGCCGAGAATCTCCGCGGCGTTGGCGCGCATCGACGCCGCCTCAGACTCGGACAATACTATGTGGTGGGCGATGAAGTTGTTGCGGTTGGTGTAGTCGGTTCCCGCGTCCTTTATGCGCGAGAGCAAATGCCACTTCTGCGTGCCGACGCCCAGAATCCTGTGCGAATACACGACCCCCGACGGAATTTCGTAGACGCTGCACCTCTCTACCGCCGCCGCGAGCTTTTCGGGCATGTCGGAAGTGCGCGCGACCGTTGAAAAACCCGTGCGCCCCGTCGTGAGGGAGACGGGGGAGCTCGTGAATATCAGTTGGCAGGCCATGTCAGCGCGTCGGTATCAGATTCGTCGTCTGCGAGAGCGCCCAAACCGTCGGGATCTCGACGTCTATCGGGTTGAGCTTTTCAGGAATCGGGGCGATTTTTCCGGCGCACTCGCCGAGGGTGAGCATTTCGGGAGAGTGACCGAGCGCGCTTAGCGCAAAATACCTGACGTTGGAGGATATCGTCTGCGCGCCCGAGGGAATGGAGGGATCTATGGACAGCATAAACCTGCGCAGCTTCTCGCTGTTTGAATCGACAACCGACAGGTCGAGGCAGCCGTCGCGGATCGGGTTTTCGAGCGGCTCCGGCAGGAGGTCGCGCCAGATGTCGCACTTGCCGATTATTATCGCAATCGGAGTGTCTATGCGCTTGGAGGGCTCTATCGAAAGAATCCTCTTTATGCGAACCTCCATTTCGGAAAGAATGGTGTCCTGCTGGTCTATGCGCCCGCCGATGCTCAGCTGCGGGTCCGGCCGGTTGCCGATCAGCCGCTTGAAGCTGCGGTTGGATACGGGGTCGAAGAGGAAGAATATCGCCGAAGAGCTCGCAACGTGCATCGCCCCGGGAGACTCCTCTATGTCGAGCCCGGGTTCGAAATGCTCGCCGGCATTGTCGTAGAAAATTATAGAGGTCTCCGCCATTCCGTCTGCCGACAGCGAATACGTCATCGGCTTGGGCAGCGCGACCATTTTGCCGAAGCGCGGGTAGCGCTCGTACATCGCGCCCTCGAGCGCGGTTTTCGCGAGAATCGCGTCTTCCGGCCTCTTTGCGGAAAAGAGCCGGTTTTTCATTTGCGTCAGCAGCATGTTTCCGGACGGGTCAAGGTCTTTGAGCGTTATCCCGAAGTTCCGGTAAAGAGAGCCTTGAAGCTCTTTGATAAGAACGCTCAAATAATAGGACTTCCCCGCGCTCGGGGCGCCGACTATGGAAAATATCTTGCTGTCGAGCTCGAGGTAGCCGGGCGGCAGGCGCCTGCGGCAGTGCGGGCACGCGATGTCGGGCGCGGGCATTCCGGCGGGGTCGA
>CAJMOT010000213.1 GCA_905214995.1 uncultured bacterium | reverse complement strand
AGGAAGCTCAATTCGCCGCCTATTCCCGCCTGCGTTTTGAGGATTATGTCAGCGATATCGAAATCGGAATCGTCGGTTTTGAAGCTCATCAGATTCCATTCCAGAGTCTCCGCGCCGAGGGTATCGAGATAAATTTGAAGATCGTCCTTTGATATGTTTATGTCGAACACTATTTGCGCTCCCGGAGACTCCTTCGTCACTCCGCCGTTAATTTGAATGAAGTCGCAGTCGACTTCGCCGAGGTCGAAAACTATCGTGCCTTCATAAAAAGTCATAGTGTCGAATTGCACCCTGCCGATCTCCATGCCGGAGACTGTACCAGCCGCGCTGAACACGGCGTCGGCGGCGTTGCCGCTGTACCCGTATATGCTGAGGTTATTGCCTTTCATTCCGTCGTACATTCCGATGTCGAGCCTGCCGCTGTTTACTTCCACATCGTTTATGTCCGCGTCAGTGACGGTATACCCGTTGGGCCACGAAGTCCCGCCCTGCAAAAAGCGCATTGTCTGCCTGCCGTTTCGGGCGTCGGAAGCCATCATGGTCAGGTTGAGAAGATTTTTGTACTTTGAGTCGGCCTTAAAAGATCCGGAAAAATCATAGGCCTTGGAATTGGAAAACACTATGGTCGCCTCCGCGTCCCTCCAATTCGTTATAAACAGATTTCCGTTGCAAACGCCGTTGCCGTCCGCGTCTCCGAGCCCCCCGATAGTGCGCGTCACGCTGGCGGGAATAGAGTCCGCAGTATTAAACACCGCCCAAGAGCCGGTTCCGTTCAGGTCGATCGCGCCGTCCACGGTGAAAGAGGAATTGGCCGTCGAGAGAATCGCGCTCGATTCGGGCGAAAATACGACATTGCCTTTCACGCGGAAAGCGCCCGGATTGTCGGAATATCCGTCGGATATGCTGATCCCAAGCCACCCTCCGGAACCGTTTTTATTGGAGCTTATATTCCAATTTCCGCCTATTTCGACGAGCGACTTTTCCCATAGCCTTATGGACGCATTGTGCTGCATATTCGTTGCGGAGGCGGACAATCCGAGGTTCAAATTCCAGTCCCCGTAAGTTCTCAGGGTCTTGGATCCGCCCATGGTAAGCAGGGCGAATGACGAATTGGGAACGTTCATTTCCGAATGGGAGTAGTTGAAATTTCCCCAATTGAGTATGTCGCCGAGAGACCCCGTCACCGAGACGCCCTGGCTGCCGGAAGCGGAGACTTCGGCGTCGTACCTGCCGTAATTGTCCCCGTCGAACGAGCCGTCGAAAGGGTTGGCTTTATCGGAATCGAAATACCAGTTTGAAGGCCTGTTCAGATAGGCGGATTCCGCGGACGAAGAAACCCCGCCAAAGTAAATTTGCTCCGAGCTCTGCGCGAACAAAGGCGACGAGAGCGCAAGCAATGCGGCGGACGCCGCGGCATTGAAATTTAAAATTCGGGCGGAAAACTCCGGCGACGCTTTTGCATTTTTATAGGCTTCCATAAACTTTCCCTCGGATTGAATTTCAAAATAATTTTTATCATTTATGGCAAATATCCATAAAAATGTCAAAAATTTTCTCTCTATCGCAATTAAATTTCCTTCATTTGATTTAATTTTCCATATCCCCCCTCCCCTTCCCCCATATGCCTGCCAATCATAGATAATCTCCCGCGCGAAATTTTCCGCCGCCACAGGCGCATCAGCCCGCAATTCTTTTGGCGGCATACGCGGAGGCCCGCTCCGCTGCCGGAATCCGGCGAAAATTTTGCAAAAAAATCGCCCGCCGAAAATGGCGGGCGGCTATGCAAAAACTAAATTGTCGCGCGCAAAATCGGATTGCAACCTTTCGCGCGTCAGCCGAAGAGGACTTCCTCCATGCCGTACACGCCCGGTTTGCGGCCCGACG
>CAJMOT010000212.1 GCA_905214995.1 uncultured bacterium | reverse complement strand
GCCGCGCGCCGCGGGCGGAACCGTCGCAAGTGAGCGAGATGTTCGGGAGCCGATCCCCAAGTTTTCCCGGGGCGGAAAATTTCCCCCGCGTGCGCGGGCGGCGGGGGAGCCGGTTTTGCTCCGGACTTTGAGCTTTCAAAAACCGCGCGCCGCGGGAAAATCCGCGGCGCGCGATGGGAAGGCCGCCTTTTGCGGCGCGTTTGAGCGGGTTCGGATTTTTTGCGCCCGTCGGAAACAAATAAAAATGGATGCCCTCCGCCCGCGGCTGCGGGATTCCTCACGGAGCAGCAGCAGAAACGGAGCCCGGCAGTTTCGATTCCGTTCAATATCCTCCCAATGGGCGGGATATTTAAGCCCGCGCTCCGCCCAACGCGGATTCCACAACCGATCTGGTTTTTGCGCAGCCTTCTGCGAGAGTTTTTTCCGGAGGATTTTTCCAATAGGCCTTGTTGAAGAGCTCGAGCGACAGCGCGCCCCTGAACCCCTGCGCGTACATTTTCGGGAGGATTTCGCCGAACGGGCAGACGCCGTCGCCCGGGTATACCCTGTCGGCGTCGACGAGCTTTTCGCGCGGGGGATTCGACGGGTAGTCGTTTATGTGGAACACGTCCATTCCGCCGAGGTTGACGAGGCAGAGTGAGCCGAATGAGTTTCCGCCGCGGTACAAGTGGTAGAAGTCGAGCAGAAGCCCCGCGCCTTCGTCGTTTGCAAGAGCCGCGATTTTCAGCGCGTCCCCGAGCCTGTGGAGGGCCCGGTGCCCCCAGAGCTCGAGCAGCGGCCTGACGCCGAAGGGCTTTGCGGCCTCCAATACCGCGGCGTACCGCGCGGCGTATTCGTCGAATTTCAGCGGGTCGAGCTTTTCAACGCCCCACATCGTGCAGGCGATGTTCTTGCAGCCGATTTCCGCCGCCCAGCCGATCTCCCGCTTCATCTGTTCGAGGTTTTGCGCGCGCGCCGCGGGGTCGTCCACCATGCACTTGGCGAAAGCTATTAGGTTGTACGGCAAAAGTCCGGCGTCTTCGAGCCTCCGCCTTGCCTCGGAGAGCTTTTTGCCGCGCGACAGAAATTCCTCCACGTGCCGCGTCCACGGCTCGATACCGTCGTATCCGGCTTTTGAGACGAGGCTTATCTGGTCTTCGAGCTTCAGGTCGTAGCCGGCGAGCGTGCCGCAGTTCAGGGCTATCGGCAGAGGAAGCCCGCTATTTGGCTTCGGATTTTCAGAGGCGCGGGCGGCGCGCGGGAGCGCGGCGGTTGACATTTTCAGGGCGTTTCGGCGCGAGATTTTTTTTGTGAAGTCCATTGCGTTATGCTTGCGGGAATTTCCACGGCGCGCGGTACCGCGGTTTGAGGCATTCGTCGGCTTCCGCGTCGGAAAAAGTCTTTGCCGCGTCGTCGTAGGACAGGGTTTTGCCGAGCCGCGCGGATATGTTGCCCAGATGCGCGAGCTTCGCGCAGAAAGCGCCGTTTGCGAGCGTGCAGGCGGTGTCGAAATTGCGCGCGCGCACGGAGTCCAAAAAGTCTTTGAGGTGGTCGAGGTGCTCGCTGTTTTCGGGCTTGCCGCTCTCCGCCCTTGCCGCGCCGCCCTTTGCGTCGGGATTGGGGATTACCTTCCAGCCCTCGCGGTTTGCGGCAAGCACCCCCCTTTCGCCGTTGAACGCCACGCCGTAGGACATTCCGTAGAACCCCACCGGAACGGCGGTGTTCGACCACGCTATCGACGAGTCCCCGAAGTCGTAGTTGACGTTGAGGGTGTCGAAAGTCTGCGAGGACGTTTCCGGATGCGCGAATTTTCCGCCCGCGCCCGACACCCTGCGAGGGAGGGCGGTTTTGCCGAGCCCCTGGGCCGCCATGTCGAGCAGATGGACGCCCCAGTCGGTCATTAGCCC
>CAJMOT010000211.1 GCA_905214995.1 uncultured bacterium | reverse complement strand
GGCAAAAGCGGCTGCCGCTATTGCAATAAATTTGCGCGTTTTCATATCGAATACGCTAACATTTGCGGGGTCGGCGGTCGAACGTTTTTTTCGCTTTTTGAGACGTTTTTTAATTTTCGCGGGCGGGGAGCATTTTCATCCGACGCAAATTCAGCGCCGGCCGAAAGTCAAAAAATGCGTGACAGGGCGCGGGTTTTGTGTTTCCATTCCCTTTCGCAAAGAAAGCGCGGGGCGCCGTCGCGCGCCTCCGCCTAACGAACAACCGGAAAAGGCAAAAATATATGATGAAAATAAAGACTCTCATGATCGCCGCGGCCGCCATCGCTATGGCGGGGTGCGCGACGGATTCCGCCTGCGCAAAGGCGCCCAAGAAAAACATCGCCGTACAGATGTACTCCATGCGCGACGACATCAAAAAGGACTACGACGGCTCCATAAAGAAGCTCGGCGAAATGGGCTTTACGGCGGTGGAGGCGGCCGGGTACGGCGGCGGAAAATTCTACGGCAAAACCCCCGAAGACTTCAAGGCCGGCATAGAGGCCGCCGGCATGAAGGTTCTCTCCTCGCACACGGCAAAGCAGCTCTCCAAGAAGGAGCTCGAAACGGGCGACTTCTCCGAATCCATGAAATGGTGGGACGAATGCATCGCCGCACACAAGGCCGCCGGCATGAAGTACATCGTCGCGCCGTGGATGAGCGTGCCCAAGACCCTCAAAGAGCTCAAGACCTACTGCGATTATTACAACGAAATCGGCAGGAGGTGCAAGGCCGCCGGCATATCTTTCGGCTACCACAACCACGCCCACGAATTCCAGAAAGTCGAGGACAAGATCATGTACGACTACATGCTCGAAAACACCGACCCCGACCTCGTATTCTTTGAAATGGACGTCTATTGGACGGTGAGGGGCCAGAAGGCGCCCGTGGACTACTTCAAGAAGTATCCCAAGCGTTTCAGGCTCCTTCACATTAAGGATGAAAAGGAGCTCGGCGAGAGCGGAATGGTGGGCTTTGACGCCATATTCAAGCACGCCGCCGACGCCGGAATGGAATACCCCGTCGTGGAAGTGGAACGCTACAGTTTCACGCCCGCGGAGAGCATTCAGAAGAGCATAGACTATCTCAAAAAAGCTCCGTTTGTAAAGAGCAAGTATCCGGTCTCCAAATAAAGAGCGCGCAAAATCTCCGCCGTTTCCCGTTTTGGAAAAGTCCGCCGCCGGCCGCGGGGCATGCCCCGCTCTGCGTGCGGCCGTTGCCGGCGGGATTGCGGAAACGGCCGCGCTGCGAAACAACCGCCCTGAGGATGATAGTTTGGCCTCTCCGCGAAATGGCGGTTTTCCGGAGCGAACCCTGCGACATTGACGAACCCCTCCGCGGGGTTCGTTTTTTTATGGGTTTTAAAGAGAGCCATGCGGAAGGCAAAAGCGTTGGCAGAAAACGCCCTTGGCAAATTCTGCCAATGCGATATGCGCCCTCCCCGCGCAAGATGCGCCGGCGCGCCATGTCCGGAGGCGCAAGCCGCGCCGAAAATTCCCGCCCTCTGCGACCTCCGGATTAGACGAAGAAGATTATCAGCAGCTGCGCGGTAAGGACGCGGAGAAACATGGTCAGCGGATAGACCGTCGCGTATCCAACGGCGGGCATGTCGTTGTCGGCAGTCGCGTTGGAGTATGCGAGCGCGGGAGGATTGGTCGTGCTTCCCGAAAGCACGCCCATAAGGGTGAAGTAGTCGAGCTTCAAGAACACCCTCGCTATGGCGCCCCCTATTAGAACCGGCAGCACCGTTATTACCGCCCCGTACGCTATCCATACGTAGCCGCCGCCGTTTATGACGGTCGAGACAAAATCTTTCCCCGCCCCGAGCCCGACGCCCGCAAGGAATATCGCAATGCCTATCTCGCGCACCATTAGGTTGGCGC
>CAJMOT010000210.1 GCA_905214995.1 uncultured bacterium | reverse complement strand
CCTGCCAGTCATAGAAAACCACGTCGCCGGGCTGTGGCGTGATACTCTCGTCCTCCTCCCAACGGCTCACCGCATGAGAACGATAGAGGGAAATCATAGCCTCGCACCCGCACTCAAGCGGCATAATGTCCGAGAGTCCGCATTTGATAGCGACGGCGGAGACGAACGTCGCGCACCATGCGTCCGTGTACTTGACGGCGTATCCACGGGCGAGCGGCTTGTGTGCGTTGTAAAGGTCGATAATTTCCCGGTGAGAGCCGTCCCGCTCGTTCTTCCCGAGCCACGCCCTCGCCGTCGATACGACGAGCTCGCGTACCTGTTGCTCCGTCACGGTTTAGCCCTCCTTTGTGGTCTTTTCTACCGCGTCGCTGATTTTCTGCGTCTGTGTTCCGAAATAGAACGCGATAACGACCGTGTAGACCGTCATAAACTCTTGGCTCGTCTGCCCGGTAATGGCGAGGTACGCGAATACCCCGGAGAGCAAGAGCGTGACGAGGCTCTTTACGCTCAAGAGAGCGCCGAGCCGCTTTACGATGATTTCTTTCATTTTGCTACCTCCTTTAGCAATCTCGTTTTGTTGCCGTGTCGTATGTAATTCCGCCGGTCGTGTTCTCGGCCTTGCTCTTATTGAGCGAGAACGAGAGCACGGTAGCGGTCGCGGCCTGTAAAAAGGCGATAAGGGCGGTCAAATACGGGAGCGAGCCGGTGTAGTTGTTGGCTACGGAAATCCGGCAGAGGTCGAGCGTCGTCATGGTCGATTTGTAGTCGATATAGAGGACGGCATAAACGAGGAGCTTTGAAAAGGAGAGATACCCCTTTGCAAAGCTCCATACCTCGAGCGCCCATTTTTTGAACTTCCGCCGCCGCGCCGCGCCTTTGCGGGCGGACATTATCCGTCCTCCCGCACCTCGCGCCCCTCGAGCCTGTCGATACGATGATGTGCCGACTTTGCCGAGCTCTCCACCGCTGACATACGCTCCGCCATGCCGATATAGCGCGCGTCCTGTGCGTCCTGCTTGCGCTCGATACGGTCGATGCCGCCTTTAATGTACCCGATTTCGGTTAGCATCGTGCCGGAGGACTTTCCCTCCTCCTCGCTGTCCTTTTTCGAGTTCCTATGAAAAGCGGCATAGCTTAACACGCCGCCGAGGATAGTCCCGAGGACTCCGATAATCGCTCCTACATAGTCCATTTTTAACCTCCGTTATAATTCGTAATAATCGAGTTTAACGGTCTGCTTTCCCGGCAATACGGGACACCCCCGAACGTGGTAAATCTCCCCGTCAACGATAACGCCCTCGCCCTCCGCCTCCGTGCATACGACATAGAGGCCGGGAGCGTCAAGCCTCACCCACAAGAGAGACTCCCGCCGCGCTATGATTTTTCCGTCGAGCTCGACCGTGTAGACCGCCGCGCTCATTCGATGAGCTTCCACCCCGCCGGGTACGCCGTCGGGGAGTATGCGTTTCCGTCGATAAGGCTCTCATACACGGAGCCGTTAAAGAGAACGCGGTCGCCCTTTTTGTATGCGTCGTGAGCGCCGGTCGGCTGTTTCCATTCGTCATAGCCGGTTGCCGGGTCTACCGTTACGCCGCTCCAAAGAGAGGCGGCGACCGGCGGAGTCCAGTCGCTTTGCGACGTGTGCGCTTGTACGCAACGATAGAGCTTTCCGCCGTACTGTACCCTCGTCTCTACGGTGTACGCCTTGCCGTTCTCCCATGCCGGGAAAAGTTCGACGCACTCAAGCGCGGCCTCGTTGTCGAGCTCGAGCGCGGCGACTGCCCGCTCGATGATTGCCCGGAGCTTTTTCGCCTTTTCAACGGTAATCATTCCGCCGCACCCCCTAACAGAATATCGAGAACTTTGTCGTTCTCGGCGAGCATGAGCGTACCGCTCACATTCTCCACGGAGCCGACCGGC
>CAJMOT010000209.1 GCA_905214995.1 uncultured bacterium | reverse complement strand
TGGTATAGGGCCGTGAGATAGGCGTCGGAAATTTCCGCGTCGGGAATCGAGATTGCCGAGCCCTGCGCGTAATAGTCGGCCCAGAGCTTTTTGTGCTCTTCGAGGATTTTATCGTAGCCTTTTTTTGCGGTTTTGCGGAGCTCGGCGGCGCGCTCGTCGCGCGCGGATTCGGGAAATTCGTCCTGGCGGGCGATTCCGGAGAGCTTTACTATGTCGGAGTACGGCGCTTTCTTGCCGCCCTTTGCGATTTTGTCGGCGAGCCGCTCGATGTCGCCGGCGATGTCCGTGTTGTAGTTGTCGGCGTAGGCGACGAGGTACGAGACTTCCGCGGGCTTTCCCTCGGCGAAGGAAGTTTCAAAAGCCGCGGAGTTTTTGCCGGCCTCGAATTTTGACGCCGCCGACGGAAAGACCGTTATTTCGCCGCGGTATACTTTCAACCCGTATGCGGCATATTTTATCGACGCGCTCTCGGGCGAGCCCTCGGGCTTTTCGACGATCATCCGCGGCGGGTTTTTTACGGAGTCGGCGTCGGTCAGGAAATAGGTGAATTTGATTTTGACCTGCGCGGGCCCGCCGTTGGGCTCGACGGTTTTCTTAACGGCGAGCATGTCGAGGCCCATCGGCGCGAACGCCTGCGTGCGGACGGTTGCGCGCTCGTATTTTGCCATGCATTCTATCAGCGCGTTTTCGCGGTCGAGCCTTTGGGTCCACGACAGCAGTTTGCCCAGCGGCTTTCCGTTTACGGTTATGTCCGTCTTGTAGTGGCCCATCGTGATGAGCGCCGAATTGTTGTCGGTGCGCGCGTACCTTCTTCCGGCCCACACGACCTCCGGATAATAGCTGCGGTATTTTTTCTGAACCTGCTCGCCCTCAAAGTCGACGCTCGTGCAGATTGAGCCGTTGCCGATGACGGGCTGCACATAGCGCTTCGGAACTTTTGCGTCTTCCGAAACGACCGTTGCCGCGCGCGCCGCGAGAGTTAAAAACAAAATCCCCGATATGCATAATAATTTACTGGCCATATAATAAGCTTAGCAAAAGGCGGCGGCGGACGGCAAGGGCGTTTTTGGGGAAGATTTTTTTGACAGTTATATTCGGCCCGGGGGGTTCCGCGATTCGCGGCGCGCAAACGTCTTGACGCGCCGAATGGCCGCATCTAACATTGCGCGCAGATTTATGAAGACTCTTTATTACGACTGTTTCGCGGGCATAAGCGGCGACATGAATCTCGGGGCGCTCGTGGACGCGGGGGCGGATCCAGCCGAGCTCGAGAGGCGGCTGAGAACAATCGGAATCGGAGGGTGGAGGCTCAAATTTTCGCGGGAGAGCAGGCTCGGCATATCCGGAACCCGCGCGCGCGTGGTCTTGGATTCGGAAGAGGTCGGCGGAGCTTGCCTTAAAGGGGAGGAGCATGGACGCTGCCATTCCCATGCCGGCGGGCATTCCGGCGGCGGGGAACGTTCGCATTCCGGAAGGCATTCCCATTCGCACGCTCACAGGCCGTTTTCGGAAATAAAAAAGCTGATTGAAAATTCGGGGCTGTCGGATAGGGCCAAGGCCGATTCCCTGAAAATCTTTACCGTCCTTGCGGAGGCCGAGGCAAAAATCCACGGGCGCGAAATCGGCGACGTCTGCTTTCACGAGGTGGGGGCGGTAGACTCCATAATAGACATAGCGGGAGCGGCGGTGTGCTTCGAGCTGCTCGGCGCGGACAGAATAGTTTCGTCGGCGGTTGAGCTCGGCTCGGGAACCGTCAGGTGCGCTCACGGCCTCATGCCGGTGCCGGCCCCCGCGACGGCGGAGCTCGCCAAACGGTTTCCGTCGCGCATAGGCGGCGCCCCGCACGAGGCGACCACTCCGACGGGCGCGGCGATACTCGCCGCGATGTGCTCCGAATTCAATCCCAGAATTTCCGGAACCGCCGTCGCCGCCGGAATCGGAATCGGCGGG
>CAJMOT010000208.1 GCA_905214995.1 uncultured bacterium | reverse complement strand
GACGATGTACCGGGACACCACCTTGTACACCAGGAAGGTGATCACCGAGTTGGCCCCCGCCTTGATCAGGTTGAAGGGGGCGATGAAGGGCACCAGCAGGGTGTCCACGTAGGCGCGGTTGGCGGCCACGGCGGCGGCGTCGCTGATGTCGGCGGGCGCGCGCGACGCCTGGCAGGAGCCGGTTTTCATGAAAAAGGGCAGGCTCGGCGCGAAGGTCTGCGCCCTGTGCGGCCCCGCGGGCGCGGCGGATGTGGAGCGGGTTTTCTTCGGCCGCTCGTCCACGCTCGGCGTCCGGAAAACCCGCGTGTTGCGCGACTTTCTCCCGAGGTCCGAGACCGAGTTTGAATCCTCTTTCGGGCCCGTCCGCGTCAAGACCGCGCGGTGCGGATGCGCCAAAAAGTCGAAGCCCGAGGCTGACGACGTCGCGAAAATCTCGAAGAAATTCGCAATCCCGTTCGAGGCGGTTTCGCGGAAAATACTCGATGAATTTGAAAGAAAAAACTCTGACTGAAATCCTGCGGGGGTTCGGCAAGGTCGCGGTCGCCCTCTCGGGAGGGCTCGACAGCGGCGCGCTGCTGCATTTCGCGGCCTCCGCGCTCGGCGCCGAAAACTGCGCCGCCCTTACCGCCGACACGCCCCAGATGCCGCGTGCGGAAATGAGGGACTCCGAAAGATTGTGCGCCGCCGCGGGGGTTGCGCGGCGCGCGGTAAAGTCCGCCGAAATTCCGGAAGCGATAAGAGAAAATCCGCCCGACCGCTGCTATCTGTGCAAGCGCGGGATATTTTCGGAATTTGCGCGCATCTGCCGCGAAGAGTCCCTCGGGACGCTCTGCGACGGCACGAACGCCGACGACCTCTCCGACTTTCGCCCGGGAATGAGGGCGCTGAGGGAGCTCGGCGTCCGCAGCCCGCTGCTCGAAGCCGGATGGGGGAAGGCCGACATACTCGAATACGCGCGCGAAAACATGCCGCGGTTCGCGCCGTCCCCGTCGAACGCATGCCTCATGACGCGCTTTGAGGCCGGCGCGCGCGTCTCTGAAAGCGCGCTGCGCGCGGCGGACGCCGCCGAGGAGTTCGTGCGCTCGCTCGGGTTTTCCCGCGTGAGGGTCCGCGTCCACGGAAAGCGGGCGCGCGTGGAGATCGGAGCGGAGGAGCTCGGAAAATTTTTCGCGCGCGCGGGGGAGCTCGCTCCCGCCGTCGCGGAAAGGCTCAAATCGCTCGGTTTCGAGTCCGTTTCCGTGGATTTGAACGGCTATTCAATGGGGAATATGAACAGATGAAGGACGAAATCCGCTCAGTGCTCCGATCCTTTAAAAACGGGGAAATAGGCGAGGACGAGGCCGAGAGGCTCATCGACTCGATGTCCATAATACGCCTTTCGCACGCTTCCGTGGACGCCGCGCGAGAGCGCAGGTGCGGCGCGGGAGAGGTGATATACGGGGCGGGCAAGACGCCCGCGCAGATAGTCGAGATAGCCTCCGTTTTGGCCGCGCGCGGCTCGGGGGTTCTCGCAACGCGCCTGCCGCCCGACGGGATGTCGGCGTTTCTCTCGGCGTTTCCGGAGGCTGAATGCTGCGAAATCGCGCGCGCGGCGTGGATTCCCCCGAAAACTCCGCGCCCAAAAGTCCGCGGCAGGGTGGCGATAGTCAGCGCGGGGACGAGCGACATGCCGGTGGCGGAGGAGGCGCGGGTGACGGCGGAATTTCTCGGCAGCCCCGCCGACGCGTTTTACGACTGCGGAGTGGCGGGCATACACAGGCTCGCCGACAAAATCGGAGAGATACGCGCGCACGCCGCGGTCGTTGCTGTGGCGGGCATGGAGGGCGCGCTCGCGAGCTTCCTCGCGGGGCTCGTGTCGGTTCCCGTGATAGCCGTTCCCACGGGCGTTGGGTACGGCGCGAGCTTCGGGGGGATTTCCGCGCTGCTTTCGATGATAAACTCGTGCGCAAACGGCGTAAGCGTCGTTAACATAGACAACGGCTTCGGAGCGGGCTATTGCGCGCACCTTGCCAA
>CAJMOT010000207.1 GCA_905214995.1 uncultured bacterium | reverse complement strand
CAGCTCCCCGCCGGCGCCGCGAATCCCGCCCCGCCGGTCGGCCCCGCCCTCGGCGCCGCAGGCGTGAACATTATGGGATTCTGCAAAGAGTTCAACGCCCGCACCAAAGACCAGGCCGGCATGGTTCTGCCCGTGGTAATTTCCGTATATCAGGACAAGTCTTTCACTTTCATTCTCAAGTCGCCGCCGGCCGCGGTGCTGCTCAAAAAGGCCGCGGGAGTCGCGACTGCGAGCGCCAAGCCCAACGTCGACAAGGTGGGCAAGGTGACGAAGGCGCAGATAAAGGAAATCGTAAAGATCAAGGAAAAGGATCTCAACGCCTCGCAGCTCGAAGCCGCCTGCAAAATCATCGAAGGCACCGCCCGCTCGATGGGCATTGAAGTCGTGGGCTGAGCTCGCGGCTTCCGCCCCGCGCGGGGCGCTCCAATTAAATGACGCGGTTTTCCGCAAAGGCGCGCGGGCGCGTTAAAAAATTTTTTCGCCGAAAGGCGCCAACAACCGCACTGCATCAAAAGCAGGAGACAAAAAGCAAAAAGTCATGGTTAAAAGAAGCAAAAGATACAGGAAGGCGGCTGAATCGCTCGCCCAGAAGCCGTCGGCGCTCGCCGACGCGGTGGCGGCCCTCCAGTCCATGCCGAAAGCGGGCTTCGACGAAACCGTCGAGCTCTCGTTCAAACTCAACGTCGATCCCAAGCAGAGCAACCAGATGGTTCGCGGCACGGTTCGCCTCCCCAACGGAAGCGGGAAAAAAGTCAGGGTCGTCGTGTTTACCGACCACGCGGAATCCGCGATTGCCGCCGGCGCCGACAAGGCGGGTCTCGGGGATCTCATAAAGGAAATCGAGGGCGGCTGGATGGAATTCGACGTAGCCGTCGCCACCACTTCCGCGATGAAGGAAGTCCGCAAGCTTGCGCGCATACTCGGCCCGCGCGGCCTCATGCCCAATCCCAAGAGCGGCACGGTCACCGACGATGTGGAGTCCGCCATCAAGGAAGTCAAGGGCGGAAGGGTTGAATACAAGATGGACAAGACCGCCAACCTCTCGGTTGTCGTCGGCAAGCGCAGCTTCGCCAACGACAAGCTCGTCGAGAACGCCAGGGCCGCGCTTTCGAGCGTCGCCGCCGCGCGCCCCGAAATGATAAAGGGCAAGTTCATCAACTCCATAACAATCAGCTCGACGATGAGCCCCGGCGTCAAGGTAGACCTCGCCGAAGCCGCCGAATAACGGGAGGAGCCACAAAAATGAGACCAGAAAAAAAATACCTTCTCGAAGAAGCCCGCGCGAATCTCGGCGCGTCCGAGCACGTCTTTCTCGTAAACTTTACGGGGGTGACCGTCGCCAACGCCGCAGACTTCCGCAAGGCTCTCGCCGCGGTTGGCGCGCAGTACCACATCGCGAAGAACTCTATAATCGCACTCGCCGCCAAGGAGCTCAACCTCCCCGACTTTTCGGAGGTTTTGCAGGGGCCAACGGGCATCATCAGCGGCGGCGACGACGCCGCGGCGGTAGCCAAGGCTGTCGTCAACTTCTTCAAGGACCGCGAAAACGCCACGGTGAAAATCGGCATACTCGGCGAAAAGCTCATGACCAAGGCCGAAGTCGAGCACCTCGGCAGCCTCCCGAGCCTTCCCGAACTGCGCGCGCAGTTCCTCTCGCTGCTCTCGACGCCCGCCAAGCAGATGGTGCGCGTCCTCTTCGTGCACGCCGAAAAGCTCGAAGGCAAGGCGGAATAGCCCGCGTCCGCGGGCGCGCCGCCCGCTTTTGAAACCTCTTGCGCCCGCCTTTCCGCCATCTGTCGGGGAAGGCGGGCGAAACGAAAACAACTAAAGGACAAGCTTAGGGGGCGCGGCCCCTTAAATGTTCCGGCCGGAACGCTAAGCGTCCAAAGGAGAAACAAATCATGGCAGACATTACGAAAGATCAGGTTATAGAATGGCTCAGCGGCCTTTCGGTTATCGACATCGCCGCTCTCGTCAAGGAGCTCGAAGACAAGTGGGGCGTCAGCGCCGCCGCTCCCGTGGCGGTCG
>CAJMOT010000206.1 GCA_905214995.1 uncultured bacterium | reverse complement strand
GCGCGTACAAGCCGGCCCCGCCGCGGGGGGCGGTTTCGCCGCAGCCGGGGCCCGCGTCCAAGCCCTCCGGTTCGTCCGTGAAAGTTTCCGCCAAAAGCCTGAGCAACCTCATGGAGCTCGCCGCCGAAAGCCTTGTCGAAAACGGGCGCATAGAGCCCTACCGCGAGGCGATGATTGCCGTCAAGAACGAGCAGGAGCAGATAGCCCGCCATCTCGAAAACGCGATTTACGCGCTCGAAGGCTCTCCCGGTGCCGAGTCCGCGCAGGCGCATCTTGAGCTCGCGCGCAGGGCTATGCACAAGGCGATCGCCGACGTGCGCGCGCAGATAGAGTCGTTCGGGGAATACTCCCGCAGGAACGTTCTCATTGCGGGCCGCCTGTATTCGGAGGTGCTTTCAAGCCGCATGAGGCCCTTTTCCGACGCGGTCGCGTCCATGCCGAGAATGGTGCGCGACATAGCGAAATCTTTCGGCAAGAAGATAGATTTTGAAATAGATGGCGCAAAGACGCCCGTTGACAGGGACGTGCTCGAAAAGCTCGAGCCCGCCCTGATGCACATCGTGCGCAACGCGTGCGACCACGGCGTGGAGACTCCCGAAGAGCGCGAGGCGGCGGGCAAGCCGCCGTGCGGCAGGATATCGGTGCGCGCGTGGCACTCGGCGGGATTTCTCAAAATATCCGTTTCCGACGACGGGCGCGGAATTTCCGAATCCGCCGTAAGGGAGAAAATCCTCGAAAAGCGGCTCGCAACCCCCGAAATGCTCGAGAACGTTTCCGAGGAGGAGCTCTATTCGTTCCTCATGCTGCCCGGCTTT
Source organism: uncultured bacterium (assembly GCA_905214995.1). GTDB lineage: Bacteria > Verrucomicrobiota > Verrucomicrobiia > Opitutales > Intestinicryptomonadaceae > Merdousia. The sequence goes on along the minus strand of CAJMOT010000206.1, from coordinate 1,240 downwards.
ACCACCAAGCCCGACGTGAGCGAAATCAGCGGCAGGGGCGTGGGCCTCGACGTGGTTCAGACGATGCTACACGAAGTCGGCGGGACTATTTCCATAAGCTCGCGCGCGGGGTCGGGCTCGACGTTCGAGCTCAAGCTGCCGATTACGCGCTCGGTTTTGAAGTCGCTCGTCGTGGAAATCGCGGGGCAGCCTTACGCGTTCGCGATCGCGCGCGTCCACCGCACGGTAAAGCTCGACGCGTCGCAGATACGCTCTGTCGAGGGCAGGCAGTACTTCGATCTCGACGGCAAATCCGTGGGGCTCGTGAGCGGCGCGCGCGCTCTCGGCTTTGAGGATGCGCAAAGCTCTCCGCAGTCGGTTTACGCGGTGGTTGTCGCCGACAGGGGCAATCTCTACGGAATAGAGATAGACTCGCTGCCGGCGGAGTCGGAGCTCGTGGTAAGGCCCCTGCACGAGCGTCTCGGGAAAATCCCGTGCGTGTCGTCCGCCTCCCTCTCGGAGGACGGGCTTCCGATTCTCATACTCGACGTGGACGACCTCGTCAGCTCCATCGACAAATTTCTTTCCAGCGGCGACCTGCTCATGCGCCGCCCGGCGGAGGCGGAAACGAGGGAGCTCGGCAGGATACTTGTGGTGGACGACTCGATAACCGTCCGCGAGACCCAGAGGCAGATCCTCGAGGGCGCGGGCTATCGCGTCGATACGGCGGTGGACGGAATGGACGGCTGGAACAGCGTGCGCCTTAACAAGTACGACCTCATCGTCTCCGACATCGACATGCCGCGCCTCAACGGGTTTGAGTTCATCGAAAAGGTGAGATCCAAAGAATCCTCAAAATTCACGCCGATAATAATAGTCTCCTACAAGGACAGGCAGGAGGACAGGGCGCGGGGCCTCGAGGCGGGCGCAGACGCCTATCTCACCAAGAGCAGCTTTCAGGACGACACTTTCATCGAGACCGTCCGCAACCTCATATCCGAATGAGAAAAATCGGCATAATAGCCGGCGGCGGCATTGCCGCCCGAATTTCGGAGGAACTTGGCAAGAGAGGGCTTGAAACGGTTTTTTCCGTCCCGTTTGCGGACGGATTCCCCGAATTAGCGGATTGTTCAGGCGCGGAGGCGGCGGTGTTTTTTCCGCCGGACGGGCTTGCGGGCGAACGGCTCGCCGCGGCGGTCGCCGCGTGCCCCGTCCCGTCCGTTATAGCGGCGTTTAAGGGCGCGCCGAATTTTGCGGCCGT
>CAJMOT010000205.1 GCA_905214995.1 uncultured bacterium | reverse complement strand
TTGCCGCCCGTCCTCGCTCTTCATCCAAAATGGATTCGCTCGCTTGGTTGCGCTGCGAGGGCGCGGGGCGCGCCGGCCAAAGAGGGCGGCAACCCCCCCTGCGGCGATTGGCAAAGCCAATGCGCCTACCCTCAAAACTTCCGTATATGGAGTTTTGTATATATCCGAATAAAATGCCAACGCATATTATCCTTTCCGAGGGTCTTATTTTATAGCCTCGTTGCGCTTCGGATAAAATAAGTTTTCGCTTTCATTGCGCCATATCAGGAAGCTGAGGTTTTTGGGGGACGAACTCCGGAAGTATTAATGAAGCTCTCTGCGGCGATTATTATTGCATTGCTGCGGTGCAGTATTAGATCGTTGCCTTTCAGTGCGTATCTGTTTTGAGGAATTCTGAAATGGCGTCGGTCGGGTCTATGGGGCGCGGCGGGTTTTCCGTCGTCAAGAGGTCGCACGGTTTGGCTGCGGAATTTTTCGGGCCGCGCAAAATTTCCTGCGCGGTGGACGCCACTCTCGGGGGCGGGCGCGACGCCTTGTTTCTGGCGTCTCTCGTATCGGAGGGCGGGAAGGTTTACGGCTTCGACATTCAGGCGGAGGCCGTCCGCCGTTCCCGCGGGCTCTTTGAAGAAAACGGATTGTCGGACAGGTGCGAGTTTTTCAACGCCGGCCACGAAAACATGGCCGACTTCATTCCGCGCGCTCTCTTCGGAAATGTGGGGTGCGTTTTCTTCAATCTCGGCTGGCTGCCGGGTTCCGACAAGTCGGTGGCGACGAGGCCCTGCACGACGGTCGCCGCTATTCGCGCCGCAGTGGAGCTGATGGATAAGTCGCGCGGTTTTCTGAGCGTGGCGGCATACCGCGCCCACCCGGGAGGGCGGGAGGAATTTGAGGCTGTGGGGGAACTTTTTGAAAGGGAGATTCCATTTGGCGAATGCGAAATTTCCGACTCGGCGGACGCGGGGTCGCCGGCTCTATTCTACGCGCGTTTCGGGCGCGGGCGATATTGAGGTTGGGTAGTGGAGGTGAAGATTAATTTGATTGACATACATATAGGTTCCGCGCATATTTGCGCGCAAAGTATAGGCTATAAAATTATGCTATGAAAACCAAAGCCTTTATATGCGCTCTGTCCGCGCTCGCCGCGGTTTCGGCTTCCGCGGCCAATTATGTGTTCCACGGGAACGTCTCCGGCGACCTGCTCGACGCCGCGAACTGGTACGAAGTCAGCGGGACGCCCGACATCTGGGCGCTGCCGTCAAACCAGGGCGGAACGTGGACTTTTTCGCAGGCTTCCTCCGTACCGACCGGAGGCGACATTTCCTCTATCGGCAGGTATTATTATGAAAGCGACACGCAGAACCTGATGAACGTCCCGGAGGATTTGTATGTCGGCCGCTCCGCGAGTATCGGCAAGATAATATTCAGCGAGGCGAGAAGCTCCACGATATGGCTCGGCTCGGAGGGGCATGACGGAGAGGATTTCGAGCTGTCAATGGACTATTACGGCTCGGGCTCCTATTACAATGTAAGCAACAATATTTATATAAACTCTTCGGCTTCCCAAAATAGCTTTTCGATAAAAGTTTCGGGCAAAGTTTATCTGACGCGGGACACCCACAACTGGGGGAGCATCCAGACGGGCGCGCTCGACAAAATAGAGCTCGGCAGCTTGGGGCTCGCATTTCAGGGCGTATATTTCAACACTTATGCCAGAAGCTGCCATATATCTGGGGACGTAAGGCTCAACGCCAATACAGACGGGCATAATGACACCGCGCCCGCGAATGTGTGGACGGTTTTTGTTCCGCAAAACGCCCTTTCGGAGGACGCCCCGCTGATTCAAATCGACGGCGCGCTGTCGCGCGCGGACAATTTCCAGATGCTTTCCAAAATAGTCTTCGACTTCAACTGGGACTACGAAGATTTCGCGCCCGGCGAATATGTGCTCATTTCCGCGGCCGGCGGGGTGCAGGGGTTCGACGGCGGCGGGATAGAGATTTTGGGGATAGACGAAACGCGCTGGGAAGCGGCGTGGCGGGGCAACGACCTCGTCCTCTCGAGCGTTCCCGAGCCTGCGGCGTTTGCGGCGGCTCTCGGGGCGGCGG
>CAJMOT010000204.1 GCA_905214995.1 uncultured bacterium | reverse complement strand
GAGCGCGCGTCGCTCGCGTCGGCGTCGGCGTTTTGCGACTCCCGCGCGGGAGAGCTCGCGTCGGACATAGGCGAGTTTTCGGCGTCGTTTTTCCCCGGTTCCGCCCCGTTTGCGCCGCGCTCGTCCGCGGCGGAATGCCTTCAAAAGCTCGAGTCCGAATCCGACGCGTGGCTCGAAAAGCTCTTCAATCCGCTCGAGCCTGCGCCGTTTTCGGCGAAACTCCCGGGATCCCGCGAAAAAATCGCCGGAAAAATGTTCCGCGTCGGGGCGTTCGAGTACTTTGTCTCCCCGACCCGCGCGGGTTTTCTCGATTCCTCCGGCGTCCTGTACGGCGAAAAATTCGCTCCGGAAATCCGCGCGTTTTTCGCGAGGGAGTCGAACGTCCTGCCGGCGGACGTGTCGGGCGGCGCGATATTCGCCGCCGATAGGAACGCGCGTGACATTTTCGAGGAAATTTCCCTCGGCGGAATATGGATGTATCCGATTCTGTTTTTGGGCTTTTTGTCGGCGGCTGTGTTCGCGTATAAGCTCGCGTATTTCGCGCGCGTGCGCAGGGCGCCCGAGGGCATTGCGAGGCGCGTGAAGGAGCTGCTAGCGCGCTCCGACGAAGACGGCGCGCTGGAGGCCGCGAGGTCGGCGGGGTATCCGTATTCGCGCCTGCTTCTCGACTTGGCGCGCTCGCGCGGCTTGCCGCGCGCCGCCCTTGAAGAAGTTTCGTACGAGTCCATGCTCGAGGCGGGCGAGCGGCTATTTTCGGGGCTTTCGGCGCTGTCGGTTTCGGCGGCGGTGGCGCCGCTGCTCGGGCTTCTCGGAACCGTCACGGGCATAATAAAGACTTTCGGCGACCTGTCTTTTTCGGGCTCGGGGCAGGCGCAGTTTATAAGCGCGGGCATAAGCGAGGCTCTCATAACCACCGAATACGGGCTCGTCGTCGCAATTCCCGCCTACGTCGCGCACGCGGTGTTTTCGAGGCGGGCGAAGTCCGTGCTCTCTGACATGGAAAAATTGGCGTCGTCCTATTTGAGCGGGGATTAAATGCAAAACTTTCTGACGGCATTCGCTGAGACTTTCAGGGCGGGCGGCATACTTATGGCGCCGCTGGCGGTTCTGGCTTTCTACCTCTATTTTTCGGGAATAGGGCTGTGCGCGAGGCTCGCGAAAATCAAGAGGATTTGCGATTCCGACGGGCTCTTTTGCGCCGCGTTTGAGGATTTTTCCGGAAAGCGCAATCTGGCGCGCGACGCCAAGGCAAAGTTCTCTCGCCTCAGAATGGAGCTGATGGCGGGCGTTGACAGGCGCATCATGTTTCTGAAAATACTCTCGTCGGTCGCCCCGCTGATAGGCCTGCTCGGAACGGTTTCGGGAATGTGCGCGAGCATCGCCTCCGCCGGAGACGACCCGCAGGGCGTGGCCGACGGAATTTCCGTGGCCCTCATAACGACGCAGGCGGGGCTCGTAGTGGCCATCCCGTCGTGGATAATAGCGATTTGCGCGTCGGCGCTCTCTGCGAAAATCCTCGCAGTTCTCTCGCGCCGCGAGTCCGTGATGATACGCGAGGAGGCGTCCGCATGAGCCTGCGCAGGCCGAGATTCGAGGACGAAGAGCCGGCGTCGGCGATCAACATATCGCCGCTCATCGACGTGATTTTCATCCTGCTGATTTTTTTCATAGTCACGATGGTGTTCGCCGAGAACGACGCGATGGGCGTGGACGCCCCGCGCGCCTCCAATTCGCAGTCTCCCGATTCGGCGGCGGCGGTCGTCTCGATAACTTCGGACGGAAGCGTCGCGATAGGCCGCGACAGGTATTCGCTTCCGGCGCTGAAGATTCCGCTGGGCGCGCGCCTCGCAAAGTCGTCGGGCACGCTCGTCATAAACGCCGACTCCTCCGTTCCGGTAAAGAGGCTCGTGGAGGTAATGGACTGCGCCAAGGAGTGCGGAGCGCGCGAAATATACGTGGCGACCAGAAAGAAATGAAGCCGTCGTTCGACATACCGGAAAACAGGCCCGCGGCGGTTTTTTTCGCCGCGGCTCTCACGCTTGCGACGTTTTCGATTCTCCCCATTTCACTCGCGGGGGTGGATATGTCGAATAATCCGACTGAATACGTCAGGGTGCGCTCGTTCGCGGGCGCATCCGAGAC
>CAJMOT010000203.1 GCA_905214995.1 uncultured bacterium | reverse complement strand
CCTGCAAGTGGGGTTTGCGCAGGTGCCTGAGCCCGCCGTTGCCGCCGCGATTCTCGGCGCGCTGGCCCTCAGGCTCGCCGCGCGCAGACGCGTGGGATGATGGGAACTTATCAGGTTTTTGCCGTCCTGCCGCGCATTCTTTTTGCTCATTCCGCCGCGCCGGTTTTGCGGCGCGCGGGAGAATATAAGCAAGCCCCGCCGTTTTTGCGGGGAAACTTTCAAAGCGCGGGGGGGAACCTCTGCGCCTTCATTTTTTGCGCCTTAGGCGGCGGGGGTAATTCTCAAGATAGAGTAAATTTAATCTCCGCCATCCGCTTTACGAAGCATCAGATCGTCGGCGAACAGGAAGTCGCCCTCTTTCATTCGGCTTGCGAATAGGCTTGCCACGGCGGTCTGAGAGCCTTTTGGGGCGCGCGCCGCGCAGAGAAAGCGCAAAAACTTTTCTCCGCCGGAGACGTGAAAAAGGCTCGTCTTGCGACCGAGGTATTTTCCGCTGCGGTCGAAAAAAACTATCGTGGCATAGCACGCCGTTCCGGGCGTTATGCGGCCGCGGTAATATCCGTCAAAAATCAAAATGTCGCCCTCGGAGATTTTTGAGACCGCCGATATCGCGGAATTTTCGCACATTGAAAATTCCGCGCCGTATTTTCCCGAGCGCGCCGCGCGCTTCGACACCGCCATAGACGCGCCGTCGTAGTCGCATTCGTAGGGGATCCACGCGCGGGGGACTGGAAGGCGTTCCAAGTCTCCGTCGTTCGCGCTCTCGAAAGAGCCGTCTATTCCCGCCGCCGCCCGCGCGCCGCCGCCGGCGGAGGCTTTTGCGAGCGCGATTTCCTCCTCCGAAAACAGCGCGCAGAGCGAATCCCCGTCCGCGCCTTTTGCCAGCAGGTATTCGGCGGCTTGGACGGACGGGTCGAGATTTTTGGTAAACATCGGCTCCATAAGGGCGGGAGCGGGGTATTCCCCGCCGCCTTCAAGCCTGGCGAGAGCTTTCGATTTTTTTTCGGAAGCCGCGCGCAGCCCGCGCACAAGGCTCTCCGCTTTTTCGGGGGATTCGCCCGCGTTTATGCGCTCGAAAATTTCCCTCTTCAAAAAATATTCTTCGCGGCATACTTTGCCGAAATCGAAGGCGTCTTTTAGGAGCTTTACGCGGGCGGCATATTTCCCGGATTTCGACGAGCGCGCCGCAAGGGAGGCGTCGAACAGCGCGCCCGACATTTCCCCGATGTCCGCGTCCGAAAAAATTTCCGCGGAGCTCTCGAGCTTGAAGAGTCCGAGCCACCGCGTTGCGTCCCCCCTCCGCGCGCGGTTTTCGAGCCACGCCCTTTCGGCGATTCCGAAAAACCTTTCGACAGCCTCCGCCGCGGGGCCGTAAAATTTTTTGAAAAATTCCTCCGCGGCCCTTTTCGGCGCGTTGGCGTCGTAAGGATTTTCAAGGGCGGCGAAAATTTCGGCGCACTTTTTAGCGTCGTATGCGAATATCGGGTTTAGTTCGGCGTAGTAGAGGCGCGCTCCCGCGCGGTGCGCGCGCGCGATGCCGGCGGCGATTTCCCTCCCTATTTCGCGCGGCAGGGGGTATGGCGCCCCGTAAGCGTAGTCGTATATCCCGAAATTATCGGCGGCCTTTCCCCATTCGTCCAGCGTCTTGAAATCTTCCGACTTGTATTTGGCGTCGAAATAGTTGGCCCTGTCGGTCGTAAAATACGGGACGAGATTTTGCGGAAGCTTAAACGGCGGCGGCTTCTCGCAGGCGAGATAGGCGAGGCACCCTACGAATTTGCGCGGATGCTTTTGGGAGACAAGCCGCGCGGCTTTCGAGGAAAACTCGAATACGGCTTCCGAATAGTCGGGGAATCCCCTGAAATATCCGCGCTTGCGCGCGAGCGTCGGCGCGCGCTCGTCAAATTCAAATTTTTTTTCTTCCATGGCAGTCGCCCTCCTTGGTTTTTGCTAATCAAAAAGATAACATTTGTTTGCCGCCGTGTCAACAAACCGTGTTGACAGACATCGCCGCGGGCGGCTATACTATATTTGTACATTTAGCGCGTTATGGCGCGCCATATTACCGATTTTTAAGGAGATAAGCCCCAGTGAAAAAGTTAGTTATAGCCCTTGGCGGCAACGCATTGCAGGAAGCCGGAAAGCCCGCCACCGCGCAGGCTCAGCTTGAGGGGG
>CAJMOT010000202.1 GCA_905214995.1 uncultured bacterium | reverse complement strand
ACGCTCTTCGGGTACAATTACGCCAACTGGAATATCCACAATCTTACAATAAGCATGGAAATGGCGACCCATTACGACATGTTGGAGCTCGTTCCGGATCAGCATCTCACCATAGGGGGAGACTTTGACATCACCATAAACAATCAGGCCGCATGGTGGTCTCCGGGGCACAGGGTGAAGCTCGACAGCGGCACGTCGATTACGGTAGAGGGCGATATGAGGGTTGAAAACTCAATGACGGCCGCCGAAGCCGAGGCGGGTTCTTTCGGGCATACCGGCATTGATTTCTGCCTGAGTACCGCGGGTTCCGACTGGAATTCCTCATTTGCCGTGAGGGGCAACCTCGTATTCGAGAGCGCGGACACGTATATGTGGAACAGCGACCACATATTGTTTTCTACGAGCGCGGCCTCAATTACGATTGGGGGCTATGTCGATATGACGCAAACCCGCGCCGGCGCGCGCACGTGGGATTTGTTCGACGCCACTGCGTGGGATTCCTGCGCTTCGGACATATCCATAGGCGGTTTGAGGGGCGGCGGCGCGCTGCAGATAACTAACGCGCACAACGCAACGGTCAACCTGACTTTTACGAATTCCTCCGAACATTCGTATTCCGGGACTTTCGCCTCGCGCGCGGGAACTTCCAATAAACTGAACGTTATAATGGACGCTTCCGACGCGCAAAATGGCAGGCAGACCCTCTTAATACAGGAGGGCGGGGCTGTGGAGGGCGACACCGCCCTGAACCCGTCGAGGCTCGAGTCGGTCACGGTGCGCAGCGGCACGCTCAATTTCGGGGCGTATAGCGGCCTGGTGAACGGAACCCTCAATATGGCGGGCGCGAACGGCAGGCTGGAAATATCCGCAGCCGGCGGCGCCGGCGCCGGAACGATAGCTTTTGAAAACGCCGTGTTTGAAAGCGGCTCGATAGAGTTTACGATAGAGGAGGTCGCCGCGGACAAAATCGAAATAAGCGGCGCGCTCTCAAAGTCCGGCGACGGAAAGATAGCGATAGAGTTCGACGCGGATTCCTACGACATTTACGAATGGATATTGGCTAGCGGGAGCGACACCATAGAGTATGAGCTCATAGCGTTCGGCTCCACGGACATGTCGGATTCCGACTTCACCGCCGCCGAGAGCCTTGGCGGGGGCGTGTTCGCAAAGCTTCTGTTGAGGGACAACGCGCTTGTCGTGCAGTTTTCGACCGTTCCGGAGCCCGCGGAAGTCGCGGCGGTCTTTGGGCTGCTCGCGCTCTTTGCCGCCGCTTGGCGCAGAAGGTAGGGCGCGCCGCGGACGCCGTCCGGCGGCGTTATGGCGCGGCGTTTGCGCCGGAGTTTTTTCGCGCGGGGGATTGTTTGGAACCCCGCGCTTTTTTGCGCGCGCAAGTTTTTCAGAGTTCGCGCGGATTTGGATTTGCTTTGCGCGGGCCTGAATCTTTTTCTCGCGGATCTCCTTTTCTTCTCCACTGCGCGTTCTGAAAGAGATTGGTTGAAATGCGCGCGAACTTAGTTTAACTTCGTCCGCACAATGGGAAACATATTCGGTAAAATTTTCAGGGTCGCCACATTCGGCGAGAGCCACGGGCCGGCGATAGGCTGCGTCATAGACGGCTGCCCGGCGGGAATCGCCCTTTCCGAGGCCGACGTGCAGGCCGAGCTCGACCGCCGCCGCCCGGGGCAGAGCGCGGTATCCACGCTCCGCAAAGAGCCCGACGAGTGCAAAATCCTCTCCGGAGTGTACGAGGGCAAAACTCTCGGAACGCCTATTTGCATAATGGTTGAAAATCTCGACCAACGTTCCGGCGACTATTCCGAAATCGCCAAGGTATGGCGCCCGTCCCACGCCGACTACGCATACGACATGAAGTACGGCTTCCGCGACCCGCGCGGGGGCGGCAGGAGCTCCGCGCGCGAAACCGTAGCCAGGGTGGCGGCGGGGGCGGTTGCGCGCAAAATTCTCGGCTCCGGCGTTTCGGTGCGCGCGTGGGTTGAGAGCGTCCACGCGATTTCCATGCCCGCCGTCTCCGAAACCCCGTCTTTGGAGGAGATAGAGGCGTCTCCCGTCAGGTGCCCGCACCCGCAGACCGCCGCGAAAATGGCGGAGTTCATAAAGAAAGCGCGCGCGGAGGGCGACAGCGTCGGCGGCGTTCTGGAAACGATTGTGACCGGTCTGCCCGCGGGCATCGGCGAGCCGTGGTTCGACA
>CAJMOT010000201.1 GCA_905214995.1 uncultured bacterium | reverse complement strand
GCGGCTGCCAGTCGCGCGGAAGGCTTACGGATATTTCGAGCCCCTTTTTGTTGACGCTCGAAACGTCCGCGACCACGGAAAAGCCTTCGCATTCCGCCGCCGCGCGCCCGAAACCCGTCATGCTTTTCATCAGAGCCTCCTGACCGCGCCGTCCGCCGCCGATGAAACGCTTTTGGCGTAGAATTGCAGAGCCTTCGAGACCTTTCTGTCGCGGACGGGCTTGTAGGCGTTTTCGCCCTTGGCGAGCATTTTTGCGCGCCGCTCGGCGAGCTGGGCGTCGGAGATTTCGAGGGAGATTTTGCGCGCGGGAATGTCGATGCTTATGAAGTCGCCGTCTTCTATCAGCGCGATGTCACCGCCGTCGGCGGCCTCCGGAGAGGCGTGGCCTATCGAAAGCCCGCTCGTGCCGCCCGAGAACCTGCCGTCGGTGAGCAGCGCGCAGACTTTGCCGAGTCCCATGCTTTTGAGGTGGCTCGTGGGGTACAGCATTTCCTGCATTCCCGGGCCGCCGCGCGGGCCCTCGTAGAGTATGACGACGACGTCGCCCGGCGATACCTCGCCGCCGCGGATTGCGAGGCTCGCGGCCTGTTCGGAGTGGTAGACTTTCGCAGTTCCGCGGAAGCGCAGAATGGACTCGTCCACGCCGGCGGTTTTCACGATGGCGCCGTCGGCGGCTATATTGCCCGAGAGCACCGCCAACCCGCCGTCTTTGCTGAAAGCGTTTTCGACGCTGCGGATTGCGCCGTGCGCCCTGTCGGTGTCGTTGGAGTCGTAGTATTCCGACTGAGTCCACGCCCGCGTGCTGAATTTGCCGCCCGGAGCCGCGCGGTACATTTTCCTGATTTCTTCGGGGCAGGAGGGCGACATTATGTCGTACTTTTCTATCGCCTTTCCGAGCGTCTCGGAGTGGACGGTTTTGACGGAGGCGTCGAGCAGCCCCGCGCGGTTGAGCTCGCCGAGGATTCCGAATATGCCGCCCGCGCGGTTGACGTCCTGAATGTGGACTTTCTGGGTGGTCGGGGCGACTTTGCATATGCACGGGGTCTTTCTCGAAAGCGCGTCGATGTCCGCCATGGAAAAGTCAACTTCGGCCTCCCGCGCTATCGCCAGAAGGTGGAGGACGGTGTTTGTGCTCCCGCCCATCGCGATGTCGAGGCGCATCGCGTTTAGGAAGGATTCGCGGACGGCTATCGAGCGCGGAAGGACCGAGGCGTCGCCGTTTTCATAGTAGGCTTTCGCCATTTCGACTATGCGCTTGGATGCGGCGGAGAAGAGCCCCTTGCGCGCCGCATGGGTGGCGACTATCGTGCCGTTGCCCGGAAGCGCGAGCCCTATGGCTTCCGCCAGGCAGTTCATGGAGTTTGCCGTAAACATTCCCGAGCACGACCCGCACGTCGGGCAGGCGTTGCGCTCCATGATTTCGGAGTCGGCGTCGGAGATGTCGGGGTTTGCGCCGGCTATCATCGCGTCGATGAGGTCGAGCTTCCTTTCGCCGGAGCTCAGCCTGCCGACGCCGGCCTCCATCGGGCCGCCCGATACGAATATCGCGGGGATGTTCAGGCGCATTGCGGCCATCATCATTCCGGGCGTTATCTTGTCGCAGTTTGAAATGCAGATCAGCGCGTCGGCGCAGTGGGCGTTGCACATGTATTCCACGCTGTCGGCGATGAGCTCGCGCGAGGGGAGGGAATAGAGCATGCCCTCGTGCCCCATAGCGATGCCGTCGTCGATGGCGATGGTGTTGAATTCCTTCGCGATTCCGCCGGCCTTTTCGATTTCCGCGCGCACGAAACGTCCGACTTCATCGAGGTGTACATGCCCCGGAACGAACTGGGTGAAGGAGTTCGCGACCGCGATTACCGGCTTGCCGAAGTCGGATTCTTTGACGCCCGTGGCGCGCCAAAGCGCGCGCGCGCCGGCCATGTTTCTGCCCGTAAAACTTTTTTTGGATCTGTATTCTGGCATATCGTTATATAAATATTGACGCCATTCAATCACGAGTTCGCCAAAAGGTCAAGGCGGCAGTGCCGGCGCGGGGGAGAGTGGCATAATGGCGGAGGCGCGCCTTGCGTTCCGCAATGGCAGGGCTATCGCCTTATGCAAAGAGAAAATTTCAAACGCAGAAGACGCAGGCTTCGTTGCCTCCCAAATTCTGAAAGGGCCAATGAAGCGTATGCGGCGTATGCAATTTTGCGGCGTCCGCGCATTGCGGCAATCGCTGCGGCTTCGCCGTAATGAGATGGTTTTGTTGCGTTAAA
>CAJMOT010000200.1 GCA_905214995.1 uncultured bacterium | reverse complement strand
GGGCGCGAGCGGCAGGGCGGCCGCGGAGCTCCTGAAAAGGGCGGGGGTGGGATTCTCCGTCTACGCGCAGGACGCCGGAGCTCCGGACTTCGCCGCAAAGCCATTCGGAGCCGAAGCCGCCAAAGCGCACAGGCTTGTCGCGTACTCGCCCGCGTTCCGCCCCGACCACGAATGGATACGCCTCGCCGAAGAGAACGGCGCTGTTGCGATTTGCGAGCCCGACCTCTCAGCCCTCGCGTGGGAGGGGAAAATCTACGCCGTCACCGGAACGAACGGCAAGACGACGCTCGCGTCGTTTCTCGAGCGCGCGCTAAACCTCGCCGGCATAAGGGCGGTCGCGGCGGGCAACATAGGCCGCCCGCTCTCCGCGTTCTGCGCGGAAATGGAGGATTCTTCAAACGCCGCCGCCGTGTGCGAACTCAGCTCCTTCCAGACATCGCGCCTGAAATTTCTGCGCCCCGACGCCCTGCTCTGGACGAACTTCGCGCCCGACCACCTCGACTGGCACAAAGACATGCGCGAATACTTCTGCGCGAAATTCAACCTCGTGAAAGCCCTGAGGGGAGAGCTGCTGTTCATTTCAAAGGACGTGGCCGAAGCCGCGAAAGAGTACGGAATGGAAATGCCCGCCTTCGCGAAAATCCCCGAGGACATGGATCCGTCCGCCTGCCCGAAGCCCTTCGGAACTTCCGTGCAGTCGCGCAACTTCGCCATGGCTTCGGAATTCCTAAAAAGCCTCGGGCTGCCGTCCGCAGCGGCGGAGGCCGCCAAAGGCTTCGCGCTCCCTAAATACAGGTTCGGGGAACCCGTCGAGGCGCGCGGGGTCAAATTCTACAACGACTCAAAAGCCACCAACGCCCACGCCGCAATAGCCGCCCTGCGCGAGCTCTCGGGGGCAGAAAGCCTCGTGTGGCTCGGCGGCGGCAAGGACAAAAACTGCGATCTCTCGGAGCTCGTCGGGGAAATAGCAAAAACCGCCAAAGGCGCCGCGCTAATCGGCCAGACCGCCGGCAAACTCGCAAAAATGCTGCGCTCCTCGGGCGTCGAGGCGCGCGTCTGCGGCTCAATGAAAGAGGCCGTTGAAATCGCCGCAAAAATGGCGGGGGACGGCGGGAGCGTGCTGTTCAGCCCGGGATTTTCGAGCTTCGGAATGTTCTCGGGCTACGCGGACAGGGGGAAATCTTTTCAAAACGAAGTTTTGTGTTTGAAGAATTTAAAAGAATATAAAAAATAGAAGGCAAAATTAAGGGGAAACGTATGAAAAAATCAGTGGCAATCACGGCAGTGCTCGCGCTGCACATAGGCGTAATAAGCATGCTTCTCGTACAGGCGGGGTGCAGCTCCGAACCCGAAGCTCCCGCGGCGAAAGCCAAGACCTCGACGGAAGAGGTGACAACCATAGCCCCCGCCGAGCAGAAAGAAGCCGACGCCTCCGTGATGGACGCGGAACTCCCGCCCGAGGGCAGCCCCGCCCTGCGCGTGGCTCCCACGCGCCCCGCATGGAATATGGAAAAGTCCGACGGCGCGGGCGAAACGCTCGTGCCCGAGACGCCCGAAGAACCCGCCAAAACTGTAAAAACCCCCGCAAAGCCCGCCGCGGAATCCGAAAACATTTACGTCGTAAGGAGGGGCGACAACCTCTCCTCCATCGCCCAAAAGCACCGCGTGACGCTTTCCGAGCTCATGGCGATAAACGGCCTCTCGCGCTCGTCGGTAATCCAGATCGGGCAGGAGATAAAAATTCCCGCCTCCGGCGAAGTTTCCGCGCTCCCCGAGCCCAAACTCGCCGAACACGCCAACGCCCAGATTTCCTCCGAAACCGAAACGTATATCGTAAAGAGCGGCGACTCGCTCTCCCGCATTGCCAAGAAATACTCCACAACCGTCCGCCAGCTGATGGCCGTAAACAACCTCAAAAACCACAACATAAGGATCGGGCAAAAGCTTCTCGTGGCAAAGGGCTCCGCCGTCAGGGAACAAAAAACGGCGGAATCCGCGGCGGCGGCCGGAGAAATTTCCTACGAGATCAAGTCCGGCGACACTTTGGGCGCCATCGCCAGAAAGCACGGGACGAGCGTGTCCGCAATATGCAAGCGCAACGGAATTTCCGACCCCCGCAAGATCCGCGCGGGCCAGAAAATAATCATAGCCTCCAAAGCGGCAAAGCCCCAGGCGGCGCAGCCCGCGCAAAAAAAAGCCGAACCCGCCCAGCCCGCGCAGCCGGCGGCAAACCCCATAACCGTGACCGCCGACGCCCCGAAAGCGCCCGCCCAACAGCCCGCG
>CAJMOT010000199.1 GCA_905214995.1 uncultured bacterium | reverse complement strand
CGGCTTTGCGGCGGGAGCCTCCGGAAGAACGGGCTTTGCCGTGGGAGCTTCAGGGAGCACGGGTTTGGCTTCGGGATTCGCGTTGGGCTGGATGTTGTTCGTTTCTTCTGGCATTTTGTTTTCGGGGATAAATATTGTTTTCCGGCGGCATGCCGCGCTCGGCAAAAACCGCCGTAGTGATTCCAATATTCCCATTTATTTTTTCATTTCAAGCTTTTTTATGTTGATAAAAATCCGCCCGGCGGAAAAATCTGCCAACTATGATTGTTGACACGGACGTTAAGGCTTCGGCCGACGAGATATGGAAGAGGTTCGGCTACCTTTGGAAGTTTCTGGACGTGGACCGGAAGCGCGCCGAAATCTCGGAGCTCGAGTCCAAAATGGCGGCGCCAGGCTTCTGGGACGACCACGCCGCCGCGCAATCGGTGATTTCAGAGCTCGCGCGGCTCAAAAACCTCGTCAACCCGCTGGCGGCTCTGAAAAAGCGCTCCGACGACCTCGCCGCGCTCTTCGAGCTCGCCGAAGAATCCGAAGACGACGCGGAGCTCGCCGCGGAGCTCGCCGCCGAAACGGCGTCCCTCAAAAGCGCCCTCGACACTGCGGAAATCGAATCTTTCCTGAGCGGCCCGCACGACGCGTGCAACGCGATAGTCACCATACACGCGGGCGCGGGCGGCACCGAGAGCTGCGACTGGGCCGAAATGCTGATGCGCATGTATCTGCGCTGGTCGGAGCGCAGGGGCTACAAAACCGAAATCGAGGACGTCCAGCCCGGCGAGGAGGCGGGCGTCTCCCGCGCGACGTTCCGCGTCATCGGCCCCAACGCCTACGGCTACTGCAAGGCGGAGCGCGGGGTGCACAGGCTCGTGCGCATAAGCCCGTTCGACGCAAACAAGCGCAGGCACACGTCCTTCGCGTCGGTTGACGTAATCGCCGAAATCGAGGACGACATCGACATGGACATCAAGGACGAGGAGCTCAAAATCGACACCTATCGCTCGAGCGGAAAGGGCGGGCAGCACGTCAACAAGACGGAGTCCGCCGTCAGGATAACGCACCTGCCCACCGGAATAGTCGTCGCCTGCCAAAACGAGAGGTCGCAGTTCAAGAACAAGGCAAGCGCGATGAAAATTCTGAAAAGCCGAATCTACGAAAAACTGCTCGACCAAAAGCGCGCCGAAATGGACAGGTTTTACGGCGAAAAGGGCGAAATTTCGTGGGGCAACCAGATACGCAGCTACGTGTTCCAGCCATACCAGCTCGTCAAAGACCTGCGCACGGGGGCGGAAACGGGCAATTTGCAGGCCGTAATGGACGGGGATCTGGACATGTTCGTAAACGCATGGCTGCGCGCGGGAATGCCGACGGCGCGCAACAAGAACTACGCCGCGGACACGGAGGAATAGGCGGTGTTCGACTGGCAGATAAAGCCCCTTTCAAAAAAATCGGCAATCTCCGGGCGCGACATCGCTCCGGGAGATTCCGTCGTATGCGCCATGTTCGTGGACGCCCTCGGAAACCTCGACAGGCTCGACTGCCACGCCGACGAATTCGACCCGTCGAAAATAAACGGCAAAATAATCGGCAGGTGGGAGCGCACCGTGAGCGCGAACCCCGAAGAGGACGAGAAGGCCGCGCGCCGCATGGCGCTGTCCTCGTCGGAAGATTTTTTCGTATCGCTTTTCGACGACTCGGGCGTGCGCGCGGACGAATCGGACGCCATAAAGCAGATGCTCGCGCTGCTCCTCGAGCGCAAGCGCATACTCCGCCCCGTCGGGAGGCCGGCGGGGGGAATCCAAAAGTACGTCCAGATGTCCACAAAGAGAGAATTTGACGTCCCGCAGAGAAACCTCGACGCGGAATTGATAGCAAAAATACAAACCCAACTCGGAAACATAATCATATAGGCCATGAAAAAATTCCTGAAGATTTTGACATTCGCGCTCGCGGGCGCGGCGCTCGCCGCGTGCTCCGGCGACGACGAAAAAAAGAATACAAAGCTCCTGACATTCCACATAGCAACGGGCGACAGCACAATACCGTCCGGCCTCACGCGCAAGGATGTCAAGATGCCGTTTAGCGGATTCACGGTTCTGATGAAAGAGGACCAGTTCATGTACACGGGAGACATCAAAAAAATCGACCTCGCGCAGGTGACTCTCATCGACGGGCCCATTACGGGATTTTTATTCACTTGCAACGACAGGGGCCGGAAGCGCCTGATGCAGTCGACCGCCGCGAATATGGGCGGCTACATTGTGGTGATGTACGGCGGCAAGGCCGACGA
>CAJMOT010000198.1 GCA_905214995.1 uncultured bacterium | reverse complement strand
CAACTAAAAAACGGACGTTTAAATTGCGCATAAAATCAAAGTCAAGCGTTTTTTTAATCGGATAAAAATGGTAAAATAACATATCGGTTTGTTTTGGCGGACAATTTTGATTGTGCGGAAAACGCCCGACTGTCGCCGCGGGTTTTCCGGCGGCGGCGTTTTTTGCCGTCGGGCGGAAACGGGAGATTTGCCCATTTCGCCAATGGAGTATTTTTACGCTTGAATCAATCCGGCGCCGCTCTTGAAAAGCCGCAATAAAAACGGCCGCCTAACTTGGGCGGGCCGTTTTTTCGGTGCGGGGCTATTCCGCCCGCGGGCGGTCAGTCGCGTCGGATTAGCTTCACGGGTCCGAGGAGTCCGGATTCGGACAGCTTTTCCTCTGAGGCGAAGCCGGAGTAGACCGTGTTGGTGCGCTTGCCCTTGTAGAGGCGCATATTGCTCTTTGTAAGGCGTTGATCCTCGGGCAGGGCGGCGTCGCCGATGAGCCGGTTTTCCCAAGTGTTTGCCACCTTTATTTCGAGCGAGTTTTTGCCTTCCTTTGCGGCTTTTGAAATGTCGACTTCAAAGGGCGGCGTCCACGCCGTGCCGCAGTATTGCCCGTTGACGAACACCTGCGCCGCGACGCGGACTTTGCCGAGGCCGATCGAGAGCTTTTTGCCTTCGAGCCCCTTCGGAAGCTCGAAGGAGTTTTTGTAAGCCGCCGTTCCCGAGAAGTATTTTATGCCCTTGTCGGACGACTCGTTCCACGGGGTCAGCTTCTCAAAGACCGCCTTTTCGGGCGCGCCCATTCCGCGCTCGAATTCGACCTCCCACGGGGTTGCGATTTCGGCGATTTCCCCCGCCTTTCCAGGCGCCTTGCCGTCGGGTTTCGCGCCGGATCCGAACACCGCGAACACTGCGCCCCTCTCGCCGAGGTCGAGTTCCATTTCCGCGCGCCCGTCGGCGGTTTTCTTGACCGATTTCGGCTCGGTTATCGAGCCGTCGAGCGGGTTCCATATCGTCGGTGTTCCGGAGTTTGCGAACGCCGCCTTGCCGCTGCCGGAGCCCGTCAGAAAATAGATGTCGGCGTCTCCCGCCCTCCTGTGGGCGAAAGCGAATTTCGTATCTACGGCGGGTTTCAGCGAGGCGAATATTTCTTCGGGCGACTTCGCCGATGAAAAGAGATCCCTGCCGAGCTTTGCGGCTTTGTCCGAATTTTCGCCGAGCCCCGCGCAGCCCGCGGGAGGATTGCCGGCGACCGCCACGGGAAGGCCCGCCTTTTTGAGCTCGAGGATTTTTTCGAGCGCCTTTGCCGAGACGAGCGGAGACTCCAAATCGACTATAAGCGCGGAGTATGTCTTGCCCGCGCCGAAGTCCAGCCTGCCGTTTTCGACTTTGGCGCGGTTGAGGAGCACGTCGTTGTTCGCGATGTCGTAGGAGAACCCCGCGGGGATTTTCAGCTTGGAGCCTTTAAACGGCTTGTCTTTCCATTCTCCCCAGTGCTGGTACGGGGTGTCGCCCGTGTAGACGCAGACGTCGGAAACGCTCTTGCCGCGAGTGAGCATGTATTGGCAGCGCGCGAGGTATTCAACAAATGGGGCCGCCATGTTGTGCCACGTGACGTTCCCGTTGATGTGCGTTCCCGCAAAGTACTCTATGCCGGGCTTGCCGAACTTTTCGGGGGAGGCCGTGTAGGTGTGCCATATAATCATGTTCGCGCCGTCCGCAAACGCGCTGTCCGCCGTGATTTTAAGCAGCGCCGGATACGACGACCAATGGCGGTTCATGTGCGTAAAGGCCTCGACCGCGACGCGGTCCTTGCCGTATATGTTGGCGGTATTGGCTATCGGCTTTACGAGGTACCTGCCGCATCTTCCCTTTTCGCCGCCGAACTGCGTTCCGACCCAGAATTCGCCCTGCGGCATATCGTTGTCGGAGAGAAATTCGAGCTGGTCGGCTTCGCCGAACACGGGCGCCGTGCGGATCCACGGGCCGCCGGATTCCGAATGCCACCCGAGCCCGTCGGCGCGGGCGAGGGCGGCGAGGTTTTCGTAGTAGTTTGCGCGGAAGGTTTCGTTGCGGGCGCGGCGGAAGTCCGTCATGAACTTGTCGGACGCCTCTTTGCCCCCGATTCTGAATCCGGCGAGCACGGGCAGCCATTTTTTGATGTCGTATCCCGCGAATTTTTTAAAGTCTGCGGCGAAATTGGGCGACCACGTGGGAACCGCGCCCTCCCAGCTCATGGTGTAAAAGTGCGTAAGGGTTTTTCCGAAGAGGCCGCCGAGATCCTTTTTAAGCTCGCCCGCCATGCGGCCGTAGTGCCTCGCGACCGCCTCGGAGTCGAGCACGTCGACGTCGTAGTCGTGCCCGTC
>CAJMOT010000197.1 GCA_905214995.1 uncultured bacterium | reverse complement strand
GAAGCGCGCCGCGTCGCTGTCGGCGGCGCGCGGCGGGCCGGGCAGCATTCTTATCTCAAACGGCTTTCCGTCGAGCTCCAAAAAATATTTCAGCTTCGGATAGAAAAATTCGCACTCCGCCGCGGAATCCAAAACAGCTATCGCAAGCCCCGCGCCGTCCGCTCGCGCGATTCGCGCGCACAAAACCCCCCACGCCGCCTGAGCGACGTCGGGGTAAAAAGCGGAGCCTTTTCCGGGACGAGCTACCTTCATGTTTTTTCAATTCGATGAAAAGATGCCATCGGCGGAAATTTTCAAAACTATTGCTTTTTTTGCCGCTCGGCCTTTGGCTTTTTGCGCTCTGGTTGCGCTCCGCCTTCGGCGGGGACCGCGGGGGAATCGCCTCCGCCGGAAGCGGCGCAGTCTGCGGCGTAGTCTTTCAAAGACGCGCGCGCGGCCTTGGTTTCGGCGGATTTTTTTGAACTCGCCGACGCCCTTGCGTACGCCTTTCCGCCTACTTCGACCTCGACCTCAAAGACCTTGCTGTGGTCGGGGCCCGTCTGCCCGAGCATTTTGTAGACGATTTTGTCTCCCCTTTTGGCGGCGAGCTCCTGGAGCGCGCCCTTCGGGTTCTGCTGGCTCACGAGGTCGGGGAGGTCGTCGAGCTTCCTCTTGTACCACGAGAGCACGACTTTTTGCGCCTTTTCAAAGGAGCTGTCCATGTATATCGCCCCCACCACCGCCTCGAAAGCGTCCTCCGCAGCGCTCGCGCAGCTGCGCAGGCACTCGCAGCCCTTCGGCAAAATCAGGCATTCGGGAATCCCGATGTGCTCCGAAAGATCGCTTAAAAACGCGCCTTGCGTCAGCGCAATGCGGATTTTCGTCAGGTCGCCCTCGTCGAGCTCCTCGAATTTTTTAAATACCGTGTCGGTTATTATCGACTGCAATATTGCGTCGCCGAGGAATTCCAGCCGCTGGTTCGACTTTATCTTGCCCTTTGAAAATCCGACCGCCCCGGGGTGCGTTAGAGCCTCCCTCAAAATCGACTTGTCGGAGAATCTGTACCCGAGGCTCTTTTCCAACTTTGAAAAGGCCCTCTTTTCGGCCTCCGCGGCGGCGTTCGACCTCGCCTTTTTCGCCCGCCGCATGGCTTTCGCCCGGCGCGCCACCGACGGCTTGAACAGCCTTTTTATGTATTTTGGCAAATCCATACTCTCACGCGCGCAACCCGAAGCGCCTGTCCACTTCCTTCGCGAGCTTTTCGTAGGCGAACGCGCCCTCGTTCCACTTTGCGTACTCGAATATCGTCTTGCCGAAGCTCGGGGCTTCCGCGAGACTCACCGTGCGCGGTATGAGCGTCTTGAACACGAGCGGGCCCATATAGTTTTTGACTTCGCTCAAAACCTGCTTGGAAAGGTTCGTGCGCGAGTCGTACATCGTCATCACTACTCCGCCGACTTCGAGCGAGTCGCTGACCCCCGCGCTCCGCAGCTGCTCAACGACCCCCATTATCTGCCCGAGGCCCTCCATCGCCAGATACTCGCATTGGAGAGCGATTAGCAGGTAGTCCGCCGCCGCCAGCGAATTCATCGACAGCAGGCCGAGAGACGGCGGGGCGTCGATTACTATCGCGTCGAATTCGCCGCAGTCCCTCAGCGGCGCGAGGCAGTCGCGCAGCCGCACGAGGTAGTTTTCGCTCCCCGAGAGCTCCACTTCAATCGCCGACATGTCCGTCTCGGAGGGAATCAGCCACAGATTCTGACGCTGCGTCCGCACGAGCTTGTCGCGCGCCGATCCCTCGCCGTGGAGAACCTGGTACAGGCTCGCTCCGCGCGTCTTTTCATATCCGAGCGCGCTCGTGGCGCTCGCCTGCTGGTCCATGTCGACGAGAATCGTCCTAACCCTGCGCCTCGCGAGCCCCGCGGCGAGATTGACTGCGGTGGTAGTCTTGCCGACTCCCCCCTTTTGGTTTGCTATTGCGAAAATTTTGGCGGCCATAACCCGATTACATTACATATTTCGCCGACTCATAAAACTAAAAAAATAGGATGGGCAATTTTTTTGCGCTTGCAAGACAACTCGGATTGCTTTGAGATTCTTTCCCTAAAATTTTGCGGTCTTCATTCCGCGTTTGCGCGTCTTTGTCCGCTTCCCCTTTTTTCCTACGCTCCCGTAGTTCAATGGATAGAGCAACGGTTTCCGGTACCGTTAATCGGGGTTCGAGTCCCCGCGGGAGTGATTTGGCGCAATGCTTTTGGGCTAAAAACGAGATGCTGCGCGATAACGGCGACTCTCGCGTATGTCAAATACGCTTCGACCCTTTGTTTCGCTTGCGCCCCGTTTTTAGCTCCAAAAGCATTGCGCCAAATCGGGAACCC
>CAJMOT010000196.1 GCA_905214995.1 uncultured bacterium | reverse complement strand
CTTCAGCTCGAGGATCTCGCCCTTCGCGGGGCGGTACGGCAGCCACGAAAAATACGGGTTTTCAACCGCTCGCCAACCCTCGCAGAAGATTATCCCCCTAAACGCCCTCCCCGCGTACGAGCGGGCGCGCGCGTCGAGCTTGGAGAAGTCGAACTTTTCCGTCCGCAGCATTCCGCGCGACAAAAAGTATTCGCGAAACGCCGACATCACGGCAGGCGGCTCGACCCACGCGGAACGCCCGATGAAGCGCGCGCCGAAAGAGTCGTTCAGGCCGCCGAAAGAGCCGGGCGGGACGGGATCGGAAATGAATTCCGCGTATTCGGGATCCTCCGCGCGGCCGCGCCAGAGTTCGGCCTCTTCGGGCGACCTGCACAGCTGGAGGATTTTGCGGTCGTGAAAAAACCTTTTGCCGAGCCGCGCCTCGAGAGACCTGTAAAACTCCCTCGCGCGCGGATGGGCTGCGGAGCTGCGCCAGCTCTTGACGAGCCTCTTGCCGGTTATCGGGTTTACGACGCCCGCGGCGACCAGGCACGCGGCGGACTCCCACCCGTCGTCGACGATTTCCACGCGCGCGCCCCTGTCGGCGAGCTCGAGCGCGAGGCACGAGCCCGCTATGCCCTGCCCGACCACGATAAAGTCGGCTTCGCGCATCAAAAGAGCTTCCCCTGCGCGCCGCCCGACTGCAGCCCGAGAGCCTCCCAAGCCTTTTCCGTCATGACCCTTCCCTGGGGCGTGCGGCGGATGAAGCCCTCCTGAATGAGATAGGGCTCGTGAACCTCTTCGAGGGTGTCGGGCTCCTCGTTGACCGCCACGGCGATGGTCCCCATTCCGACGGGCCCGCCGTTGTAGTTTTGCGCCATGGCGCGCAGCATGCGCTTGTCCATCTCGTCGAGGCCGTTTGAGTCGATTTCGAGGAGCTCGAGGGCGTCCACGGCGCACTTGCGCGTGATTTTGCCGTCGGCGCGCTCCTGCGCGTAGTCGCGCACAAATCGCGCGAGGTTGTTGACGATTCGCGGGGTGCCGCGCGCGCGGCGGGCGATTTCCTCCGCCCCGCCCGCGTCGATCGGGACTTCGAGCAGGCCGCAGGTGCGCTCCACTATCGCGACCAGATCTTTGCGCGAATAGTAGTCGAGGCGCGTTTGGAGCGTGAAGCGGCTGCGCAGCGGCGAAGTCAGAAGCCCCGTGCGGGTCGTCGCCCCGATGAGCGTGAACTTCGGCACGTTCAGCCTCACGCTGCGCGCGTTGGGCCCCTGGTCTATCATTATGTCGATTCTGAAATCCTCCATCGCCCCGTACAGGAACTCCTCCACGGTGCGGGATATGCGGTGGATTTCGTCGATGAACAATATGTCGCCCTCCTGCAAGTTGGTGAGCAGGCCCGCGAGGTCGGACGCCTTTTCGATGACGGGGCCGGAAGTCACGCGGATCTGCGCGCCCATCTCGTTTGCGAGAATGAACGCGAGCGTCGTCTTGCCGAGCCCGGGCGGGCCGTGGAAGAGTATGTGGCTGAGCGCGTCCCCCCTTCGGCGGGCGGCGCCCACCATGACTTTCAGCCGCTCGACCGTCTTGGGCTGCCCCGTGAACGAGTCGAACCCCGACGGGCGCAAAGACGCGTCAATGTCGTCCTCCCTGCGCTCGAGAGCCTCGCGAATGTAGTCGGCGCCCTTTTCCATGTCTCAATATTCTTTACAAATTATCCGTTAAATATGACGCTACACCGTATCGGAATTTTGTGAAGATAAAATTTGCCAGGCTTCAAAATTTCAGGAACGTCGAGTTCGCGGAAATCGACCTCGACGCGGACTCGGTGTGGATCTGCGGGGCTAACGCCCAGGGCAAGACCAACCTGCTCGAAGCCCTCGGGCTGCTCGCCGCGGCGAGGTCTTTCCGGACTTCCGACATCTCCGCTCTCGTAAAAAAGGGCGAAAAGAGCGCGGCCGCGCTCTTCGGGGCGCGGACGGAAGAAGCGGGGGATTCGGAAATTCTCATAGAAATTTCAAAGACCCGCAAAATATCGGTGGACGGCGCGGAAATCGGCAGGCTCGGAGACTTCATAGGCCGCTTCCCCGCCCTGCCTATGACCTCCGAGGACGTGAA
This sequence comes from uncultured bacterium, assembly GCA_905214995.1. Taxonomy (GTDB): domain Bacteria; phylum Verrucomicrobiota; class Verrucomicrobiia; order Opitutales; family Intestinicryptomonadaceae; genus Merdousia. The sequence continues at coordinate 274 of CAJMOT010000196.1, read as the reverse complement.
AATCCTGCGGGGCTCCCCCGAGACGCGGCGGCGGGACGTAGACATGTTCATATCGGGAATCGACCCCGAATACTTCGACGCGCTCAGGCGGTACCACTCCGCGCTCGGGCACCGCAACGCCCTGCTGCGCGCCGAAGAGACCTCCGACGAGCTTTACGGTCCGTTTGAAATCCAGATGGCGCGCGCGGCGGAGACGGTCTCGCAGAGGCCGATGGACGCGAGGTCGCCGTCGCCCTGATAGGTGAAGACGATGTTGTCCGGCAGCGACCGCTTC
>CAJMOT010000195.1 GCA_905214995.1 uncultured bacterium | reverse complement strand
GTCGCGCAGGGAGGTTTCGTCGGTGTCAACGGCCGCAATATCCGCGCCTTCGCAGCCCGCGGCGCATAGGGCGGCGGCGATTTTCACGCCCGCGCCCCCGACGCCCGCCACGCGGATTGAAAGCTTATGTGCGGTTTCCGGCTGCATCAGATTTTGAAAAATTTTGCGATTTTTTCGGTTATGGAGTTTCCGTTCTTCGAGCCGCCGCCCGTCTCTTTCATCCTCGCGTATTCGAGCAGCCCGAGCGCGGTTGAGAATTCCTGGTGGCGCAGGTTTTCGGCGACCGACGGCGGAAATTTGCCGAGCGAGCACGGGCGTTCGAGCACGGCTTCGGCGAGCTCGCATATCCCGTTGAGCTTCGACGTTCCGCCCGTCAGGACGACCTCGTTGACCGAGCCTTCCGAAAAGTGGTCTATCATGTCCTGGCGCAGCAGCAGAAACAGCTCTTCCAGGCGCGCTCGTATGACTTTGTTTATGGCCTCCAACGGTATTTTCCTGTCGCCGATTTGCCTGTCGCCGAGGCTCCAGAATTTGACGTTGCGCTCGTCTTCCGTAATTATCGCCTTTCCGAAGCGCGTCTTAATGCGTTCGGAATTTTTCCGGCTCAGCCGTATTCCGAAAGAGAGGTCGTTGGTGATGTGGTCGCCGCCTATCGGGATTACGCCCGCCTGCACGGGAATGCCGTTTTTGTAGAAAGCGTAGTCGCTCGTTCCGCAGCCGATGTCCACGACCAGCGCCCCGTTTTCCTTCTGAACCGGCGAGGACGCCGCCATCGCCGAGGCGAGCCCCGAGAACACGAGGTATTCCACCTCCATTCCGAAGCTCTGGACCACATGCATGGCCGTGCGGATTTTTTCGCTGTCGCCGTGCATCATCCAGTATTCCGCCGCTATCTTCGAGGCTCGCTCGCCGACGGGGTCGACGCAATACCTGTCGTCGTCGAGGTAGAACCCGCAGCAGATCCTGTGTATGTAGCTCCTGCCTTCGGGCAGCGACTTGCTCTTTGCGTCCTCCCTTGCGCGCTCAACGTCGCCCCTGCGGACTATGCCGTCGGAGCCCGCGACGTTGGCCGATCCTATGTTTCTGAATCCCTGTATGTGGGTTCCGCTTATGCCGAGGCACACGGATCTCGGCCGCGCCGAGCAAGAGCGTTCCGCCATGACGATCGCCGCCTGAGCCTGATTTGCGGCCTTTTTCACGTCGATGATGTCCGCCTTTTTCACGCCGTCGGTCGCCGCCTGCCCGACGCCCACGAGGTTGAGCATCTTGCCGTCCACTATCTCGCCGATGAAAACCTGCATCTTTCCGGTGCCGATTTCCAACGCCGCTATTGTCTTGCTGTCGCTCATTTGGTCGTCTTGATTTTAACGGGCGCCCATCCCTTTATCGACAGGTCTATGCGCTTTATGACTGTTAAAGGGTTTTCCCTCTGATAACGCAAGATATATTCGAGCCTGTCGAACTGTTTTTTGTAGTCGCGCGGGGCGAAGATTATCTCCATTCCGGAGGCGTCGACGACTTTCAGCAGGGGCAGGGTGAGGCTCCCGAGGTCGGACACGTCGATGCGCTTCCAGCCGCGCGCAGCCGCGGGAAGGGCGGCGTGCGCCGCGCCGAGGAATCCTGCGATTTCCGGCGCGAACTTGCAGGGCTGCGGAACCGCGCCGTCAAAGCGCGGCGTCCAGCCGTCGAGCCTGGGCATGGCGTCTATCATTTCGGGCGGGACGCACGAGGGCTCAAAGAACCTTCCGTCTGGCGACATTATGAAAATCTTCCGCCTGCCGGAGACGTCCGCAAAGAGCTTCATGAAGGGCTTGAGCTCAGTCAGGGTGATTTTCAGAGCGTCCGGATATGCGCGCTCCACAGATGCCGATTCGATTTGCGACAGGGATTCGAGCGCGCTTTTTACGGCGAAAATGTTGACGTCGCCGAGGCGCGCGTCGGGCGGGATTTTCAGGTAGCTTTTGAGCCATTCGGCGGTGGCGAGCCCGTCGGTTTTAAATTCTATGCGCCTTATGCGCGCGTCTTTCGGGGCGAGGATGTCCTCGATGAATGCGTTCTTATACAGGAAATACGCGCCGTATCCCAGACCGCCGAGAACCGCGAGCGCGAGAGCCGCGCGCGCCCACAGCCAGACAACCCGCAGCTTGGCGCGCAGCGACAGCGGCATCTTCCGGCGCTTTTTTCCGCCGTCGGATTTGAGGTCGCGCCAAGTGGAGGCTTTTTTTGCTGCCGGATTTTTTGGCATTACCTTTTTGCCCTGGACAAGAACCTTTTTACCGCCCCGCCCACGAGCGTTTCGCAGAGGGATTCAAAACTATATCCCGCGCACGAGGCGCTTTTGGGAAGCAGGCTCGTCGGAGTCATGCCCGGGAGGGTGTTTATTTCGAGTATGGCGAAATCCGGC
>CAJMOT010000194.1 GCA_905214995.1 uncultured bacterium | reverse complement strand
CCTGCAAGTGGGGTTTGCGCAGGTGCCTGAGCCCGCCGTTGCCGCCGCGATTCTCAGCGCGTTGGCGCTCGGGCTCGCCGCGCGCGGACGCGTGGGATGATATAAACTGCGCCGGTTTTGCGGCGCATTAATGGCAAATAGGTTTGGCGCTTTTGTTTTGCGAATATGGAGCTCCGAATTTCGCTTGTCCGTCGCGGGCCGCGCGCGCATAATATTTATAAAAGGACGCCGCCTTGAAAGAAATCTTTCAAGGCGGCGCTATTATACATATGATGGGGGAGGAAATTTTTATGGCGTTATAGTCGTATATTCTCCGGAGGATTGCAAGAATTTTTTTAATTTTTTTTACAATGATTATCAGTTTGTTGTGAGATTACCCTTCGTTTTCTGCAAAATTTTTTATCGAATCGGCGCAAATTTTTGCCGTCGCCCACGCCGCGTGCAAGTTGAACCCGCCCGTTATGCCGTCGATGTCGAGGCATTCTCCGGCGAAAAATAGCGTCGGCCGCCCTTTCAGCGAGCAGGTTTTGAAGTCCACGCAGCCGCATTCCAAGCCCCCGCAGGTCGCAAACTCCCCCTTGTGCGCCGATTTCCCGACGGCGCGCATTTCGTCGGCGGAGAGGGCGGCTTTGAGCGCTGTCCCGTCCGCTTTTGAGAAGCCGGCCCAGAGCCTTTCGGAAACGCCCGCGCTCCGGCAAAGATATTCCCACAGCGAGCGCGGCAACCCGAAGAGCGGCGAGTTGCGCAGGGACCTTTTGGGGAATGAGCGGCGCGCCGAGAGGATTTCCCTTTTGAAATCTTCGTCGCAGACCCGGGGGATCCAGTTTACGCGCAGCCCGAAGGCGTATCCGCACTCCGCGAAGTCGCGCGCGCCGAACGCCGAGAGTTTCAGCGCAGCCGGCCCCCCTATGCCCGAGCGCGTTACGAGCAGCGCCCCGCGCGCGGAAAATTCCCGCCCGTTTGCATAGGCGTCCGCCCGCGCGTCGGCGACGGAGACGCCGGAGAGCTTTTCCCATTCTCCGCCCTTCGCGCGGTCGAGGTCGAGCGGAAACAGCGTTGGCACGGGGTCGGAAAATTTTCCGCCGAGGGCCTCAACAGATTTTTTGAGCCCCCTTTGCCACCGCCCGCCAGTCGCGACCAATGCGAAATCCGCGCGCAGCGTTTCGCGCCTTCCGTTTCTTTCGCCGCCTATTTCCCAGTCGTCTCCGGCGGGGCGCAGGGAATCCGCGCGGAATCCGAAGCGCATTTCGCATTTTGCGGCGGACTTTTCGAGCGCGGCGGCTATCGTCCGCGAGTCGTCCGATACGGGGAAAACCCGCCCGTCCGCCTCGATTTTGGACTCCGCCCCTATTGAGCGGAAAAACTCGCGCGCCGCCCCGCAGCCGAACGCGCGCAGCGGTTTGCGCATATGTCTTGCCCCTCGCGGATAGAAGTCTTTCGGGTTTCCGCCGTCGATTGCGGCGTTCGTGAAATTGCACCTGCCTCCGCCCGACAGCAGCACTTTTTTTAGCGGGGCGCCGGACGCCTCCAAAATCGAAATCCGCAGGTTTTTCGCCCCCCGCAGGGCGGCTGCGCAAAACATTCCCGCCGCCCCCGCGCCGATTATTGCGAGGCTTTTCACTCTCCGCCCCCTCTCGAGAGAGCCTCGCCGATTCTGTTCAGGGAAAATAGAGTCAGGCTGAAAAACAGGGCGGGGAAGGCGAGCATCCATGGGGCGTCCTCCATGTACTCCGCCCCGTCTTTTATCAGCGATCCCCACGACGGCAGCGGCGCCTGCACCCCGAGCCCCAGAAAGCTCAGGAACGATTCGAGCAGCATTACGCTCGGCACGGTGAGCGCGGCGCATACGAGAATCGCTGGCGCGGCGTTTGGCAGTATGTGGCGCAGGACGACGCCCGCCTTGCCCTCTCCGAGGGCGAACGCGGCCTCGACATAGGCGCGATTTTTTATGTCTAGCGCGCAGGCGCGGACTATGCGCGCCATCGTGAGCCACTCCACAGCCCCTATCGCCGCGAAAATCAGCCACACCGACCTTCCGAAAGCCGCTGTAAGCAGTATGACGAAAATCGTGAACGGCAGCGAATACGCGATGTCCACAACCCTCATCATGAAGGCGTCTATCCGCCCGCCGCACATCGCCGACACCGTGCCGTAAGCCACCCCGATTGCCGCGGCTACGAAGGTGGCGAGCATTCCCACCGCAAACGACCCCCCCCCGCCGTACAGGATTCTCGAGAGTATGTCGCGCCCGAGCATGTCGGTTCCGAACGGGTGTTCGGCGGACGGCGCCGACGCGCCGAGGGAGAGGTTTTGAGCGTCGTATCCGAACGGCGCGAGCAGCGGGGCGAACGCGCACGCGAGGGCGGCGAAAACGGCGAACGCCGCGCATGCGAGGGAGAGCTTGTCGTCTAGCAGCGGGGCGAG
>CAJMOT010000193.1 GCA_905214995.1 uncultured bacterium | reverse complement strand
GGCGAAGCGCACGTCCGCCCACTGCCCGTCATTGGGCGCTTCCCATTCCTTTGCGCCGGAGATGTCAACCGCTTCGATGGCGTTTCTGAGGCCGGTGACGCCCGCGTTGTCGGTGCGCTTTCCGGAGGCCGCCTCCATTGAGTAGAGCCCGTCGCCGGCGTTCAGCCAGCCGCCGCCCTCGGGGAACTTTTGCCCGTCGTGCCGCACCGCGAAGCGCGCGACGTCCCAAAAATATTTTCTGTCGGCGGGCTTTTCGGAGGAGAGTTTAACCTTGCCTTTCCCGAGGGGGGAAATTTTGCATATCAGCCGCTTGGGGGCGTCCGCGCCGACTTTCCACGGGCCCTTGAACCTGCCGGCGCAGTTGCTGAGGTTCGCGCTGGCCTCCAGCCCGAGGCGCGAGGCCTCCTCCATGGCGAAAGCGAAGTTTTCGCGCCACGTTTCGTCCATGAACTCGCACTTCGGCTTGGGGTAGAACAGGTGGCGCGAGTCCTCCCAATATCCGCGCGCGTCGAACAGAAGGAACCCCCCGAAGCCCAGCTTTTTCATTCCGGCGAGGTCTTTTGAGATGGTGTCGCGGTCGACGTTTCCGTTCACCCACCACCAGTAGCACCACGGGCGAACCCCGTCCGGAGGGTTTTTAAATTCCGCCGCCGACGGGCCGGAATCGGCCGCCTGCGGCCCGTTTGCCTCTGAAAGGTTTGCCGTGGAGCATGCCGCGAGAACCGCGGCCGACACCGCCAAGAAAATTGTAAGGAATTTCATTTGCCCGAATTTAAGTTAACGCTCTAACTATGTCAAGCGCGCAAAAGTGGAATTTTTTTGCCGGGCTTTTTGAGAAATATGTTTGCGCTTTCGGGAGGCATTCGGAAAAATTCCGGCGAATGAAAGATTTTATAGTATCGAGGCTGCTTGGCGGAATGGGAAACCAGATGTTCGAATACGCCTTCGCCCGCGCGCTGTCGCTCAGAAACGGCATGGAGCTCTACCTCGACGCGTGCGCCCTCGATCCGAAAAGGCACACGCGCTTTTCGCTCGGCGCGTTCAACGTGAGCGCGCCGTTTGTGGACGCGGAGCGCAAGAGCCTCGTCATAACGCCGCGCTTCGAGCTCAAGCGCAGGCTGTACAAGGCTTTGAAAATCCCGTACAGGCTATCTCCCACCCACCTGCGCGAAAAATCCTTCGCCTTCGACCCGTCGGTTCTCTCCGTCGGAAATTCCCGATATGTGGAGGGGCTCTGGCAGAGCGAAAAATATTTTTCGGATTTTGCGGACGCAATCCGCGCGGACTTCGCGTTCAGGGACGCCGAAAGGCTCTCGCGCCACCCGCTGTTCGGGGAGGTTGAAAAGCCCAATTCCGTGGCGGTGCACGTGCGGCGCGGAGACTACGTTTCAAAGCCGAAGTACCGGCGGATTCTCCACATCTGCCGCAAGAGGTATTACGAGGGCGCGATCCGGCACGTCTCGGAGCGCGTCGAGAACGCGCGGTTTTTCGTCGCCTCCGACGATCCCGGGTGGGTTCGGAAAAATTTCGGCGGAAAAAACGTCGTGTTGATAGAGCCATCGGGGCATTTTGAGGACTTTTATCTGATGAGCCGCTGCCGCCACGCGGTGATTTCCAACAGCACTTTCAGCTGGTGGAGCGCGTGGCTCGGCGAGGCGGGCAAGCCCGGCAGGATAACCGTGGCTCCCGATATGTGGTTTGCGCCGTCGGCGAATATTGACTACTCCGACATAATCCCCGACAGGTGGACGAAGCTGCCCACCGGATACGGGGATTCCGCCGGATGAGCGAAACTTTCCGCCGCCGCGCGGCGTTTTAAATTGAAAGGGTAAAAAAATGAAGAAGACATTGCCATTCGTCGCTCTCGCGGCGGCGTTCTGGCTGCCGGCGTTTGCGCAGCAGCCCCAAAATTCCGCTCCCGCGGGGAAAATAGCGGTGTTCGTCCGCAACCTGTCCGCCGACCCTTCGCTCGACTCGCGGCTCGGGGCGTTTTCCGCGGCGATAGCCGCCCAGCTCAATGCGCGCGGGCTGCCGACGGTAGACGAGGCCCTCGCGCTGCGCAGCCTCGGCGAATACGTCGGAGGGGCTTCCAAGGCGTCGGACGGCGAAATCAACGCCGCCCTCTTCTCCGGCGCGTCCGCCGCCAAAATCGCCGAATTTGCGGGCGCCGACAGGATTTTGTCGGTGGCGATAATATCGGCAGGCTCAGAAACGCGCTCTTTTGAGGGATACGGAATTTCGACGAATATAGAGACGTTTTCCATAGAGACGTCGAGCTCGCTGTTCGACGCGGGCGGAGGGGGCGTCACCGGCATAAGCGCGGGCGCCTCCGCGCAGGTTCGCGGCGGGGGAGCCCTCAAAGTTTCCGAGGGCGACATTTTCGGAAAGCTCTTCGCGTCCGCCGCGCGCAGCCTCGCCGACGGG
>CAJMOT010000192.1 GCA_905214995.1 uncultured bacterium | reverse complement strand
GGCGGTACACGTCCCGCCCGAGGCCGTAAGCGGCATGTACGGCACCGTCTCGGCACACGCGGCCACGATCGTCGCGGTGGCCGTGCTTTCATGCGGCGCAATCCGCCGCAAGTGGTTCACCGCCCTGATGGTCGTCTGCACCGTCGTCATCTGCTATTCGCGCATCTACCTGGGCAAGCATTTCCCGATGGATCTCGTATGGGGCACGCTCGTGGGCTCCGTACTGGGCTACGCCGCCCTGCGGGGCTACCGCAGGCTGGCACAGAGCCGGAACAGACGATTCACCCACCCCCGGTGAAGCATATTTGCGCAGAATTTATTAACTTTGCACGGTCAATAGTCCAAACATTCAAAAACACAGGATATGAGTATCGAACTCAGTGAACAGGAACAGCTCCGGAGGCAGTCGCTTGCAGCCCTGCGCGAGCTCGGCATCGGCGCGCCCATTTGGCTCAAATTCGACAAATCCCTCTCCGCCGCCCCCGACGCCGGAGAAATGGCTCTTCTGGGCGAGGCGTCGATTTACATAGGCTCCCTCATGGCCGACGGCATAGGCGACGTCGCCTCCGCGGAAATTTCCGGCGACTCGCAAAAGGACGCCGAATACTGCCTCGCCATATTGCAGGGTGCGCGCACCCGCCGCTCGAAGGCCGAATACATCGCCTGCCCGAGCTGCGGCCGCACGCTCTACGACATTCAGGACGCCTTCGCAAAAATCCAGGCCGCCACATGCCATCTCAAAGACGTCACAATCGGCGTGATGGGCTGCATAGTAAACGGCCCGGGGGAAATGGCGGACGCGGATTTCGGATACGTCGGCGGGGCGCCGGGCAAAATCAACCTCTACAAAAACAAAGTCTGCGTGGAAAGGAACATTCCGCAGGAGGAATCCATCGAGCGGCTCGTCGCCCTCATCAAAAAAGAGGGCAGATGGACCGACGCCCCGTCCGCCTAAACGGGAATCCGAAAAATTTTCCGCCAAATCCGCGCCGCTTTCCGGCGCGGATTTTTTTGCGCTTTTCAAGCTTTTTTCGCGGAATTTGGGGAGCAAATATTTTCGATTTTCCCAATTTAATTATTGCGCATTCCGCGCCCCTTTATAATATTACTAATGCGCCGCCAACAAAGTGGGGGACTCTTTCTTTTTGACGGCGCGGAGCGCGTTTGAAGCGTTCCCCCCGACCGGAGCGCACGCGCTGCGCCGGCAAAACTTTCAAAAATCAAAAAGAATCGAAAATGGCTGAAACGAACAAGACAAACGACAATTACGACGCGTCGAAAATCCAGAAGCTCGAGGGCTTGGAAGGCGTCAGAAAGCGTCCCGACATGTACATCGGCGACACCAACGAGAGGGGCCTGCACCACTGCGTGTTCGAAATAGTGGACAATTCCATAGACGAGGCCCTCGCGGGCTTCTGCTCGCTCATAAAGGTGAGCATACACAACGACGGCTCGTGCTCCATCGAGGACAACGGGCGCGGCATTCCCGTCGACATCCACCCCAAATATAAAATCCCCGCGCTCGAGCTCGTGATGACGAACCTCCACGCCGGCGGCAAATTCGGCAAGGGCGCGTACCAGGTTTCGGGCGGCCTGCACGGAGTCGGCGCGAAGTGCGTAAACGCGGTCTCGGAACGCTTCGAGGTTGAGGTGCGCAAGGGCGGGCAAATTTACAAGATGGAGTTCTCGCGCGGCAAGACCACCATGCCGATGACCGTCATCGGCAACACGAAATCCACCGGCACTAAAATCACATTCATTCCAGACCCCGAGATATTCACCCTCACGCGCGAATTCAAATACGAGATACTCTCCAAGCGACTGCGCGAGCTCGCCTTCCTCAATCCCGGAATCACCATCGAACTCTCCGACGAGCGCACAAACAAGCGCGAGCAGTTCAATTTCAAGGAGGGAATCTCCGAATACGTCCAGTACCTCAACCGCGCAAAGGTCGTCGTCAACCCGAAAGTCATATACTTTTCGGGCGAGGCTCCCGCGTCGGAGGGCTCGGATTCGCTGATAAAAGTCGACATCGCAATCCAGTACAACGACTCCTACAACGAGCAGGTCTACGCCTACGCAAACTCCATATACAACGTCGAGGGCGGCACGCACCTGAGCGGGTTCAGGACGGCCCTCACGCGCGTGATAAACAACTACGCCAAGGCAAACAACCTCGTAAAGGAAAAGGATCCCGCGATATCGGGCGACGACTGCCGCGAGGGCCTCACCGCCGTGATTTCCGTGAAAGTCCCCGAGCCGCGCTTCGAGGGCCAGACCAAAACGAAGCTCTCCAACGGCGAAGTGGACGGCATAGTCCAAAAAATCGTCGGCGAAAAGCTGAAATACTATTTTGAGACTTCCCCCGCCATCGCGAAAAAAATCATAGATAAGTGCGTCATGGCGGCCCGCGCCCGCGACGCCGCGCGCAAGGCGCGCGA
>CAJMOT010000191.1 GCA_905214995.1 uncultured bacterium | reverse complement strand
GACCCGGTCGCCCCTCCTATCCCGTCGCGGCCGGTGCGCCCTCCGACGAGCAGCACGACATCGCCTTTGGCGGGGGTTCCGCGCACCACCGCGCCGCGGGGCGCCGCCGCGACTACCGCGCCTATTTCCATGCGCTTTGCGACGTATCCCGAGTTGTAAATTTCCGTCACCTGCCCCGTGGCGAGCCCTATCTGGTTGCCGTAGCTGCTGTACCCGTTCGCCGCCCCCACCGTTATCTTGCGCTGCGGAAGCTTGCCGGGCAGCGTCTGCGAAAACGGGGTGCGGGGGTCGCCCGCGCCGGTCACGCGCATTGCCTGGTACACATAGCTGCGGCCCGAAAGCGGGTCTCTAATCGCCCCGCCGAGGCATGTGGCGGCTCCCCCGAACGGCTCTATTTCGGTGGGGTGGTTGTGAGTTTCGTTCTTGAACATCACAAGCCACTCCTCATCCTTTCCGTCCACGTCCACGCTTACGACTATGCTCGCGGCGTTGATTTCCTCGCTGACTTCGAGGTCTTCAAGCTTCCCCTCCGCGCGCAGCCTGCGCATTCCTATCAGCGCCGCGTCCATCAGGCACACCGGCTTGCCCTTTGCGTCGAGCCCCAGAACCCTGCGGGATTCGAGGTACGATTTCCATGATTTTTCTATCGGCGCCGAATACCTGCCATTGTCGATTTTCACGCTTTCGAGGCGCGTGAGGAAAGTCGTGTGGCGACAGTGGTCGCTCCAATAAGTGTCGAGAACGCGGATTTCGGTAACGGTGGGGTCGCGCCGCTCGGTTTCGGCAAAATACCTGCGGCAAAATTCGAGGTCGGCAACGGACATCGCAAGCGACATCTTTTTGTGGAGTTCCGCGATTTCCCCGCCACCCATCGAAACGAACCCTTCGACAACCTTGACGTCGGCGGCGGGCTCGGGCTTGATTTCGAGCGATTCCGGCATTTCCATCGACGCCTCGCGGCTGTCTACCGAATTTATGAGGTACGCCTTCGCCGCCGCTATTTCCGCCTCAGAAAGTTTCCCCTTCAATACGTACACGCGCGCGCACGCGACTTTCGGGCGTCTGAACGCGACTATCTGCACGCACTGCTCCGCCGAGTCCGCGCGCTGGTCGAACTGCCCTGGCAGGTATTCTATCGCGAACGCCTCCTCGCCCTCCGCGAGCGGAAACGCCCCCTCGTAAATGTTCTCCACGGGAGCCTCGCAAAATATCAGATTTTTGACGCGGGCGTAAACTTCGTCGTCCATCCCCTCTATGTCGTACCTCTGCAAAATCCTCGCGGACTCGAGCCCTTCCAAATTCAAATTGCCCTTCAAATCGCCGAGGAGGGCGCGCGCGGAATGCCCGCTTTTGTCTTCAACAAATACTCTGCGAATCATATCCGGCGAATTTCGCAAATACGGCGGCGGGGCGCAATTCTTTTTTGCCGGCGGCGGCGTTTTTCAAAAAAATCCCGCCCCATATAAAAATAAGCTTTAAATCGGCGTCTCCAAAAAATATCGTCGGCGGCAAATGAAAAAATTTATACTCACGGTCTCGCTCTGCATTGCGCTGGCGGCAGTCTCCCATGCGCGCGTCACGGCATTCGGCGAACCCGCCTCGTACGGGATAAAGCCCCTGCCCGAATCCGCCGAATTTTACGATATCAACCCCTATACGTGGGAAGTCTTCGCGAGCTTCGACGGCGACAAAATCATAGGAGCCAAAGAGCCCCGCAGAACCGTATTCCAGCTCGAAGCGTATTCCGCCTCGGTCATGGAGGGCCGCAGGGTCGGCGAATTTACCCCCGTCGCGTCGCTAACCGACAGGGGCGCCTTCTTCGGCGGCGACGGCTACATGGATTTGTATTATTCCGCGCCGGTTGACTCAAAATACGCCCAGCAAGCGGTGTTCTTCGGCGGCTGGAAGTACAACGTCACAAAATACGTCGATATCGACCTCGGCGGGAACATAATCTATTCCACAAAAAAAGTCGCCGGCCCCGGGCTCGTCGGCATCGGAGGGGAAAGCTGGCGCGGCGACGTCTACGCGGGGCTCTCCACCGACGAAATCTTCCTGCGCCCGTTCGCCTATGTCGGCTACGACCCAACCTACGATTCGCTGAAAATTCAGGGCGGCTTCAACCCCGTATTCAGCCTCGAAGGACTCACGGCAATCAGGGGTCTTTCCATACAGTCGCAGATAATCTTCGGATACGTAAAGGCAAACAGATTCGCCGGCGACACCCGCCTTTCCGACGGCAATTACTGGCGCAACTCCTACGGCTACATCCAAGCTGAAAGCAACCTCGTATACGAAACGAATTCCTGGCGCATATTTGTGGGCGTCGGTTGGGCATGCCACAACGACGGCAAAGCCGGCCCCGACAACGTAAACATGGGCCCCGACAACTTCGTCTGGACCGGCGGCGGCGTCGGCTACATCTTTTAATGAAAGGGGGGCAAAGCCCCCCTTTCGGCGGATTGGCATAGC
>CAJMOT010000190.1 GCA_905214995.1 uncultured bacterium | reverse complement strand
CGAACCATGCGCGCTACCAACTGCGCTACACCCGGATATGAAATTGTGCGGCTCACGCCGCGAACAGTAGTATTATATGAGCTTCCCTCCGTTCTGTCAAGAGGGAAATCCACATTTTTCAAAAAGTGTGCCGTTTATCATTAAGTGCGAAAGAGCTACTAAGCTCCGACGCACTTATTTTTTTATGCAGAAACGGAGGCGAGACAATGAAATACGAGTGTTTGAAGCTCGAGGAGCGGCGGATTATCGAGGCTATGTACGCCGAGGGCGCAAAGCCGGACGAAATCGCAAAGCGCGTCGGCAAGTGTCGAGCGACTATTTACCGCGAGCTCGAGCGGGGCAAGACCGGCGAAACGGACTCTCGCTTTCGGCAAGGGTATAGCGCGGCGGTAGCGGAGGCTCGCGTCAATCGGTCGTACCGAAATAGAGGCCGTCGGAAAGCGGCTCAATGAAGAAAAGGAGGTTACTCATACCATGAACGAAAAGACACTCACGGCGGAACAATGCTCCAAGCTCTCGCTCTACATCCTTATGACGACCAAGACCCGCGAGGGTGAGGCGGCGACATGGGAAAAGCTCGCAGAGGAAAAGAAAGAGGACGGCTCCCCGAAATATATCCACGCCGCCGACAACGCGCAGTTTTGGAAAGAGCTCGACGCAGACCTCCGCGAAATACTGCGGGCTTTGGAGGCGTGAGCATGGACAACTTTCAGAGTATCACGGCAAGCCCGGAGGCGCTGGCGACGTTCCTCGGCTCTATCCCGGCGATTGAAACGCCGTGGGACGATGCTTTTCACCGGCTCTGTTGCTCCTCATGCTCGGCGGCGGATTGTGACGACTGCCGCCGCCCGGAGCGGGACAATCCGCTATGGTGGCTCGGCCTCCCGGCGGCGGAGGTAGAGGAATGAACAATCTCGAGAAATGGCTTATCTCCATAGAGCCGAAAAAGGTTATCGAGGAAATCCAAAAGAGAGCTTGCTCGGAGTGTCCGGCGGCGGAATACTGCAAAGACTCACCGCTGAACTTTTGCACGGAAGTTCTCTATGCGTGGGCGAAAGAGGAGGCGGTATAAATGGACATGGATTTAGAGCAAAAGGCAATTATGCGGCTCCGAGAGGCGGCGGACACGTCCGAACGCTTTTACAAGGCTCCGCTCATTGTGACGACCAGCGGCGGAAAAGATAGCTCCGTTTGCGTGGCGCTCGCAGAAAAGGCCGGTATCGACTTCGAGGTTATGCACAATCACACGACCGTAGACGCGCCGGAGACAGTCTATTTCATCCGCCGCGAGTTTAAGCGGCTCGAGGAAAAAGGCGTAAAATGCACGGTCAACTATCCGCACTACAAGGGCGAGCGGGTGACTATGTGGAGCCTCATTCCGCAAAAGCTCATGCCTCCGACGCGGCTCGTCCGCTATTGTTGCTCCATTCTCAAAGAGCGCGGCGGTCAAGGCCGCTACATAACGACGGGCGTTCGTTGGGCTGAAAGCGCCGCGAGAAAGAAAAACCGGGGCATTTTCGAGAACGGACACTCTAACCCGGAGAAAAGAGTCATTCTCAACAACGACAACGACGACCGGCGGCGACTCTTTGAAACGTGCATGAGACAGCACAAAGCCGTATGCAATCCTATTATTGATTGGTCGGACGCGGACGTATGGGACTATATCGAGTCCGAAAAAATCCCCGTCAATCCTCTTTACGGGTGCGGCTTTTCTCGTGTCGGGTGCGTCGGGTGTCCTATGGGAACGCAAGGCAGACAAAAGGAGTTTAGCCGCTATCCGAAATACCAAGACGCATATATCCGCGCTTTCGACAAGATGCTCGAGGAGCGGAAACGCCGAGGGAAAATGCAAGGCACATGGAGAGCGGGAACGACAGGCCGCGACATTTTCCATTGGTGGATGGAGGACGGGGTGCTCCCCGGACAAATGGAGTTCGACGACCTCTTATTAGAGGAGGACGAGGAATGGTAGGCGCTGACTTTACCCGCACTTGCGAGGGGTGCGAGCACGTCGTAGCGGAGCCGTGGTCGAAAGACACTCTCTCCTATCGGTGCTTTGCTCCCGGAAGATGCAAGGGGCGCGTCGTCGGCGTGAAACGCTTTGACCCGTATATCCCGGCATGGTGTCCCAAATTAAAGAAAAACGGAGGAATGAAACAATGAAAAAGCTCTATTCTAAGAAGCTCGGCGGCGAGGCGTTCGCCCTCGACGCGGCGCAACTGGACATTCTGAAAAAGGCCGGTTATACCGTGCCGAGCCCAGAGGAGGTTATCGCAGACGCGGCGGCGGTCAAAATCGAGCCGCCGGAGGGCGCTCGGGCGTATGTCGTCTTTGATTTCAAGACCGGCGCTTTCGCCGTCCGCACTCGAACGCAGACTCTCACCGATAACGAGGTCGGCGGCTTCGTCGGCGAGGTCGTCTCGGCGGCTATCTTGAGTAATTTCGTCGAGCGGGCAGACCCGGACAGGCCGAAAGGAGCGGCTTCGGCGGCTTCGGCGGCTTCGGAGATCTGGGCGA
>CAJMOT010000189.1 GCA_905214995.1 uncultured bacterium | reverse complement strand
ACGCACTTGCCGGCGCGCGCCCAGACGCGGGTCAGGTCGAGGGCCGCGCCAGCCTCCAAGTCGGTCTTGACGGATATGTCCGCAAACATCGTCCGCCCGTCTTTTCTGTAATAAAGCGACTTTACCGAGGCGTTCGCGCTCGCGGAAACCGAAGATTCGTCGGGCATGGAGAGCGTCCCCTCCGCCGAGACGGACTCCGCGTCCACGCCCGCGGCGAACGGCTTTATCGGCGCGAACGGGAAATCCGCGGCCTCGAATTTTGCGACGGTTTTAGATTTCGCGGATATTTTTTTCGTTTGCAGGTCGAAGCCGATTTCGCCCGCGTCGGAGATTTTCGCCATGCGCTTTCCCGCCTTGTCGAAAGCCTCGAACGAAAAGCTCTCGATTGCCGCCGTTCCTCCGCCGAAGCGCGCGCGCAGCGAAGAATCGACGGAAATATGGTATTCTTTCAGGTTTGCGACGGAGTAGATTTTTGTGGCGAACGGGTCTATCGAGCCTTTGAGCGAGGCTTCCGCAAAAACGCTTTCCCCCGACTTGCGCGCGGAGATTTTGAGCGTCGCGGAGTCGTCGAGCGAGTCCCCCGCCTGCAGTTCGGCGCGGGCGTCGAAGTTTCCGCCGAAGTCGGCTTGCGCGGAGAGCGAGAGGGTCGCCCCGATATTTTTTACAAAGTCCTCTCCGCCCTTTGAAAGGCTCAAGCCGGAAACCGCGAACGGCGACGAGGTTTTGAGGAAAATCTTTTTGCCGTCGGTTTCCGCAGAGAGCCTGCCGGATATGTCGGACGACGAAAATTCCATGCCCTTTGCGAAATGCGCGGGAATTTTTGCGGGGACGACCGCGACGCACTCGATCTTCCCGCGCGGAATTTCGCCGGACTCCGCGCCCGAAAGGGGGATTTTTACGGGCGCGGACAGCTCCGCCGAAACGAGGCTTTTAGACCCTTCGGAGAGTATCGCCGAAAATTTCTCAACGTTCGCGCTTCCGCCGCCCATCGAGCCGGAGATTTCGCCAGATAACACGCAAGGCCCGAGGAATCCGAGCTTTTCGGAGATCGACGCGGGCGACGGAAAGTCTATTTTGAACGACCCGTCGGCGCGGGCGGATTTTCCGTAGCCGGAGTATTTTATTTTTGCGAAAACCGCGGACTTGAACTGCGGAGGCTTTCCGAGCAGGGATTTGAACGCCGCGAAGTCGGCGTCGGAGGCGTCGGCGCGCGCGGTCGCCGAACCCTCCGAAAAGTCCGCGGAAAACTCGCCCTCAAACGCCGCGAGCCTCGAGTTTTTGCGCAGGATTTCGACTGCGATTTTCGGGCCGTTTTGCGTCATGCCTGCCGACATTTTCGCCGATATTTCCTCGCGCCCGAAATCGGGGGATTCGGCGGAAATTTTGGCGTCCGCGGCGCCGGATACGGGTTTCAGGCCCCTTTCTATTTTGAGGCCGGCGGCGGAGAATTCGGCGGAGAGTTTGGAGCCGTCCGGCGCGAGAATCGCGGCGTCGGCTTTCAGGCTGCCTAGGCTGAATCCCCATTCCGAAAGCGTTTGCAGGGCGGACGGGGAATTTTCTTTTCCGCCTTCGGGCGCGCGTTTTTCGGCGGGCGGCTTTTGCGCCTCCGCCTGCGCGGGCTTTCGGATTTCCCGCGCGGGCGCGCCCGCCGCCTTTTCCGGGGCGAGCTTTACCACCAGCCCCTCGACCTGCGCGGATTCAACGTCGGCGTTTTTGGAGAGCAGCCCCGCGAGGGAATATTTTATTTTCGCCGATTTCAGGGAGATTTCCGCGCCGTCGGGCAGGAAGAGCCGCAGGCCCTCCGCTTCCGCGCCGCCCAGTCCCGCGCGGACGGATTGAAGTTCGGAGCCCGGGAATTTTTCCCTCAAAACGGGCGACACCGCCATGGTTTGCAGCTCCGCGCTGTTTAAAAACGCGATCAAAACCGCGGCGATTGCCGCCAGTAGAATGCAGATAGCGATAAATGCCCTTTTCATTGCGCGATTTTTTCAAAGAGTTTTCTCTTTATGAATACGGTGAGAACCACATTTTTTCTGAGTCCGAAATATTCGGACACATAGCCGGAGTCGCCGAGCATTTTCCCGACTTTCTCGGCGGCTTCGGGCGAGCACGCGACTACCACCTCAAAGTCTTTCAGATTTTCCGGAACGCCGTCGCCCCAGAAACCCGCGTTGGGGTAGTTGCGCAGATCCCACGGCGCGGGCCACGGCGACTCCCCGCCGGCTACGAACGCCATTGGAATGTCCGCGCCGTAATCCGATACCCTTTCGGCGTCGGCGATTCTCGAGAGCAGGTTTTTGTAGTCGCTCACGGTGTGCGAGAGTATCATCGGGTTGCGCGGGTCGTGGGGGTAGGCGCCCGCCGCGTTGCGCGAAAGCCTGAACTGCCAGTATCCGAGCGCGCACAGCGCGGCGAACGCCGGAATCCACAAAAATTTATTCAAAGGAGATTGCTTATGGAACTGCAAAGCGCACTTGAAAACCGGAAAAGTATCAGATCCTATCTTTCCAAAGACGTGGAA
>CAJMOT010000188.1 GCA_905214995.1 uncultured bacterium | reverse complement strand
GGCCTCGAAGATTTCGGGATCGAAGCCTTCGCGCGCCAGTTTCAGCGCGGCGCAGATGCCGGCGATTCCCCCGCCGAGCACGCAGACGCTTCCGAAATTCCGCCCTTCGCGCCCGCCGCGCGCGCGGATTAGCGCGCGGACGGCGAGGGCCGCCTTTTTGAGCTTGCCGGGCTTCGCGGGGTTGGCGGATATTTCAAAGCCGGATGCCGCGATGGAGTCGAGTATGTTCTCGTAAATTTCGCGCATTATGAAGGCTGGCTTCATGGAGGCGCGGTCTTCGGGCGGCAGGAGCCTGTCGGCCTTGCGGAAGAAGTGCTTTGCCCTGAAATGCATCATGCGGAAGAGCTCTTTGCAGCGCGGATTGCGCGACGGCTCGGCGAGGTCGCCCTCCGACACCCCGAAAAATTCGAGCTCTCTGCGCGGAATGTAGCACCTCTTCTGGGTGCGCATGTCGAATGCGGCGTCGCGCAGAATGTTTGTGAATTGCAGCGCGTATCCGAGGGATTCGGCGTAGAGTTTTGTGCGCTCGTTTTTGAATCCGAATATGTATATTGTCGCAAGCCCCACCGCCGAGGCCACGCCGTAGCAGTATTTGCGGATGTCTTCGAAAGTCTCGAACGGCTCGCCGGACGTGTCGCGCATCACGCCGTCTATTATCGCCTGTATGTACTCCTGCGGTATTTTCCGGCGCGCCACAACGTCCGCCATCTCCGCCGCCAGCGGGCTGAGCTCTTTCGAGCCCCCGTAGAGCGAGGCTATCTCCGCCTTCCACGCCTCGAGCTCCCTCCGCTTTTCGGCCGGCGCGCGGCCCTCCCCGTCGGCGATGTCGTCCATCAGCCGGCAGAAGGCGTAAAACACCTCCATGTCCCTCGCGCGGGATTTGTCGAGGCAGAAAAATGCGAAGGCGAGGTTGGATTTCTTCCGCTCCCCCGTCTGGCGCGCGCTCGTGGATATTTCGTCGGATTCGCTCATGATGCCAGCGCGCGGATTAGGATTCTGAGCTTGTCGAGCCTGCCGAATGCGGGGCGCTTTGAGAGCGTGTCGAAGCCCTGGGATTCGATTTTGTCGAGAATCGCCCGCCCGCCCGCGATAGTCGCGCGGATTTCGAGGCTGAGCGGGAACGGCAGCAGCGACGGCAGTTTTTCTCCCCTGTCGAAGAGCTTTCTGGTGCGCTCCACCTGGAATTTTACGATTTCCCTCACGCGCGCGTCGGCGGAATCGGCGAAGATTTCGCTTTCCGTCGCGCCCCGCCAGTCGGACATGGGAATGTATATGCGGTTTTTGAGCTTGTCCACGCGCATGTCCTGCCAGAAGTTCGCCAACTGCAATGCGGTGCAGATGTCGTCGCTCATCGCAAACCGCTCTTCGTCGGAAAATCCGTGCAGCAGCAGCACGAGCCTGCCGACGGGGTTTGCGCTGCGGCGGCAGTAGTCGAGCAGCTCGGGGAAGTCGGAGTACCGCTTTTTCACAACGTCCTGCGCGAAGGCGCTCACGAGGTCGCGGAAGAGGCTTTTGGGTATGGAAAATTTTTTTACGGTGTCGGAGCAGGCGGCGAAAATCCAGTTCCAGCGCGGATCGAGCCCGGAGGGGTCGGAGACGTCGAGCTGCGCCTCAAATTCCGCGAGCCGCTCGATTCTCGCGGGGTCGTCCTCGGCTATGCTCTCGTGCTCCTCGTCGGCGATGTCGTCGGCGGTCCGCGCGAAGGCGTAGACCGCCGCCACGTGTTTGCGCAGGCGCTTGGGCACCATCTTGGCGACGGGGAAGTTTTCGTAGTGCGAGTTCGCTAGGCGCTCGCATTTTGCGTAGGCTGATTCCAGGGAAAGCGGCATATGGTTGCTAAATTTTTGCCCGCCCGCCGAGCCCCAGGGACGGGCGCACTTTGAGGGTGAAATTTTCGGGCGCGTCGCATTCTGACGGGGCGAGCCACGCGGCGAACGCTATCATCGCGGCGTTGTCGCCCCTGTGCTGCCTGTCTGCGGCGAGGAAGCGCGCGCCGCGGGAGCGCGCGAGCTTTTCGAACGCGGCGACGAGGGACGCGTTGTTTGAGACGCCCCCCGACACGCCGACGCTCTTGTAGGCCTTTCTCTTCGCGAACCACTCGGCGCGCCTGCGCAGCTGCTCCACCACGGCGAATTGGTAGGACGCGCATATGTCGGGCTTGGCGCGTTCGATTTCCTCATCCGCCATCTTTTCGAGGCGGTAGCGCAGGCTCGTTTTGAGTCCGGAGAAGCTGAAGTCGGGGTCGTCCTCGATTTTCCTGTTCTGCCCGTAGGGAAACATCGACTTGTCGATTTTTCCGCTTAGGGCGAGCTCTTCCAAAAGCGGCGCGCCCGGGTAGGGCATTCCCAACAGCTTTGCGCCTTTGTCGAGAGCCTCCCCCGCGGCGTCGTCCTCGGTTTCTGCGAGCGTCGATATTTGCGCGTCCTCCCCGATTTCGAAGAGTATCGTGTTCCCGCCCGAGACCGCAAGTCCCAGGTGCGGCAGAAGCTCCGCGAAGTTCGCGCGGAAGTTTTGCGGGTCGGCGGCGTGGACGGGAATGAAGGGCGAGTACGCGTGGCCGCGCAGGTGGTTGACGCCGCGCAGCGGCAGCCCGAGCTTCAGCGCGAGCGCG
>CAJMOT010000187.1 GCA_905214995.1 uncultured bacterium | reverse complement strand
CGTTCTTTGCGGCAATCGGAATATTTTCCGCATATAAATTCGCCGCGCTGTTCCTCACGCAAACCGACATACTCTATTCCGACTATCGCAGCGGCGGCGGAAGGGGCGATATGCGCCGCTTCATGAAAAAGCTGAAAAAAAGGAAAATCGCAACCTTAACGCTTTCCCTCGCCTCATTCGCCGCCGCAATTATGGCAGCGGCGTATTTTTAACGCAACAAAACCGCTAACGCGGCAAGCGCAAAAAATAAAAGACAATTACATTGCGGCGCGCAAGGAGCGCCGAGCGCAGAAGAAGACGGTAGCGCCGTTTCCACAGAAGGGACAATGACCCCTCTATGGAAGTGCGCAGCGCAGCCGGCGCGCGCAGCCCGAATCTTCCCATAGGAGGTTCTTTTTTTGATGATTGGGAGGAAAAGGATAAAAGCATTGGCGGAGCTGCGCAAGGAGCGTTAGCGCCTTCAATGGGGGCGCACCATGCGTCTCGCGCAGACATCCCACAAACTATCTCCTTCCCCGCGCGGCAAGCAAGAGCGCGAACGCGCCGAGGATGGCCGCCATTGCCGCAGGTTCGGGAACTGTGCACATTACGCTCAATATTCTGTCGTCGGAATTGAAATACAAGTCGGCTTTCCATCCGTTGTCCGCAGAAACGTCGATTCCGCGCACGAGACCGTCGGAATCCGTCTCGAACCCGAAATCTCCACCTATCACCGCGACTTCGTAAAGAAAGTTGAGCTCGGCGGACGCGGAAATTTCAAATTCCGCTCTCGCGCTCGCCCCGTCGGCCGCGCCGAAATCCCCCGACACAAAAAGCATGGCCCCTTCTGAGAATTCGACGCTCCCGCCGGCGAAAGAAAGCGAATCCATATAGGCGTTTCCGGAAATCGAGAGCGTTCCGCTTTCCACGGAAACCGCACCGAACGACCCCTCGTAATTCGATATTCCCAAAACCCCTCCGGACACGACGACCGAGGAAAGCTCTACTCGACCCGCATTTATATTCTGCGTTCCGCCGCCTTTTTTATAGAGGGTAAAATTTACGTCATCCTCCGACATTTGGGTGGATCTGTACCATTCGTTTGCGCCCAAACATTTGAGAATGTCGCCGGAATAGGAGTAGTCGGCGGACGCGGCGGAGTTTACGACGAGGTTGACCTCGTATTTGAAATGACGGTCGGTTCCTTCGTAAGATACGACTGTCGGCGCGCTCACGGCATAGATCGAATTGTTCGCGCCCGAAGAGCACAACCCGCCGACTTCGACATTCGCGCGCCTCTCCGCGGCGGAAGAAGATTGTAAGGTTGGAAACCTGTCGGCAACCGGCAATGAAAACGCGCTCTCCTTGTTGAACAGGACAAACTGCGACTTATAGTTTCCCGAGGAAACCATTGATACGGCGCCGTAAATTTTCGCCGCAGGATTCCCCACTGCGGATTCTTCGCCCGAGCCCTGAACCGCAAGATTGAGCTGCGCGTTTCCGTAAGTCGCGTCAATCGAGATGCCGCCGCCCGTCAAGCTTCCGACAGTGAAAGATTTTAGGCCGTCATACCGCGACGTTCCGCCGACGTACAGCTTGGCGTTTCCTCCGTCGGAATTGCCGCCCACAACGACGCTTCCCGCGACGAATGAAAGATTGCGCACGTATCCGGAAGAGCCGCCGTGCGAAAGTATGCGGACTTCGTTTCCGAGATAGTTGGCCGCGCCGGATTCGCTGAGAGGATAGAGCGTTTCAGACGGCCCGAAAACCTTGGAGCCCTCTACGGCGAAAACCCCGCGCACTATAAAGCCGGGGTTTTCAATGCCGCCGTTCCATTGCTTAAATTGCAGCAAGCCGTTGGACGCGCCGGCAACCCCGCAATAGTCGGATTTCACGGTTATCGATTTCAGTTCCTGAACGCCTTCCCAGTCAATCGCAACATTTGATGACGTTCTGCCGAAACGCGAATCGAAAAACAAATCATCGAAAACCGTCGGAGTTTTGTTCGCTACGGGATCGCTGCCGTCAACTCCCCAATTTGTATTAAGCGTGAGATGGCCGGCGCTGTCGCCAGTTCCGGTAAAATACAGATTATCGGCATGTAGGGGCGCGGCGCAAATGGCATACGCAATAGAAATATATGCAAACGTTTTTTTTCTTCATATAAATCTTGCGTAACCGAAAGCGTTAACAATGTTAAGATTTTTTGCATGTAAAATTGGACAATTACATATCTGTGCCCATTTGCCGGAAAAACGCGTTTCCCTCTGAAAACAAACCGGAACCAGGGAGAATATGCAGGCAGTGAGAGCGGCGGCAAAACCGCCGCGGGACGGACGCAGGACCCGCCCCGCATCCGCTATGCGGTCGTTATCTCCAAAATCGCGGGGCCTTCGAGCTGGAAAAATTCCTCCACTTTGGCGTCGAGAGTTTCAGGGTCGTCGGCGCGGACGCCGGAAGTCGAGCACAGCTTTGCAAACTCCGCAAACGGCGGGTTGTGCAGTTCCGTCTCCCAAACGCGCATGTGGGCAAGCTTCTGTTCTGCGGAAATTTTGGCGAGCTCCGAATTGTTGTAGACCACGCACTTTATGTTCATTCCGTATTTTGCGACCGTCGTCCAGTCGGCAAGATACTGTCCGAGCCCGCCGTCGCCGACTA
>CAJMOT010000186.1 GCA_905214995.1 uncultured bacterium | reverse complement strand
CGGCTCGTGCCCGCTATTTCGAGGCCGTCGGGCACGGGTATGTCTGCCGGGTTGACGGACGCGCCGTCTGCGTTTTTTAGCGTAACCCTGTACGCGGCGTAGCCGCCCGGGCGGATTTCCGCCGGATAAAAGCCTGTTTCCACAGTCTGCGCGAACGACGCCGCGCAGGAGATTGCCAAAACGGATATTGCCGTGAGTATTTTCATTTACCAGTCTTTGTAAGAGCTTTCGTAGCGTTGTTTCTGGGTTCCGAACCCGCGAAGGGGCAGGAACTTTTCATCGTCTTTCATGGAGTCGAGAAGCTGCCTTGCCTCCGCGCGCGTCATCGCGCCCTCGGATTTCCTGGCGTTTTCCCTCTCTTCCGCTGCCCTTGCGGCCTGAGCCGCTTCGTCCTTCGGGGCGGGAAGCTCTTCTCGCCCTTCCGAGGGGGAGGGGAGTTTCTCCTCTTTTTTGTCTCCCGATTTTTTTGAATTGTCCACTGCCTGTTCGCCCTTTTTATTTTCGGGCTTTTGCCGCTGGGCGTTTTGTCCGGGATCGCCGCGTTTTTCGGATTCGCCGCGGCTGTCGCGGCCCCTGTCTTCGGGCTTGTCCTTTTCCTTCTGCGGAGTATCGTCCCGCCGCTTTTCCTCCCGCCTGTCCTGTCCGTCGCGGCCGTTTTGAGAATCGCGGTTTTGGTTTTCGTCTTTATTCCGGTCTTTTTGGTTTTGTCCGCCCTGATTTTGCTTTTGCTCGTCCTGCCGATTTTGGTTGTCCTGTTTGTTGTCCTGCTGATTCTGCTGTTGTTGATTGTCGTTTTGCCGGTTTTGGTCGTCTTGCCGATTCTGTTGGTCCTGCTGATTCTGCTGGTTGTCGTCGCGCAAGAGCTTTTTGAGCTCTTCGGCAAGCTTCGTCTGGCTCTCCTTTATTTTTGCGAGCGCGGGAGCGGATTCTTCGGATATCCTGCCGACGTTGGCGGCCTCCTTTTTCGCGGCGGCTGCGGCGGATAGCGCGGCGCGCAGATTGTTTTCGGCGTCGGAGTTCGACGGGTCGAGAAGCAGGGCGTCGGAGTATTCCGCGACGGGGGCTTCAATCATTTTTTCGAGATTATCCCATTGGTTTTTTGCGGCGGCCGCGGCATGAGCGGTTTCTTCCGAAAGCTTTGCCGAAGCCTCGCACGCGGCGATCGCCTTTTTGAGCTTTTCCTGAAAATTCTTGTCTTTTAGCGGGCTTTTGTCGAGCGCTGCCTTTTTTGCGGCCTCGTCCTTCGCGGCCCTTAACGCCGCCGATTCACCCTCCAACAGCTTCAAGCCCTCGCGCAGGGTTTGCGTGCCTTCCGACGCCGCCTGTTCCGACTGCGCGAACGCGCTTCCTATCTTTTGCGAGAGGTTTTGGGGCGACTGCATTTTCGCGCTCGCGGCCTTTGCCGCCGCGTAGTCTATATTGCCTATATTATAATATACCGCGGAGTGCAGGGGGAAGTCGTCGGGCGAGAGCTTCGCCGCGGCGAGGAAAAACTCCCTCGCCCCATCTTCGTCTCCCGCCTCCCGAGCGTCGACGCCGAGATTGAAGAAATCGCGGGAATCCGGATTTTCAGGCACGGAATATTTCGGCTCCTCCGGCTTTGGGAGCGGGGCGTCGGAATGCGCGGGAACTTCTTCCGCGCTTTCGCTTTCGTCCCCCTCCTGCGCCCTTGCGCTGCCGGGTTGGAATGCGATAATCGCTGCGAGCAGCATGGCGGCGGTTCCCCCGCCGGAGCGGGCGAAAAACTTGCGGGTGCCCACGAGCGACGAGAGCGACAACAACAGTATCGCAAGCCCGAGCGGAATCTGGAAACGCTCTATGGCAAGCTGCCTCATGCGCGAGGAAAGCTCCTGCGAGGGAATTTTTTTGAGGCCCTCGTTGTAGATGGTGTCCATGCCGTCTGCGGTGAGCGGCTCGTAGAATCCGCCGGTTGCTTTGGCGATTTCCGTAAGGGTCTTTTCGTTCAGCCGGCTGCGGACGGGGTTGCCCGCCTCGTCTTTCAGGAGGGTCGTGCCGCCGGATTCGTCGCGGACGGGTATGAATTCCCCCGCGGCGCCGCCGACTCCGAGCGCGTATATGACTACCCCGTTTTTTGCCGCCCTTTTTGCGGCCTCCAGCGCGGAGTCTTCAAGCTCCTCGCCGTCGCTTATGAGCACTATTATCTTGCGGTTCGACGTCGATGAAAAGGCGATTTCCGCCTCTTCTATCGCCGCGGAAATATTGGTTCCGCCGCGCTGTATGACGTTTGTGTCGAGCGCTTCGAGCGACATTCTGAAAGCGTCGTAGTCGAGGGTCAGCGGGCACTGCAAAAAAGCCTGTCCGCTGAACGCGACTATACCGATTCTGTCGCCCTGCAAAATGTTCACGAGATCGAGCACCGACAGCTTTGCGCGCTCGAGCCTGTCCGGTTTGACGTCTTCGGCGAGCATGCTGTTGGAGGTGTCGACGGCGAATATTATGTCTATGCCGCGCGTCTTGGTTTCCTCCCAGCGGTATCCCCACTGGGGACGGGCGAGGGCGGCGAATATTAGCATTACGGCGCAAAATGCGAGCGCGTTCTTGACGATTATCTTCGGCGCGCTGACGGTGCGGGTGAGCTCCGGCATCAGCCGCTGTGACGCGAACTTAGCGAGCGCCTTGCGCCTGGCGGCGCGCGCGCGGAGCGCGGCGAG
>CAJMOT010000185.1 GCA_905214995.1 uncultured bacterium | reverse complement strand
GATTTCGCTTGCGGAGGAAAAGCGTTCGGACTTGGAGATCTTCGCTATGAGCGCGGGGAGCTTTTTCAGGTGTTCGGAGCTCGCCAGATCAGGCACAACGCCGCCGTAGAGCGCGTGCAAGTCTATCTGTGAGTGCACGAGGCTTTCGCGCACCCCGAAATCGGGGTCGAAAATGGCGACGGCGGATTCGTCGCAGGAGCTTTCTATCGCGAGCACGCTCATTCCACGGCCTTTCCCCCTTCGGCGACGTTCCTGCCGCGCGCCCCGCTTTCGGCGGCGTGTCTGCGGCGCGGCGGCGGTATGCTTTCGTCGTACAAAACGTCGAACTCGCCCGACCTCCTGAACGAATAGCAGGAGTTTCTGCCGACTATTATGTGCTCTATGAGGCTGAGGTTTATCGGCCTGCACGCGTCCGACAATTTTTTTGTGAAGCGTATGTCCTCGAACGACGGGCGGGGATCGCCGCTGGGGTGGTTGTGGGCTATTGCGATGCTCGACGCGCCGAGGCGTATGGCGGTCTCTATGATTTTCCTGATGTCGGCGTTGGCGTTGTTGACGCTGCCCTCGCAGACGCGCACGTCGCCGCCTGGCACGATTTTCAGGCCGGAGTCGAGGCAGACCATCTCGACAACCTCCCTCGGTTCCGCGGAGATTTTGCTTTTGAAATATCTTATCAGCTTGTCGATGGTGGGAATTTCCACCTGCGGTATCTCGAGCTCTTCGCGATGGTAGAGGGTTATCAGGCTTTTTATGAAGCTAACGCACGCCGCCGCGCTCTCGCCGATTCCCCTGACTTTCATGAGCTTTGCGCGGTCGGCGTCGAGGATTCCGCGCAGATTGCCGAATTCCCTCACGAGGTCTTTGGCTATGGGCTTTACGTCGATTCGGGGTATGCAGAGGGTTAGCATCAGCTCTATGACTTCGTAGTCCGAGAGCGCGGGAATCCCGCCGCGCGCAAATCTCTCCCGCAGCCTTTGCCTGTGTCCGTCGTGGCTGTATGAATCTCCGGGGCTCATTTTTGCGGGAAATGGTTTATGAAGTTTCTTCCGCCGACTTTCAGGGGGTCGGACATTCCGGCGAGGAGGTATTCCCTCGCCGCGCGGCAGGCGTCCCTGAGGCCGAGGCCCTTGGCGAAGTTTGCGGCTATGGCCGCGCTGAGGGTGCAGCCGCTCCCGTGGGTGTCCACGCCGCATATGCGCGCGGACGGCATTTCAAGCGGCCCGTTTTCGTCGAACAGCACGTCCGTTACGGCGCCGCCTTTGAGGTGCCCGCCTTTTAGCAGGACGGGAACCCCGTATTTTTCGTACAGCGCGCGCGCGGCGTCCGCGACGTTTTCGATTTTGTCCGCGCCCAGCAGGACCGCGCCC
Organism: uncultured bacterium; assembly: GCA_905214995.1. Classification (GTDB taxonomy): domain Bacteria; phylum Verrucomicrobiota; class Verrucomicrobiia; order Opitutales; family Intestinicryptomonadaceae; genus Merdousia. The sequence continues at coordinate 1,339 of CAJMOT010000185.1, read as the reverse complement.
TCGTCGAGGTTGGGGGTGAAGACCTCCGCGAGCGGAATCAGCGAATTTTTCAGGATTTCCGCCGCGCCGCTCTCCAAGAGCCTTGAGCCGCTCGTCGACACCAATACGGGGTCTACCGCGAGCCTTATTTCGGGGCGCGCGGCGAAGAATTCCGCAACCGCCGCCGCGGTTTCGGCGTCGAACAGCATTCCCGTCTTTGCGGCGGAGGGCTTGTAGAAATCGCACACCGCGCGCATCTGCTCCGCCGCGAACTCCGCCCCCGACGGCAGGACGCGGCGCACCGCGTCGGGATTTTGGGCGGTGAGGGCGGTTATCGCGCTGCACGCATAGACGCCGTTGGCCGCCATCGCGAGGATGTCGGCCTGGATTCCCGCGCCCGCTCCGGAGTCGCTGCCCGCGACCGTCATCGCGCACGGCATGTCGGCAAATTTTCCCATCTCGGAGTATTTTCCGCATATAGATTGCATTATTTGACAAAACTTTCAAGAAATGCTTTTGTTTTTTCCCGACGAACCCATGGCCGACGACACACAGGAACTCCCGCTCGAATCCGCGGGCGGGCGGGCATCGGAGCCTCCAAAACCCCGCGCGTTTTCGCCGCTCGCGGCGAGGATGCGCCCGCGCGCTCTCTCGGAGGTCGTGGGGCACGCCAACATTCTCGGCGAGGGCTGTTTGCTGCCGCGGCTGGTGGCGGCGGACAATTTCGGCTCGCTGATTTTCTACGGGCCGCCCGGGTGCGGAAAGACGACTTTGGCCAACGTCATAGCGGCACAGACGCGCTCGCGGTTCGTGAAGATAAACGCGGTCCTCTCGAACGCGGCGCAGCTGCGCGACGAGCTCGCCGCGGCGAGGTACAGAAAGGAAGAGCGCACGATACTCTTCGTGGACGAAATCCACCGCTTTAACAGGGCGCAGCAGGATTTGCTCCTGCCGGACGTCGAGGAGGGGAATGTTAGGCTTATAGGAGCCACCACGCAGAACCCGGGGTTTTTCGTCAACGCCCCGCTGCTCTCGCGCAGCCACCTGTTCAGGCTCGAGCCGCTCGGGGCGGACGACGTGGCGAAGGTTTTGCGCCGCGCGCTCGACGACTGCGAGAGGGGCATGGGCAATTTCGGCTGCCGCGCCTCCGACGAGATTTTGAAGGCCGTCGCCGAGATGTGCGACGGCGACATGCGCAGGGCGCTGAACGCGCTCGAAACAATGGCGCTTGCGGCGGGCGGCGGGGCGGAGCTTTCGCGCGCCGACGTCGAGGCGTTCGCGAGGGAGCGCAGGATAAGGTACGATTCCGGCGGCGACGAGCACTACGACGCGGCTTCCGCCTTCATCAAGAGCGTCAGGG
>CAJMOT010000184.1 GCA_905214995.1 uncultured bacterium | reverse complement strand
GAGCGCCGAAGCGGCCGCGGCAGTCGCGGCAAATTTTTTAAACAAACGCAACATCATGGTTTTTTAGGCTATTGCGCGCGCGGCGGAGTTCAATAAATAAAAAACTCCGGCTTTGCGGACTGCAAAATTCGCTCCGCAAATGGCGATGATAAAAAGGGCGCGGTGCGCCCAATGCGCGAAAGGCTCTAAATTAAGCGCGGGCGCGGGGTGAAAATTGGGAGTTGAAAGGAGGCTAAGTGCTTCTATTACAAGGATAACCCGAAAATTTGAAGGCAACATGCGCGCAAGTATTAGTTTCAAAAAATAAAGTAACGGTTGCAATAAAAAGGGCGCGAATATGCCCAATGCGCGAAAGGCTCTAAAATTTGAAGGCAAGCGTATTAAACATACGCGCTCTCAAATTTTAGAGCCTGACAAAGCAGTGGGCGTGTTCCCGCCCTTTTTATTCAACCGTTAGAAGTCGTAGCGGAGTTTTATTAGCCCTATATGCGAGAATAGGTTGGCCTGCTCGTATATTCTGCACGAGTACTCCGCCACCGCCGTCATGTTCTTCGCGAACTTCCACGCGAATTCCGCGCCGCCCGCCTGATAATAGGAGTTTCCGTTGTCTTCAAAGTTCACCCATTCGTACTTTGGCGTGAACGAGAAGTCTTTTAGGAAGGAGATTTCAACGCCGCCGCCGACAATCCATAGGAACGCGAGATTCTTGCTTGTGCCAAGCATGTCGTCTTTGAGGTACTGGTATGAACCGCCCGCGCCGCAGTTTAGATAGGGCGTTATGACCACGTCCTCCGAAACGAAGAAGCGGTAGTAGGGACGGAGCATAAGCGGGAAGTTGACCCTGTGCAGGTCGTCATTCGACGACAGGCTTATGTATTCGTATGCCACGGGGACGGCGAGGTTCAGGCCCCACTTGTCGTCTGACGAAGAGAAGGCGTTTATGCTGATTTCCGCCAGCGCGTTGCCGCCCAGCTTTTGGCTGCTGTCGCTGCCGGTATAGAAGAGGCCGCCGCCGCCCATGCCGATGCCGGCCCAGTCCTTGCCGAATTGAGTGGCGTAGCTCTTTTCCTTGGAGCCGCCCGCAAACGCGGGGAACACGCGGAACCCTTCGGAGCATTTCGCCGCAGGGCAGGCGGCGGGCTTGGCCGCTTCCTCCTCGATTGTGATTGTTACGGTTTCGCTTTCAACCGCGTTGCCGGCGGGAGCCGTGGCAACGGGGCCGCCGTTGCGGATGTCGTCGGCGGTCACGCCGTCGAGGGCGCCCCTGTCGGCCTTTCTTGCATGGAGCGCCGCGGAAGCCGCGATCGCCATAATGGAGAATGCCAGTAATTTTTTCATGTCTTATGCAGTTTGTAATTTATATTTTTTTACGCCAATTGGCGTTAACGCTTATTTTTATTTTGTGAGTTTTTGAAAATTATCAATAAAAATCGTCGTAGAATTGGCGGAAAGTCCGAAAATATTGTGGACAATCGGCGCGCGCGGCTCTTTTAGTATATAATAAATGCGGGGCGCAATTTGCTGTTGACCCTTTTTCGAAACAATGCGATATATCCGCAAAAGGCAAAAAAGTTATGGCAGGAATCAAGGAATTTTTCTCGAACGGCATAGGGATAGATCTCGGGACGGCTAACACGCTCGTCTACGCCAAGGACACGAACGAAATCACGAGCGAGCCCAGCGTCGTGGCGGTCTACAACAACTCGAAAAAGGTCGTGGCCGTCGGGGAAAAGGCGAAAAAGATGCTCGGCAAAACCCCGGGCAACATAACGGCCATACGCCCGATGAAAGCGGGCGTCATCGCCGATTTCGAGATCACCGAGATAATGCTGCGTTACTTTATACAAAAAGCGGCCAAGAAGTGGAATTTTATAGCTCCGCATGTGGTGGTCGCGGTTCCGTCGGGGATAACGGAAGTCGAGCGCAGGGCGGTGCAGGAATCCGCCATCCATGCGGGCGCGAGTTCCGTATTTCTGAAAGACGAGCCGCTTATGGCCGCCATCGGCGTGGGTTTGCCGATTGAGGAGCCCACCGCGAGCATGATTGTGGACATCGGCGGCGGCACGACCGACATGGGTGTGCTGTCTTTGAGCGGCATTGCCATTTCGCGCTCAATCAAGACAGCGGGCAATGCATTTGACGAAGCGATCATCAAATATGTTCGCCGGAAATACAATCTCATCATCGGAAAACGCATGGCAGAAGAGGCCAAGATCGCCATCGGCTGCGTGTATCCACGCAAGGAGATGGTAAAGCACCGGGTCAAGGGTCGTAACGCGATGACCGGCCTGCCGCAGTGGGCGGACATTTCGTGCGACGAGATGTTGGAAGCTTTGATCGAGCCTGCGATGCAGATCATCTATACCGTACAGGAGATGCTGGAAAAGACGCCTCCGGAGCTGATGGGGGATGTGTATTCGGATGGGATCATCCTGACCGGCGGATCGTCGCAGCTGTTTGGGTTCGACAAGTTGATTTCCAAGAAGACAAAAATGCCGGTCCGTATCGCTGAGGAGCCGGATATGTGTGTAGCGCGCGGCGCAGGGCTTGCAATCAAATACATTGAGGACATTGAGAGCAAGGCTTACGGGGTGCTCAATCCATTGAGTGCCGCTTATTAAAGGCACGTTTTGCACGGATTTTCAAAGGCATTCAGCCATTTTTCGGAGCTACTTTTGAAGGAATCCAATCAAAACAGATAAAAAAACAGGCGGGTGGTTTC
>CAJMOT010000183.1 GCA_905214995.1 uncultured bacterium | reverse complement strand
CCCGCCCGCGGCGAAGGCCCCTGCCGCGATGCCGCCCGCGATAAACCCCCGAAACACTTTTGAAAGCTTTGTCGTGGGGGAGAGCAACAGGTTCGCCCACGCCGCCGCGCTCGCCGTCGCCCAGAACATAGGAGTGGCATTCAACCCGCTCTTCATATACGGCGCCACCGGCCTCGGGAAGACGCACCTCATGCACGCGATAGCCCACTTTGTGCTCAGAAACGGCGCGCCCGCGACTATCGCTTACGTATCTTCCGAAAATTTCGTCAACGAATACGTCGCGGCCCTTCGCGACGGAAACATCGCCAATTTCCGCAAGAGGTACCGCAATACCGACGTGCTGCTGATAGACGACGTCCAGTTTTTCGCCGGCAAGGAGAGATGCCAGGAGGAATTTTTCCACACGTTCAACGAGCTCTTCAATTCGGGCAGGCAGATAGTGCTGTCCTGCGACAAGCCGATAAACGAGGTCGCCGACATAGAGCAGAGGTTGGTGTCGCGCTTCGGCTGGGGAGTGTCGGTGGACATACAGGCGCCCGACTACGAGACGAGGCTTGCGATTCTCCAAAAGAAAGCCGCCACCCTCGGCCGCGACACCGCCATAGACCCCGCCGTTCTCGACCTGCTGGCGCGCAAGTTTACAAAAAACATCAGGCGAATGGAAGGGGCGCTGACAAACCTCATCGGCTACGCCTCGCTCGTGAACTCGGAAAACGCCGTCACGCTTGAAAAGGCGCGCGATCTCCTCGCCGACGCATTCTGCGAGGAGGAGGAAAACCAGTCGGTAGATATCGAAAAAATCCAGAAGAAAACGGCGGAATGCTTCAATATCGACCCCGCCGAAATCGTCGGCAAGCGGCGTCCGGCAAACATCGCGATGGCCCGCCAGATAGCCATGTACATTTCGCGCAAGCTCACGGCCCACTCTTTGCAGGAAATCGGCAGGCGTTTCGGGGGCAGAGACCACGGGACCGTCATGCACGCCATCAAAGTGGTGGGAGATGCCATTGAACGCGACGAAAACATGAGACGGCGGGTTGAATACCTGATGAAAACCCTTTGATCGAAAGCGATTCTGGCGCACCTGAATGCGGCGGATAGCCGCGCGGCGGGCCGTTAAACCCGGGCGTCTCCATCCGCCGCCCGCGATTGCGGACGGCCGGTCTCATTCCGCAGCGCGGGCGCCGCGCGGGATAGGCAGGTCATTTGTATAGGCTGGTGTCTATGCCCAGCTTTTTTATTTTGTAGAGCACAACGCGCTGGGTAGCGCCCAAATGCTTCGCCGCCGCGCTCGCGTTGCCCTTTTTGAGTTTTAGAGCCTCCACTATGAGCTCCTTTTCAAAGGAGGACACCAAAGACTCGTAATCGCCGCCCTCCGCGGAGGCGTTCGGGACGAATGAGGAATATGTAGTCTCCGCCGTTTGGAGAGACGGCGGCAGATTGTAGCCGCTTATCACGTTGTCGGAAGTGTTGAGGACGGCGTACTCGATGCAGTTTTCGAGCTCCCTGACGTTGCCGGGCCAATAATAGGTGCTCATCATGTTTATCGCCGGCGTCGTAATGCGCGCCACCGACTTGCCGTGTACGGCGTCGTACTTCTTCAAAAAATGTTCGGCGAGCAACACTATGTCGCTCTTGCGGTTGCGGAGGGCGGGCATGTAGATCGGAAACACGTTTAGGCGGTAATACAAGTCTTCGCGGAATGCGCCCTTGGCTATCATATCCTCGAGGTTCCGGCTGGTCGCGGCAATTATGCGCACGTCAACCTTGCGCTCCCTGTCGCCGCCCACCCTGTAAAACGAGTGCTCCTGTATGAAGCGCAGCAGTTTCAGCTGCATGGGAAGCGACACGTCGCCTATTTCGTCGAGAAACAGAGTTCCGGTATCAGCGAGCTCCGCGAGGCCGATTTTGCGGTTCACGGCGCCCGTGAAAGAGCCCTTTTCGTGCCCGAAGAGCTCGCTTTCTATCAGCCCTTCGGGAATCGCGGCGCAGTTCACGGATATGAAGGGCTTATCGGCGCGCAGCGAGTTTTTCTGTATTGACTTTGCCACCAGCTCCTTGCCCGTCCCCGATTCACCGCGTATCAGCACGGTCGCGTTCGACCCGGCGACTTTTGAAATCATCGCGTAGACCTTTTTCATATTGCTGCAATTTCCGACGATCTCGTCGGGGCGCAGCTTGTTTTCGAGCTCGAGCTTGAGGGCGCGGCTCTCGCTCAGAAGCTTTTCGCGCTCCTCGTGCTCCGAGTACGCGGCGTATATGGCGTCGGCCATTATGTTGGCGATGGTGTCGAGCAGGTGGTAGTCCGCCTTCAAGTCGGTTTCGGGCCCGACCTTGCGGTCGATGCTCAGCGTCCCTATGACGTCGTCCTTGTAGACGATGGGCACGCATATGAACGCGACGCCCTTTTGGTTGTCGCGGGCTTTCGTGCGGTTGAGGAATCCCCTTTCCCTGGAAATGTCGGGGATTATTCGGCCCTTGCCCTGCGCCGCGACGCCGCCGGTGATGCCCTCTCCGACCCTGTAAAGCCCCCTGTCGATTTCAGAGCGGCTGAGCCCCTCGGAGGCCTCTATCACGAGCACGTCGCCCTCGCGCAAGGTCACTGTTCCGCGCAGCAGCCCCATCTCGAGGTGCAGTATTTTCAAAACCTCGGAAAGCATTTCCGAAACGGAAGTCCTCCTCGCCACGAGATGGCTTATTTTGTTGAGTACGGCAACTTCTACGTGAAGGCTCATCTGCTAAGTCTTTATGATATTGTTCAGATAGGCGTCGATTTTTCCGGCGGCAGCCAGCCCCGAGGCG
>CAJMOT010000182.1 GCA_905214995.1 uncultured bacterium | reverse complement strand
TTGCCTCGAGTGCGAGTTGTGTCCCGCCGAAATCGTCCCGGAGTGTAAACATAGCCTCGCCGTCAAATGCGAGGTAATACGTCGCGTCCGCGAGCGTCACTTTTGCCGTTTTCATGCCTTTACCCTCCAATTACCAAAGCGGGAGGCGAGCCGTTCTCGCTCGCCTCCCGTCCGTGCTGATATTAGCCTCCCACTTTGCCGAGCTTGGTATCGCACCACGCGATACACTCGCTTTCCGTCGTGAACTCTTTCGTGATGCGCCATGCGCCAGAGTTGCAACGGAACACGGTAAAGGTCGTCGCGCTCGTGCCGAACGTGATAGAGGAGCCCTTTGTCGCCGCGCTGTCGTTGCCGAGAATGGCCTTGACAAGCGGATGAAACACGCCCTTGAAATAGCGGACTCCGCCGCGAATAATGACCTTGTAATAGCAAAGGCCACCGCGAGGAGCTACGTCTCCGTCGGAGTCCGTGACCTCGCTCGACTTCGTATCCTTGGTCGCGCCGTGAATAGCGGCGTGTACCTCGTCCGTCTTGTCGTCCGTTTCCAGCGCAAGAGAGCCGGAGGCGAACATATCGACCTTTTCGGCGAGCGCGTCGTCGGCGTAGAGTTCGCCGGATGCGTTCGTAACGGTGAGGTCAGCCTTGACGAGCTTACCCACGGTTACGACTTTCTCGTAATCGTAGGTAGGGAGCGCGCCGTCCGGCGTGGTTTTCGTCGGGGCGAAGATAGGACGCTTTGCGCCAAACTGTGCCATAATAAAACCTCCTAAAAGTTTTTCGATTTGAGAAAGTCGTCGTACACTCGAGCCGCCGCGTCGATTGCCCGGTCTGCCGCTTTCTCGTTTGCTGTTTGGATGAATGGGCGGGCGGGCTGTCCGTGTTTTCCGAACTCGTCCACGAAAGCGACCTCGGCGGCGCGGCGCTTGTTGCCGTGTCGCCGAGTGCCTTTCGGGTAAACGTAGATTGCTCGCCCGTCCGCTGTTTTCTTGAGCTTTTTATCGTAGGAAATGCTTTGCGCCGTCTCGCCGGTGCTGTACTCGCCGGAGAGCATAGCGCGCGCCTCGGCCTCCTGCGCCGGGGCGATAACTTCCGCCTCCGCGACGAGCATTTCGAGGACTACCTCGTCCGGGAGTTCTGCGATAGCGTCGAAGCCGCCGACGAGCTCCTCGAGCCCGCTCGTGGATAGATTAGCCATCGTCAACGCCTCCCGCGATTTCGCACTCAAAGGCGTAATGCTGTCCGTTTTTATCGGAGGCCGGAGTCACCGTCGGGCGAGTAAAGCCCGCCGCCACGAGCCGCCGAGAGATTTCCCGCCGGTATGTGCGGGTATTCTTCTCGAGCGGCGCGTATAGGTGGACTTGCACGAGATAGCGGTAATGTGCCGCGTCGTCGTCTGCGAAGTCCGCCGGGAGTTCGGTATAGTTGAAAACGATATACTCGGTCGCCGTGCCTTTATACACGCCGTCAGCGGTAGGGAGGAGGCTATCGAGCGTACCCACTAAAAGAGCGTTTACGTTCATTCGCTCGCCTCCCTAAACTCGGAGCAATTAAGCTCGTAGTATTCCCGCGCCTCCGTGTATGCGCGCTCGACCTTGTACTCTTTGCCCTCATAGGAGAGCCGCTCTTGACCGTCATAGTCAGCGGCGCGGAGCTTTACCGTCAGCGCGAGCGAGATACCCGCTTGTCGGGCGGCGTAGAACTCGCTCCGCTTGGTAGAGGACACGTCGGCGAAAACGGTCGTCTCCGTGATTGCCTCTTTCGGAAAACCGTCCGCGTCGCGCCCCTCCGTAACGGCTTTGAGCGTCACAACGTCGCGCCAGTACATGAGCTATCCCCCCTCCGCCGCGATATAGGAGTCCGATAGCGAGAGGCCGTTTCTCTGCTCTTTATACGAGGCGCGGAGCCTGTCCGCGTCCTCGTTGTCGAGCCCAAACTCCGCCTTGACGTAGGTCGTCACCGCCTTTTTGATAAGCGGGTCGGTTTCGTCGTTCGCTTTTGCCTCAAGAACGCCGCCGAGCACAAGGTCGGCTCGAGCGGCGTTAATGAGGTCGGTCAATTCCCCGTCGTGGACGGTGGAGGAAAGTCTCACGCTATGGCGCACGGAGGCGAGATATTCGTCACCGACTGCCATACTCGAGCCCTCCTATTAATCCGCCGCCTTTGCGAGATGCACGAACGCACCGAAGCCCGCGACCGCCTTGGAGTCGAACACGCAAGCGCCGAGATAGTCGATGCTGTTCGTAGCAAGGCCGGAGTGCTCGGAGCGGACGACGGTAATATCCTGCGAATAGTTGCCGATGATATAGGAGAAGTCGCCGAGATACGCCTCATGTGCGGCGAGAGAGCCGGTAAAGTAGACCTCCGCGCCCATGATGTAATACTTGCCGTTTGCGAACTCGATAACGTTGTTCTTGCTCTTGTTCATCAGCGGGAAGAAGTCGGAGAAGAATGTCGCCTTGTTCATGCACCAAACGGCGTTACGCTCGTAACCGTCGCCGAGCAAGCCGTAGAGCGCGATAACGTTCTCCTCGGTGAGAGAGGCCGTCTTACCTACGGTAATCTGGTCGGTGCCGTCGGTGTACGCGCCGCTCGCGCCCTTACCGGCAGTCTTAACGCCGCCGGGCTGATTTGTACCCGTGCCGGTGAAAATGTACTTTTCAATGCGGCGGGCGACGGCCTCGGCGATAACCTCGACGATATAGCTCTCGAACGCGGAAAGCGCCATCTCGGAGCAAGCGCGGGAGGCTTTGACGAGCTTCACGATTTCGTAGCCGGTCAGAGAGACGGAGCCGAGGGAGTCTCTCGCGG
>CAJMOT010000181.1 GCA_905214995.1 uncultured bacterium | reverse complement strand
CTCTCGAGCACCGGAACCCCCGCCGTCTTCCTCCACGCCTGCGACGCCGTGCACGGCGACCTCGGCGTATACGAGCCCGGGGATCCCACGATTCTGATTTCCAACAGCGGCGCGACCGTCGAGTGCGTCAGGCTGATTCCGATTCTCAAGAAATTCAAATCCACAATCATCGCGCTCATCGGCAATGCGGACTCTCCCATGGGGCGTTCGAGCGACATCGTTTTGGACGCATCCTCGCACGGCGAGGCCGACCCGCTCGGCATAGTTCCGACGAACTCCACGACGCTCGCCATGGCAATCGGCGACGCGCTCGCCTGCGCGCTCATGAAGGCGCGCAAGTTTTCCAAGGAGGACTTTGCCAAGTTCCACCCCGCGGGCCAGCTGGGGCGCAACCTGCTTTTGGACGTGTCCGACGTAATGACGCCGGCGCAGGATTGCGCGACGGTCTCGGAGGGCGACAGCGTCCGCAAAGTCGTAATAGAGATGACCCGCAAGCCCCTCGGCGCCGCGTGCGCGGTCTCGCCCGACGGAAGGCTCGCGGGGCTCGTCACCGACGGCGACGTGCGCAGAATGCTCCAAAAGACTTTCGATTTGGATTCCATGAAGTGCGCGGACATCATGACGAAATCCCCCGTGTGCGCCTCGGAAGGCGCGTCGCTCGGACAGGCGGTAAAGCTGATGGAGGCGCGCAAGTCCAAGCTTTCGGTGCTGCCGGTAGTCTCGGCGGACGGAATTTTCCGCGGCCTCGTAAGGCTGCACGACATCTACCAGGCCCAGTGATATGAACATTCCCCACGCGCTGAAATTTTTGGGCAAATACGCCGCGCACCCCATGCGGATAGGCGCGGTTTGCCCGAGTTCGCGGTTCCTCGCGCGCAGAATGGCGGAGGCTGTCGGCGACCTCGGAGAGGGCGACATAATCGCGGAGCTCGGCGCGGGCACGGGAGCTGTGACTTCCGAGCTCTATCCGCTCGCCGCCGCGCGCGGGGCGAAGCTCTACTGCGTGGAGTTCGAGCCGTCGCTCGCCAAAATACTAACCGGCCGCTTTCCCGACGCCATAGTCGCCAACGACAGCGCGGAAAATATAGGAAAGATCCTCGGAGAGGAAAATTTCGGGCGGGTTCGCGCGATAGTCTCGTGCCTCCCGTTGGTCAGCCTTCCAAAGCCGCTGGTCGCCGCAATCTTGGACGCCTCGGAATCCGTTCTTCCCGCGGGCGCGAGGTTCATACAGTTCACCTACAACCTCGCGCGCTCTCCGGAATCGCTCGGCTTCAAAAAAATGGCGCACTTGGGCGTCTCTTTTGTGGCGTTGAATATTCCCCCGGCGCGGGTGGACACTTTCGCCAAGCGCGCGTGAAACTCCCGTCAGGGGGAGGGGCGTTTGCGCCATTGTTCCGGCGGACGATTATGCGCCCTGAAAATTACGGCGCATTTTTCCATGTCAAGCTCCCTGCGTTGCGGCCCAAACTTCCGCGGAGGATTTTCCGGTTGGCTGCGGCGGGAGCCGTTGCGGTATGGGGCGGCATTCTTTCCGGCGCGCCCCGCGGCGTCCGGCTCGATGAAGCGGCGTTGCGTTCCCCGAAGTTTTATGTTGAACTTGCCGCGGGCGCGGTTCTTAATTTTGGAAAGAAATGAATGCGCGGCAAAATTTAGGCGTTATGGCGCGGGGGATTTTTCATGCAAGCTTTTGGCGCGCTATCGCGTGCGCGATGCTTCCGGGGCTTTCGGCATACGCCGGCGAATCTTCGGCGGAATTTCCAAAGGTCGCCGTAATTTACACCATAACAAATCCGAAATTGAAAGAGGATGTCGAGGCGGCCGTCCGCGAAGAGTTCGGAGGAAAGGCGGAGATACTGCGCTACGAGGACGCGGCGGTTTTCGAGGAGGCCGCGAAAGAGGGCAGGATTGGTCGCGAATCAGCGGCGAGGTTTTTGGGCATGTATGCAGACGCCGCGAGGTCCGGAGCCGGAGCGGTTTTGAGCGTATGCTCCACGGTGGCGGACTTGGCGCATTCCATGCGCGATTTGGGCCGGCTCATAGGCGTTCCAATAGTGGGAATAAACGACGAAATGTGCCGCGAGGCCGTGCGTAGCGGAAAGAGGATTCTCGTGGCGGCGATTTTCCCGAGCGCGGTCGGGCCGACCAAGAGGTCGATATTGCGCGCCGGCGCGGAGCTCGGCAGGGAGGTTGAAGTTTCGGAGGCGGTCGTAGGCGGAGGGTTCGGGAACGGCGCGGAGGCTTTTGAAAGGCTGCTTGTCGAAAAATTGCGCGGCGCCGCGAAATCTGCGGACGTCATAGTGTTCGCCCAGGCGTCGATGGCGCCGTGTGCCGCTTTTGCGGAAGAGGCTTTGGGAAAGAGGGTTCTGACGAACCCGAAGTTCGGCGCCAAGGCGTTGAAGTCGGCTATGGCGGGAAATAAAAAGTGAGAGCTTTCAGAATGCGCATTCCCGCAGGCCGTTTCAGCGCCCCGCGCGCCGGAACGCCGCGGCCGCGCGCGTGTCTCATTCTATTCGGAAGCGGCGGAAATTTTTCCGGTTTCGGGCGCGGGGAAATTTGCCGCCGGAGCGGGAATGTCCGCCTCCCTCAGCCTTTCAAAACGCCCCGCGGGGCGTCAACTCAAATAACCCAACAAAAATGGACATATTCGTTAGCAACCTGCCCTTTCAAATTACGGAGCGGGAAATCTCCGAGGCTTTTGCCGCGCACGGCGAGGTTTCGGGCGTAAAAATGCTGTTCGACAAAGTTTCGGGAAGGTTCCGCGGAATGGCGTTCGTCAGCATGGCGCGGCCGGCCGACGCGGAGGCGGCGATAGCCGCGCTAAACGGCGCCGACCTTGGCGGCAGGCCGATGCGCGTGGACAGAAGCCGCCCGAGGGAGGAGC
>CAJMOT010000180.1 GCA_905214995.1 uncultured bacterium | reverse complement strand
CTGCCGAGCCACTTTGTCATCGGCAGCTTGCGCGAGATTTCGGAGACCGCGGCCTTCGTCTTTTCGTCCTCCCAGTGCCCCTCGAAATCTATAAAGAAATAGTAGTCCCACGCCTTCTTGCGGTTCGGGCGCGACTCTATGCGCGTGAGGTTGACGTTGGCGCGCTCGAAAGGTATGAGGACTTCGCTCAGCGCGCCCGGGCGGTCGCTCAGCGAAATTACGATGCTTGTTTTGTATTTGACGCCGTCGGAGCGCGGCGCCGCCTTCTTGCCGACCACGAGAAAGCGCGTCTGGTTGTCCTTTTTGTCCTGTATTCCGCTCTCAAGAATCGGCACGTCGTAGGATTCGGAGGCTATGGCGGAGGCTATCGCGCCGATCTCCGGATTTTCGGCCGCCATCTGGACGGCGGTCGCAGTGCTGTCCACGGGCTCCAGAAGGGCGTTGGGCAGGTGCCTGTGAAGCCACGCGCGGCACTGGCCTATCGCCTGGTCTTTGGAGCAGATTTTGCGTATGCTGTCGAGCTTCCCGCGCGAGAGCAGGCAGTGCTCTATTTTAAGGTAAACCTGGCCTACGATGAATAGGGAGCTTTCGGCGAGCATGTCCATTGAGTGCAGAACCGCGCCCTCTGTGGAGTTTTCGATGGGGATTACCCCGTAGTCGGTGTCGCCCGCCTCCACCGCCGAGAACACGTCGGGAATGGAGGGGATCGGGCGGTAGTCGACGCTCGAGCCGAAGTTTTTGAGCGCCGCCTGCTGCGTGAACGTCGCGCGCGGGCCGAGGTATGCGACGAGCAGTTTCTTCTCCGCGGAAATCGACGCCGATATGATTTCGCGGTATATGGCTTTCAGCGCGCTTTCGGGTATTCTGCCGCCGTTTCTGTCGGCGAGGTTTTGGAACACGAGAGTCTCGCGGCCGGGCACGTAGACGGCCTCGCCGTTTTTCGATTTCATCGCCCCGATTTCCTTGGCGCAGGATATTCTGCGGGCGAGCAAGTCCAAAATTTGGGCGTCTATCTTGTCTATTTCCGCCCTTATCGCGTTTTTGTCCATCCGGATTTCCTCTTTAAATTTTTTCTCCGCCGCCTATGCCTTCAACTTCGTCTTCCGAGCCCGCGCCCTTCGAGGGGAACGGGTCCGCGCCCCTGCGGGCTTCCGCTTCCCGCGGGGTTTCTTCCGGCCGTTCTTCTATTCCGCGGCTTTCGGGCGCCCGCGGGGTTTCGGAGCCCTCCGCATGTTCGTGTGCGGATTCCGCGCGCGCGCCGGCGGCGAGCCGCGCGGGTTCGTCGTCATTCGGCGGAAGGCCGACGTGCTCGTCCGAGATTTCCTCCGGAGAGATCGCGCGGCGGATCCATTCCGCGATTTGGTTGGGGCTCAGCACGTCGGAGGCGGGAAGCTCTTCAAGGGAGCTTATCCCCGCGTAGTCGAGAAAGTTTTGGGTGGTCGCGTATTGCAGCGGGCGGCCCGGGAGGTCGGCCCTGCCGGATATGTAGATTAGCTCCTTTTCCGTGAGCCTGCTTATGGCGCCGTCCGCGTTGACGCCGCGTATTGCCTCTATTTCGGCGCGGGTGACGGGCTGGCGGTATGCGACGATTGCGAGAGTTTCGAGAGCCGCGCGCGAAAGCCTCTGCGGGCGCGGGTCGTTGCGCAGCAGCCTGACCCATTCGGCGTAGTCTTTTGAAATGGCGAGCTTGAAGCCCGACGAGCTCTGCAAAAGGCTGTACACCGCGCCCGACTCTTCGAGCTCGGCGGAAATCTCCTCCATTGCCTCCCTGATCTGCGTCGCGGTAAGCAGCGTTGGAACCTGCGCGAAAATGTCCTCTATCACCGACTGCCCGCCGTCTAGCCCGTCCGCGCCTTCGTCGCCGCCTTTGGGCGCCGGCGCGCGGGCGTCGTTTTCGGCGTGGTAACGCGTGATGACCGCCTGAATGTCCTTTATGGACAGCGGCTCGCTCGTCGAAAACATGAGCGCCATGAGAATCTTTTTTAGGTTGAACATTGTCGGAAATTATTAGGCGATAAAGAGTGTCCGAAAACCGCCGCCATTTCAATTTTATTTTGCGGGCTGCGAAATCCGGAAAGCCCGCCGCCCGAAAAAGGCGTATTTTGCGCGCGCGGGAGGAAGGGCTGCGCGGGGCGTGGGATTTTTTTATTCGGAAAATTTTTCCGCCCGCCGCCGGCTGCCGCGCGCGTCACTCGATATTCTGGATTTGCTCCCTCACCCTTTCGAGCTCGTTTTTGAGGGATATTGCGATTTTCGTGAGCTCGAGGTTGTTTGCTTTGCTCGCCATCGTGTTTATCTCGCGCCCCATCTCTTGGCAGATGAAGTCCATCTTGCGCCCCACGGCGTCCCTTTCTTCGAGCGCCGACAAGAACTGGGCGATGTGGCTTTTGAGCCGCGTGATTTCCTCCGATACGTCGCATTTGTCGGCGAAGATGCAAAGCTCTTTGAGCAGCCTTTCGTCGCCGAGATCCAGTTCGAGCCCGAGGTCTTTCAGGCGCGCGAGCAGCCTGTCGCGGTACTGCGCCGCCGTGTTTCGGGACTCCCTCTCGGCCGAGAGCGCGAGTTCGAGTATCAGGTTGAGGCGAGAGGCGAGGTCGCGCTTCAGGTTTTCGCCCTCGGCCTCGCGCATTTGCGAGGATTTTTCAAACGCCTCCGAGAGCGCGGCGGACACTGTCGCCCATGCGGACTCCCAGTCGGGGCTCTGCGCGGCGTCGGAGGCGGAGAGTTCGCAGAGCTTCAAAACCGTGTCGGCGGAGGGCTCGAACTTGGCCCCCACGGATTCGCACGCGGCTTTAAGCGCGGCGGCGGCGGACTTGAGCGCGGACGCGCCGGAGAGCAGCGCGGTCGCGCCCCTGAAGTCTGCCCTTACAGACACTCCGACTTTCCCGCGCGTGTAGAACTCGCGCGCTTTTGCGGCTATCAGCCG
>CAJMOT010000179.1 GCA_905214995.1 uncultured bacterium | reverse complement strand
GCGGGATTCGCGGCGCCGGCGGGGAGCTGCAGCTTGATTTGTTTTACTACTTTCTTTGCCATTTTTGTGTTTTCCTATGGAATTTTCTACGCCTGAGGCTGTGCGTAACTTATTGTGCGTAAATTTATTTGCCGGAATCCTCAACCCGCGCAACCTGCCAGTATTCGAGCTCGACGGGCGTAAATCTGCCGAATATCGAAACGCTGACTTTGAGCTTGCCCCTTTCGGGGTCGATTTCGTCGATTCTGCCGGTGAGGCTCACAAACGGACCGTCGTTTATCTTGACTTCTTCGCCGACCTCGAAAGACACCTTCGGCTTTTCAGTGCCCTTGGATTGGTCGATCTGCTCGAATATCCTTTCGATTTCAGGCTGTTTCAAGGCCACGGGGCGTTCGCCGCCCATAAAATTGATGACCCCGTTTATGCCGCGCACGAAGTACCACGGCTTTTCGAGAAAATTTTCGTCGTCGTCGTACAGTTTGACGCGCACAAAGATGTAGCCCGGGTAGAGGTTGCGGGTGTGAACCTTTTTCTTCCCGTTCTTGATTTCGGAAATCGTTTCGGTGGGCAGGAGGATGTCGTCCTTTGAAATGTACGCGCCCATGTCCTCGATGTCTATCTGGCGCTTGAGCGATTCCACCGCCTTTTTCTCCATGTTGGAGCGCGTCTGAACCGCGTACCACTTGCGATTGTCGTCCGATGAGCCGTCCATTTGATTACTTTCCGCCCCTGACGAGCGAGGTCAGCAAGTCGACCACATTGTAGATGGAAAAGTCCGCGAGGCTCACGAATATGCCGAGCAAGCCTATCGCCACGAAGACGACCAGCACCGAATTCAAGAGCTCGGAGCGCGTCGGCCACGCGGCTTTTTTGAGCTCCACGGCCGTCTCATTATAGAACTGTCTGACTTTGCGAAATGGATTTGTCATTGTAATGTGCGATTGCCGCCTTTGACGAAGCTTGCGCGCTTGCGATTGCGCCCGAACGGCTCCCGAAAAAAGCCGCGCTCGAACGTTAAAGAACAAACAGGGGCTGAGGGACTCGAACCCCCAACACGCGGTTTTGGAGACCGCTGCTCTACCAATTGAACTAAACCCCTATTGTTGAAAATCGTTGCGTTTTATCCGAAAGCGCGGGCGCGTCAATAAAAAAAATTCCGCGCCGCAATTTCGTTAGACGCCAAAGCCGGAAAGGCCGCAACCCTTCCGGCGAAGGCTTAAATCGGGAAAACTAAGCGATGATTTCCGAGATGCGTCCCGCGCCGATGGTGCGGCCGCCTTCGCGGATTGCAAAACGCTGCCCCTTTTCCATGGCGATCGGCTTCTGGAGCTCGATTTCAATGGAGAGGTTGTCGCCCGGCATGACCATTTCGACGCCTTCGGGGAGCTTGCAGACGCCGGTGACGTCGGCGGTTCCGAAGAAGAACTGGGGGCGGTAGTTCGTGAAGAAGGGGGTGTGGCGTCCGCCTTCGTCCTTGGTGAGGACGTAGATTTCGGCCTTGGCCTTCGTGTGCGGAGTTATGGAACCGGGCTTGGCGAGCACCTGGCCGCGCTGGATCTGGTTCTTTTCAATGCCGCGCAAGAGGAGGCCGACGTTGTCGCCCGCCTGGCCCTGATCGAGGAGCTTGCGGAACATTTCGACGCCCGTGACGGTGGTCTTGCGGGTTTCGCCCATGCCGACGATTTCGACTTCGTCGCCGACCTTGACGACGCCGCGCTCGATGCGGCCCGTGGCGACCGTGCCGCGGCCGGTGATCGAGAACACGTCCTCGATGCTCATCATGAAAGGCTTGTCGATCGGGCGTTCCGGTTCGGGAATTTCGGAGTCGATGGCGTCCATGAGCTGGTCGATGGACTTGACGCCGAATTCGGTGCCTTCGAGGGCGCCGAGGGCCGAGCCGTGGATGATCTTGATGTCGTCGCCCTTGTAGTTGTACTTGTTGAGGAGGTCGCGGACTTCCATTTCAACGAGCTCGAGGAGCTCCTTGTCGTCGACGAGGTCGCACTTGTTGAGGAAGACTACGATCTGCGGAACGCCGACCTGGCGCGCCAAAAGGATGTGTTCGCGCGTCTGGGGCATCGGGCCGTCGGCGGCGGAGACCACGAGGATTGCGCCGTCCATCTGAGCCGCGCCCGTGATCATGTTCTTGACAAAGTCCGCGTGCCCGGGGCAGTCCACGTGCGCGTAGTGGCGGGTGGGGGTTTCGTATTCAACGTGGGCGACAGCGATGGTAACCGTCTTGGTCGCGTCGCGGACAGTGCCGCCCTTGGCAATGTCCTGATAGGACTTAAACTGCGCCAGGCCCTTGTCCGACTGAACCTTCAGGATTGCGGTCGTGAGAGTAGTCTTGCCATGGTCGATGTGGCCGATGGTGCCTACGTTTACGTGTGGTTTCGTTCTGACGAATGATTCTTTCGACATGGTTCTTTCGGTTTTCTTTTGATAGGTTTTGTTGATGACTTTTTTAGCGAGCCCCAGAGCGGATTTGAACCGCCGACCCCGTCCTTACCAAGGACGTGCTCTACCGGCTGAGCTACCGGGGCGTGACTAAAAAAGCCGCCAGTTGTCTGGCGTTTTCAATTGAAAGTGATAAAAGATGCATTTTATAAATTTCCGCGTCAATATTTTTTTTCAAAATTTTTATCCGCGGCAATGGGAGGGAGGACGCATGGGCCGCTTTAAGCTTAATAACTTGCGCAAAAACGAATTAAATGAAAATTTCTCGCGCAAATCGCCGTTTTCCGGACAAAAGCCTTGCGCCGGCGCGCGGCAGGCGTTTTTTTTGGGGGACGGTGGACATTTGCGGAGCAAAAACCCGAACCTTTGAGATCCCCGTTGCGGAATTGGCGGCGAGATTCCGCGACGTTGGCAAATTTCTGGCGCTCTGCCGGGCGTGTCCGAATTTCGGAAAAATGTGGACCTGCCCCCCGTTTCCCG
>CAJMOT010000178.1 GCA_905214995.1 uncultured bacterium | reverse complement strand
AGCGGTCTTGGCGGCTTCCCTAACGGAGCTATTCGCCAAAATCATTCGCCAAATCAAATTAGCGGAGGAAGCCAATCTTGAACTTGGCGCCAATTATATCTCCGTGCTTCTTGTCCAAGCGGGTACCGGAATCGTCGCCCATTTTCCAGCCGAAATCGTGAGACCAGAATACGGAGACGCAGAACTGGTCGGTGACCCAGTAGGAAGCTTCGATGCCGGCCTCATGGTAGCAGGGCATATTGTCCTGCGCGTTGGCGTTCCACTTCCAGTAGGGAGTGATGGAAATTTCGTCGAGGAGCACAATTTCCACGCCGGCGCCGACGCCGTAGATGAAATAGTTGTCGCTGCCGCTTCCGCTGACGTCGTCATCGTAGTCCATCCACTCGTATCCGGCATAGCCGAAGCCGAAGGGCTTTACGGCTTTGAGGAAGGGAAGGCCCGTTTCAAAATTCAGATAGGGGGTGAGCTGCGCGCCGATGTTGTAGTTGGAGAAATTTCCGGAGGCGGCGTTGAAGTCGATATCGCCGGAGTAGGTGTAATTGAAGAAAATGCTGCCGTCGAGCCCCGCCCATTTGACGTCGCGGAAAGCGTTGATTCCGGGCTTGAGTATGGGGGCGTTTATAACGGCCGAGCCTTGCGCGCCCGTGGGGCTGTTGGTTTCGCCCGTGCCGTTGGCGCCGGCGCTCTTGTACTTGGCGACATTTACGGCTCCGGAAATGCTTATGTAGGTGCGGCCGAGATTTCCGAGATTTTCGCTCTTCTTGCTCCACGCAAATGCGGACGCGCCTGCAAGGAGAATGGACAGGGTGATTATTGTAGTTTTCTTCATATTCATAATGGGATAATTTGAATGAAAGCTTAACGGTACTTTTGCGAATGTAAAGCCTTATTTTCCGGCGCGGCGAAAAATCGGGGAAACGCGCGCGGCGAAACGCCGTATTGACACGGGCAAAGAGTTTGTTTCAAATGGCGATATGGAAAACTTCATATTTCAAAATCCCGTAAAAATTCTCTTTGGGAGGGGCATGACCGCGAAGGCGGCCGCGCTCATTCCCGCAAAGGCGAAAATCCTGCTGGTTTACGGCGGGGGGTCGGTAAAGAAAAACGGCTCCTACGACCAGACCGTCGCGGCCATAGGCAAGCGCAAATTCGTTGAATTCGGCGGGATAGAGCCGAACCCCGAGTACGCGACCTGTATGAAGGCGGCAAAGCTCGCGCGCGATAAAAAGCTCGACTTCATAATCGCGCTCGGCGGAGGGT
The DNA here is from genome assembly GCA_905214995.1 of uncultured bacterium. Classification (GTDB taxonomy): domain Bacteria; phylum Verrucomicrobiota; class Verrucomicrobiia; order Opitutales; family Intestinicryptomonadaceae; genus Merdousia. The sequence goes on along the minus strand of CAJMOT010000178.1, from coordinate 1,702 downwards.
CCGTGATAGACGCCTGCAAATTCATCGCGGCGGCCGCGGCGTACAAGGGCAAGGACCCGTGGGACATACTCGAGAAGGGTCTGCCCGTAAAGGACGCCCTGCCCATCGGAACGGTTCTCACTCTGCCTGCCACCGGCTCCGAGATGAACATGAACTCGGTCGTCAGCCGCAGGGAGATCGGCAAAAAGCTCGCGTTCGCCTCCGAAAAGGTATACCCGCAATTTTCGGTGCTCGACCCGACATTCACTTACACTCTGCCCAAGCGCCAGACCCGCAACGGGGTGATCGACGCCTTCGTCCACGTGATGGAGCAGTACCTCACGCGCCCCGCGAACGCCGAAATACAGGACAGGTTTGCGGAATCCATAGCGCAGACCCTCGTTAAAGAGGGGCCGGTTGCCCTAAAAAAGCCGGAAGACTACGACTGCCGCGCCAACATAATGCTCGCGGCGACGATGGCGTTAAACCACCTCATCGCGGTAGGCGTTCCGCAGGACTGGTCGTCGCATCTGATCGGCCACGAGCTCACCGCCCTCTACGGGCTCGACCACGCGGAGACGCTCGCCATCGCGCTTCCGAAGGTTATGGAATACAAGAAGGCGCAGAAACTCGACAAGATAGCGCAGCTGGGCAGGCGCGTTTTCGGAATCGAGGAAAAAGGCAAAATCAAGGCTGCGAACGCGACTATCGAGGCGGTGAAAAAGTTCTTCGCGAAGATGGGCGCGGGCGTCGAGCTCAAGTCCTACAAGCTTCCGGCGGACGCCCCCGAAGCGGTCGGCAAAAACATCGCGCGAACCTACAAGGCCATCGGCGAAAACGGCGACATCACCCCCGCGGACGTCGTGAAAATCTTGAAAATCTGACGGGCGGAAAATTCCCAAGAGAAAAGGGCGGAAGAGAAAAACTCTTCCGCCCCGTTTGCTACTACTACTATGAAAAAAATATATCTATGCTTTGGGGTAATCGAAAAAAACCGAAAAATACCGGCCTTTTTGCGCCGCTTACTTTCAGGGGTATTCGGAATTTGCACAAGAAAAATAAAGAAATATTTTATTAAACAGTTAAATTATGCCCCTCCGCCGATTTTTCAGGGGCTCCGCAGCGCAAAATCCGCCGCGCCCGAGGCAATCGCCGCGGCTCCGCTCCGGCAAAAACAACCGTTTGAGACCCCTTCCCTTTCAGCGCCCGCGCGCAAAGCTTGCCGCGCCAATTCCGTTGCCCGCCCTCCGGCCGCAGTTCGCCATAGCGGGCGGCGGCATGCGCCCGCATTCCGTATTCCGCTAAAAACGCCCGCAACCCGCACACTGCGCGGGAGCTTTTCTCCGATTTTGCAAATTCCCCAATTTCGAATGCGGGAATGGGCATTCGGCCGCGTGACGGCATGAGCGGAACCGCCCAATCCGCGCCCCTGCCGCCCCCGCTTTCAGCGGGCTAAAACGGCAACCGCCGCGGCGTTCTTTGCGGATTTTCCCAAAAAGGCGGCAGGCCGTCCGGCGCCAACGAAAATCAAAATGCGGAGCCGCGTCAGCCCCGAAGCGCGCCGAATATCGAAGCCAGCCTCGGGCCGATTTTGTCCGCGCCGAGAACTTCCGATGCTGCGCCAATTTCGGCGGCGAGCTTCGGCATTCCGTAAACCGCGCTCGTCGCCTCGTCCTGGGCCATCGTCCGCCACCCCGCGCGGCGCAGCGCGAGCAGGCCCGCC
>CAJMOT010000177.1 GCA_905214995.1 uncultured bacterium | reverse complement strand
GCCGCGCTCGCGGACAGGATTGCGGAGCTTGCGGAGTCGGCTTCCGGAGACTTTTGCATAGCGTTTTCGGGCGGGGAGAGCGCGAAGTCGCTCTATCCGGAGATCGCGCGCAGGCGGTTGGATTTTTCGCGCTTCAAAATATTTTTTGCGGACGAGAGGTGCGTGTTTCCGGACTCGCCCGACAGCAATTACCGATGGGCGCGCGAGCTGTTTTTGGAGCCTTTGAAAATCCGCGGCGGCAGGGTGTTCAGGCTGCGCGGCGAGGACTGCCCCGTGGACGCCGCCGAAGCGGCTTCGAGAGCCGCCGCGGAAAATCTCCCGTCGGCGGGAGGTTTTCCGCAATTCGACTGCGTCGTGCTCGGAATCGGCCCGGACATGCACACGGCATCCATTTTCCCCGACACCATGGAGCTTCTCGACTCCCCGAAAATCTACGGCGTCTGCCATACGAAATCTTCGGAATTTTGGCGGATTACCCTCACGGGAAAAGCAATTTTGAACGCGCGCGAAATTCTCGCGCCCGTTTTGGGCGAATCCAAGGCGCCGGTTCTGTCGCGGCTCGAGGCGTCCGTCGCGGCAGGCGATTTTTCCACTCCCGCCGCCGCCGTTTTCGGGCGGGCGAAAAATTGCACGGTCTTTGCCGGACTCTGATTCTCCCTTCCGCGCCTTTCCTCACGCGCGGGAGAGGCCGGAGTTTTTTGCGCGCTCGTCGCGACGGGCGCGGACGGGCTTTTTCCCTTTTGCGGAACCTTTGCAAATCTGTTTGACCCGCCGGAATCTCCGCCGTATTTTCCGCGCATGAAAAGATTTTTTTGCGCCGCGGCGGTTTCGCTGTCCATCGGGTTTTCGACGCTCGCCGCGGACGAATACGAGGACGGCGCCGTGACGGATCCCGCCGCAAAAATAATGCTCTCGCAGGCGCGCGGCGGCAACGGGGACGCAATTTTGAGAGTTGCCGTCGCCTACGCCGCTGGCGACAAGGGATTTCCGAAAGACCCCCGGAGGGCCGTTCTCTGGTGGAAGAAAGGCGCCGATATGGGAGACGCGCGCTCGCAGAATTACCTCGCCTCCGCATACCTCAAAGGGGAGGGCGCGGCGCCGAATCCGAAAGCCGCCGTGGAGCTCTGGGAAAAGGCGGCGTCTCTCGGATTTCCCGAGGCGCAGTACAATCTCGGGGTGTGCGCGGCGCGCGGAATCGGCGGAAAGCGCGACATGTCTCTCGCCGCCCGCTGGTGGGAGAAAGCGGCCGAAAACGGGCACCCGAAGGCGCAGTACAATCTCGCGGCGATGTACATGAACGGCGCCGGCGTCGAAAAGTCGGCGGAGCGCGGAATGCGCTGGCTCGAGCGAGCGGCGGAATCCGGCGACGCGGAGGCGCAGACGGTTCTGGCGGGGTTTCTCTTTAACGGCGTCGGAGTTCCGGCGGACAAGGCGCGCGCGGCGAAATTGTGGGAGTCCGCCGCCGAGCATGGAATCGCCTTCGCCGCCAAAAACCTCGCAAAAATGTACCTGTTCGGCGACGGCGTGAAAAAGGACCCTGCGCAGTTTGCGAAGTGGACGAAGGCCGCCGCGGATTTGGGCGACGCGGAGAGCATGTACAACATTTCGATAGCGTACAAAAACGGCGACGGCGTGGAAAAATCCCCCGAGGAAGCCGGGTATTACATGAAAAAATTCAACGCCGCCTCCGCGCGTTGACGGCTTTTTTTCGGAGGTTGGGAGCCCCGGAGTTTCCGACGTTTTTCGCGCTCGGAACCGAGGACGTTTTTCAATGGCGCGATTGTCCGGATAAAACGCCGCGACAAAAAACTTTCCGCCCGCCGTTTCATGCGGGGCGAAAATTTCCCCTTTGCGCGCAAAGGGGGCGCGTATTTTTTTTGTTTGGTTTTGCGTGCGGAAAAATTTTTTCCGCCGCGACTTCCCGTCATTTTCTCCGCCGGCGCGCCGCGATTGCGAGCGCGAACGCCGCTATTCCGAAGAGAATCGCGTTTTCGAGCGGCTCGGGAATCGGGTTTGTCGCTATTATTGAGGAAATCGTCTCCGCATAATCTTCAAGGCTTACCGCCATTGTGAGCGAATTTTCGAGCAGCGCGGACGTGTCGACGCCGTTGGGCCTGCCGTCGATTCCGTATGTGAGGTTCGCCTCGCCGTAAGAGCCGAAGATGGCGGTTGAAGTAGATATGTTCGGCGAAACTCCCGTGATTGTCCCGACGAGATACCATTCGTTTTCATACTGCACAAACATTCCGCCTCCGGAGTCTCCGCTCTGCGCCTGCGCGGACCCGGGCTTTGTCTCCGCCATGGTTATGAGGGTTTTCGCGCCGTTTAAATTTTGAACCGCAAACAGCGACGATTCGCCCGAGCGCACCGTGCCTTTTATCCCGTCGGAGGCGACCGTTTCGGCGTCGAGCGCGCTCGAATCGCTCCTCCCGTATCCCGCGCCGGCGAGCGTGAGATACGTTCCCGCGGAGTAGGTCAGATTGTAGGCGTTGCCCGTGCGAGCGGCGCCGAAAGAAACGGCGGAGATCGCGGAATACGCGTCGGAGGTTGCGATGTTTGCGCTCGTGAGGCTTGTGAAAGAGTCGAGCCCGTCCACATAAAACAGCTTCAAATCCGCTCCGAAAGAGGAGTTGAGGGTGTTGTCTACATGCGAAATTTTCGCGGACTGCCCGTTCTGCGAAATGGAGGTGGAATCGTTGATCGAGACGTGGTTTGCCGTCAGAAACCATCCGTTCCCGAGGTAGACTGCCGAGGAATCCGAGACCGCCACCACGCTCGTCAGTGCGGGATTTTCAGCGGATGCGTAATCGACAGCCGCCTGCCCGTTGCTTTCCCCGTAGACGATTATCGCTTCGGACGCAGGCGGGAAAAGCGTTGCGGCGGCGCAGAAAAAGCCGAAGAATATCCTTTTCATATAATTTTAAGACATAAAAACGGGCGAATATGTTTAAAAAAACGTTTTTCTTGAATAACTGTGCGCAAATTGCATAACTCAACATTCAGATATATAGTAAGAAATAAAAAGATTAACTTATTTTCCGAGAATATGCTTGACAAGTGATGTGGCGTGTGGCTTAATGCGAGGTC
>CAJMOT010000176.1 GCA_905214995.1 uncultured bacterium | reverse complement strand
GGTGTGGGGCCCGGCCTCGTCGTTCGTACCCTCGATAGCGAACTTGAAATTGCCGGGGACGTGGAAAATCTTGCATCTCTGCAAAATCGGCGCGACCTCGTACATTTTCTTGATGATCTGATTTGCGGTCGTCTCCGGGATAATGGGGAGGCCGGAGTTTGCCGCCGTGGAGTATGCGCGCTTTTCGTCGTCGGTCAGCGGCTTACCCTGCAAAGTCTTGAGCCATGCGGAGCGATAGAGCTTTTCGGTGCTCTCCGGCGCGGGCTGATTTGCGGAGCGGGCGACGGGATTAGAGAGGCCAGCGGGAGAGGCCGGAGCCGCGCCGCCGTTGAGCATACGCTCGATAGCCTGTCTCTTTTCGAGCTTCTCGTCCTCCTCGTTGAGCTCGCGGAGCTCTTTCTCGAGGTCGTCCATGTTGAGCTTGTTCTCGCTGTCGCCCTCAATGAGCTTACGGATTTCAGCTTTGCGGGCGGCGATTTCTGCGCGTCTCTTTTCGATGTTCATAATTTACCTCCAAAAAATGATAGTTGTTGTGTGGTTGGTTAGTATGTCAAAGCTACGAGTTTCTTCCGCCTCCGGGCTTGCTCCAAAGCCGCAAGCTCCCTCGAGTGCTCCTCCTCGAAAAAGCTCCGAGCCGAAATAGACGTGTCATTATAGGCGGGAATGTCCACCGCCGACACGTCGTATAGCTTTTTGACCTTTGTGATAGTGCGGGTATGGGTAACGGAGTCATAGGATGCCTCGCGCACCGTGAAAGAAAAGGACATTTTATCGACGTACCCGCCGTCGATTTCCTCGTAAAGCTCGCGCCCGGCAGTTGTTCCGCCGAGGTCTGCGTCGATGTTTACGCCGCGCTCGTCGATGTTGAGCGCGAGCGTTTTGTTTCGGAGGCGGGCGACGACCTTTCCGCCGTGGTTGTAGTTGAAAATCACGTCGGACATATCGCCCTCGTCGAAAGCGTGACGGTCGATAATTTCCTTGTATTCCACGCCGTCGCACTCCCATAGCACCGTAGGCGAATTGAATACGATAGCCGTACCGCGTACCCGATACTCTTTCGAGCTCTCGTCCCTCGGAACGAGGCTAAAGTCCTGCAAAGCGCGATACTCGCGCCCCTGTTTGATAGCCATAGCCTAACCCTCCTCTTTTCCGCCGGTTGGCTCCCCGGGCGGCGTAGTGTCGTCCAGCGGCGTATTTCCGCCGGTCTGGTATTTGTCTGCGAGCTTTGCGTTTACCATGTTCAGCGTTTGGACGCGGCGCGCGCCCTCCTCGCCGCCGATGGTCGGCATATCGAACATAGTCAAGATTTGGTCGAGCGTCGCCGCGCCGATTTCCGTCAAGAACTTTGCCGCCGTGACCTTTTCCGGGAGCGTCGCAAACTGGACGGAGTTCGCGGAAAAGACGATACGGTTTCCGTACCCGAACTCCCGCTCGGTAAAGAGCACATTCGAGAACGCTTGCGAGAGGCGGCGGAAAAACGGGGCGATTTCGCCGCTATAAAAAGCCTGTTCCTGTTGCGGAGTCGCGGTATTCTCGACGATTTCTTTCGACACGCCGAGATAGTCGTAAATCTCCTCTTTGACGTATGCGAGTTGTGTCGCCGGGATAGGAGTCGTCTTATCCGTGATAGGCGTATAGTCGTATTTCGCGTCCGTGACGATAACGCCCGCTCCGTTGTTCTCCATACGGAGGTTGTCCCGGATAAAGTCGTCTCTGCGGCGGTTTAAGTCCTCCGTCTTGACGGCGTTCGAGACTTTCAAAATACCCCGGATAACCGCGACGAGCTCGGCAAACTTGCTCATGCTCTGATTGAGCGTGTTCGCCGTCTTGAGCGCGGTATCGAGCGGCTTGTTTCCGTCGCCGAAAATATCGTGCTCGAGGAAATGCCGCCGGACGTGGATAATTCGGGAATATTCGCAAATGTACGTTGCACCCGTCGCAAAGGTAAACCGGCAATAGAGCGTACCCATGTACTCGAGGAGCTCGAAATACTGTGCGTTGATAGGGTAGACCGCCGTCAAACGGCCTGTTTCATCGAAAACCGGGTACGCTATCGCGTTGTTATATACCTTGTACTGCGCGGCGAGCTTGTAATAGAAGTCCGCCGCCGTCATGTACGGATTAGGCCGGAACTGCAAAATGCGGTCGATATAGTCGTTTACCGCGACCGTCGTCTCTGCCGACTGCCGGACGTGGCGCGGCTGTGCGGTCGAGGCTCGGCGGGCGAAAGCGTCCACGGCGGAGCGTACCGTGTTAATATCCCACATATTCCCGGAATACGGTACGAAAGTAGACTCCCACGAGCTCAAGAGCTTGTATGCGTGGAAATCTTTATTTTTCTCGCTCTTGCCCCCGAAAATAGATTGAAAGAGCCCTCTCTTTGCCATTTTTTCACCCCACTAAATACATATAGTCCTCGTAATCCCGCACATAGATAACCCACGCATTGAGGAGGGATACCATGCCGTCGATACGGCGCTTTTCGGAAATCTTGACGGGCTGAATGTTGTTCACGCCGCTTTTTTTAACGCCTGTGTTCGTCAAGCACCAAAGCAAAACGGGATTTTTGTTGTAATTGACTTTCTTATCGGCGAGCGCCGCGCCGAGTTCCCTCATAGGCTGCGACCATGTAAAAGGCCCCTGTGCGACGGCGCACATATCGAAGCCGTTCGCTTTCATTTCGTCTACCCAATAACCGGCGAGAGCACGGTCGTACCCGATTTTGAAAGCGTCTATCTTGAGCTCGTCCCGCATTTGGCAGTACCACGCCGTCACCGCCGAATAATCGACGCGAGTACCCTCGCATATCGTGACGAGCCCCCGCTCCGCCCAAATCTTATAGGGCGCTTCTTGCGTGTTGTGCTCGTCGAGTTGGTCGATTTTCTTTTGAGGGAGGAAATAGTGCTGAAAAACGTACACGATTTCATCGTCGGACGAGCGCCGGATAATCAGCGTCGCGCACGTTAGGTCGGTCGTCGCGGAGAGGTCGCACCCGCCGATAGCGTAGGTGTTATATACGTCCTGCATGGTAAAGGTCGCGTCGTTCTTGATGTCCTCGAACGAGAGCCATACCGACGCGGAGGTCTCCGGGACGTTGAAGTCCTTGCAAAGCACGCCCGGCAAGTCCTCGGG
>CAJMOT010000175.1 GCA_905214995.1 uncultured bacterium | reverse complement strand
CGGCGGAACGGGCGTTTCCGGACGCCGAAATCGACTGGGCGGGCGCGCACAGAATATCCGCCGACAACGCGCAAATTGCGCGCGCGGATTCCTCAGCGTGCCTTCCCGCGACGTGCGCGCTTATGCTCGCGCTCTGCCTGGTGGCGTTCCGCAACAGGCTGTTCGCGCTCGCGGCGGTCGCGCCTTCGCTATTGGGGAGCGCGGCGGCGTTTTGCTTTGCGTGGGCGGCGTTCGACGAGATTTCGTCCATATCGGTGGCGTTTGCGTCCATCGCCATGGGGGTAGGGATAGACTACGCCATACACATATTGTACCCGCTCGATTTGCGCGGGAAATTCGGAATAGATTTCGCCGCCAAGACTGCCGGGGCGCTTTTAAGGCCCGTTTCCGTCATTTGCGCCACAACCCTGCTGGCGTTTGCCGCCGTAGCGTGCCTCGGCGGGGGAATGGCGCAGCTCGGGATTTTCGGATTCGCGGGAGTGGCGGCGTCGGCGGCGATTTCCGTGTTGGCGCTTCCGGCGTTCGCCGTGGGCATTTCGAGGGGCGGATTGCGCCCGACTTTCCTCGAAAAGTTTTCGGAAAAGCTCGTGGAGCCGCAGATGCGCCGCCCGCGCGCGTTTTTGTTCGCGGCGTCCGTTTTGACCGCCGCCGCGCTGCCGTTTGCGCTGGGTGTGGTTTTCGACGGCAGAATATCCGCCCTAAACGCCCTTTCCGACGATTCCGCGGCCTCCGACGCGAAAGTTCGCGAAGTGTGGGGCGGGGCGGTTTCCGCGCCGCAGATAGTCGCGTTCGGAAACTGCGAAGACGCCGCGCTCATCTCTCTCGCGCGGGCGGAGGAGGCCGCCGCGGGAGTCGCCGGAGCGCAGCCGTCATGGGTCTCCAAACTCTGCCCGCCGAGGGAGGCCGAAGAGCGCAACCTCGCGCGCTGGGAGGCTTTTTGGACTCCCGCAAGGCTCGAAAAATTTTCGCGGGACCTCTCGGACGTGTGCCGCGAGAACGGGGTGTCTCCCGCGGCGTTCAAGCCCGCGTTGGACTTTCTGTCGTCCGCGCGCCGCGGGTATGCAAGCCTGCGGAATTCTCCTGAAATGTCGAAGATTTTTGCGGGCAGGATTTTTTCGGACGGGCGGACCTCCGCCGTTTGCGCGCCCGTTTTTCTCGGGGAGGGGGTATCGAAGGACGAGCTAGCGCGGGCGGCGGAGTCCGCGGGCGGCGGGGCGTTTCTTCTCGACATGGAATATCTGGGCGACCGCATTTCCGAATCCGCGCGCGCCGCGTTTTTAAAGTGCGCGGCGTTCGCGCTCGCGGCCGTGGGGGTTTTTCTCGCGTTCGCGCTGCGCTCCGCCAAAAGGGCGGCGTGCGTCATGGCGTGCGTGTGCGCGGGGCTCGTGTGGTGCTTTGCGCTGATGAAAATTTTCGGGGTCGCCGTCACGCTCACCAATTCGGTGTTCGTCATATTTTCGGTGTGCCTGGCGCAGGACTACGCCGTGATGATTCTCTGGGCGGCTGGGCGGAGAAGCGCAAGGTCGGCGGCTGGGCCCGTGCTGCTGTCGGCTCTCACCACTTCCGCCGCCTTCGGCGCGCTCGCCTTCGCAAGGCACCCCGTCATAAGCGGGCTCGGGGCCGCCGCGGCGATTTCAATACTGTCCATATTCTGCGCTTCGCTGTGCGTGGCGCCCGCGTGGGCGAAAATTTCAGGGGAGGGTTCCGGCGGTGGGCGGTAGGGTCGCGTGGAGCGGGAAGTCATACGGCGGGTACTGGGGGACGCTGTCGTTTCTGGCGCTCCTGAAAATAGGGCTTTTGCCCGCGTACTTTCTGCTGGCGTTCGTCGCCGCGTTTTTCGTCCTTTTCAGGCGCGGGGCGGTCGCCCCGATTGCCGACTACCTCGCGCGGATTTCCGGGCGGCGCGTGCGCGGCGTGTCGCTTGCGGCGTACGGAAGCGTTTTTTCATTCGGCATGTCGATTCTCGACAGAACCGCCTATTTCGCGGGCTGCGGCTCGATAAAGGTGGACGACGAAAGCTTTGCGCAGATCGCGGAAGCGCGCGCGAAGGGTCGAGGGGTTCTTATATTGGCGTCGCACACGGGCGGTTGGGCGATAGCCTCCGGAGAGCTCGCCGCAAAATTTCCGGACGCCGCGGCAGTTGGCGCCGACCGCGAAAGGGCTGAAATACGGCGGCTGGTGGACTCTTCGCGCGCGCGGGCGGCGCCGGAGACGCTCTCGGACTTTTCCGACGGATTTTCGCCGGTGGCGGTCTACGCCGCCCTGCGCGCCGGAAGGATAGTGGCGATGCACGCCGACAGGGACGCCGGCGGGAGGGTCTGCAAAACGCGGTTTTTGGGGGCGGAGGCGCGCTCGCCGAGCGCGCCGTACGCCTGCGCGTGGAGGGCGGGCGCGGAGGTTCTGCAAATATTCTGCTTCCGCGAATCCCTGTTTAGGTACAGGACGTTCTGCGAGCGCATAGACCTCTCCGAATGCTCGTCGGCCGACGGCGCGGCGGAGTCGGGGGCTGAGCAGTTTTTTTCGAACCTCGAAAAATTTTTGCGCCGCTATCCCCGCCAGTGGTACAACTTCTACGATTTTTTTGGAAAAGGTTCCTGAACCGTTTGGGAATTTTCTCCGAAGGCTCCGGCGCGCGTTTTTGCGCGCCATTTTCGGAAAGAGTCGGTTTTTGCTTGTCGGGGGAGGGCGGCGGCGGATAGATTAAAACGCTTGAATTATTATAGAAGATGGACAGGGACGCTCTCGTTTCGGACATAAAGAAAAAACTGGTTTCGGCTCTCAACCTTCAGGGAATGCCGGAGGATTCTATCGGCTCCGACACGCCGTTATTCGGCGAGGACGGCCTCGGGCTCGACTCCGTGGACGCGCTCGAGCTCGTCGTGATGGTCGAAAACGAGTACGGGGTTTCGGTGGGCGACAAGGACGCAGCCTCCGCCGTGTTCGCGTCCGTTAACGCGCTCGCCGACTACATAATCGCCAACGGAAAATGACGCGGCGCCCGACAGTCGTCTCATTCGGGCTCTGCTGCGCCTCGGGCGCGGGCGCGGGGGCGGCGTACGGGGCGTCGTTCGGACCGTCGGGGGCGCTCTTTCGCGAACTTGGGAGCTGCGGGCTTTTCCCCTTGCCGCGCAGGGCTTCCGTCC
>CAJMOT010000174.1 GCA_905214995.1 uncultured bacterium | reverse complement strand
GCTCCCGCCGCTTCCCCCGCCGCGGCGGACAGCCTTTCATAGGCCTCGCCTTCCGCTTTGGATTTGCGCTTTGCGGCGTCTATTTCCGCGGGAGTCGCGCCGGCCGACGCCTCCACCGCGCAGCAGAACGCGGCTGCGGCAAGCGTAAGAAAAACCGTTATAGCCAAATATGCCATTTCCCTCCAATAGAATTTTTTTTGGGGCGGATTTCAATTCTTTTATTTGCGCGCAATCCCCTATTCAACCGATTCGGCGCACCACTTGGCGTAGCCCTCCGAAGCGTCCGCCGCAAACGCTATTATCTGCGGGCACTCGTAGGGGTGTATTTCGGCGAGCCTGCGGGCGGCTGCGGCGAGCTTATCGGGAGAAGTCTTTATCGAAACGGGAAATTCCGCCGCGCGCTCGGTTTTCCCTTTCCATTTATATACCGCCGTTATTGGGGATTCTATCTGCGCGCACGCGGCGAACTTTTCAGACACGAGCGTTTCGGCTATGAGTTCGGCGGACTCGCGGGTCGCGGCGGTGGTGCGTATTATTGCGATTTTGCCCTGCATTGCTGGTCCTTGCGATTTGAATGATTTAAAATTGTGTTGACTATTGCGGAAATTTCCCCAAACATTTTTCCAATCCAAAGGGGACGGACACTTATATCCGACGGGGGCGGTTTTGGGCAAGACTAATTTTGCCGGGCTCTTTCGTTTCCGCCGTTCGGCGTTTTCCCCTTTGCGCTTTTTTTAGAAACAACAATATCAAAAGGAATAAAAATATGCTAAATCGCAGAAACTTCTTAAAGGGCGCCGCCGTCGCGGGCGGTTTCATGGTCCTTCCCTCGTGGAGCATCGCCAAGGCTCCGGGGCCGAATTCCAAGCTTCGCCTGGCTCTCGTAGGCTGCGGCGGGCAGGGCAGGGCGGCTATCGCGCGCCTCAAAGACTGCCCCCTTGTCGAATTTACGGCGTTCTGCGACGTGGACGACAATATGGCGGCCAAGACATACAAGGAATATCCGACCGTCCCCCGCTTCCGCGACTACCGCGTGATGCTCGACAAGATGGACAAGCAGATCGACGCCGTCACCATCGCGACCCCCGACCACATGCACTATCCCGTAGCGGCGTGGGCGATAGCCAAGGGCAAACACGTATTCTGCGAAAAGCCCCTCACCCGCACTATCTGGGAGGCCAACGAGCTCAAGAATCTCGCGGACAAGGCGGGCGTCATAACCCAGATGGGCAACCAAGGCCACACCAACGAGGGCTGGCGACTCATAAGGGAATGGTACGACGCCGGCGTCATCGGCGAAATCGAAGACATCTACATTTGGACAAACCGCCCGATTTGGCCGCAGGGCGAGCTTAAAATGCCCGCCGGAGAACCCGTGCCCTCGACTCTCGACTACAAACTCTGGCTCGGCGTGGCTCCATACCAGCCCTATTCCAAGAGCTTTGTTCCGTTCAACTGGCGCGGGCTCCGCAACTACGGCACTGGGGCTGCGGGCGACATGGCCTGCCACTTCCTCGACGTTCCGTATTCCGCTTTCGACCTCGGCTATCCGATGAGCATCGTCGCGAATTCGACTCCGTTCAACGATTACAGTTGGCCGTCGCAGGCTTCGAGCGTCATGACTTTCGTCAACAAGCGCGGCGTGGGCGACCGCATCCGCCTGCACTGGTACGACGGCGGCCGCAGGCCGAAGGAAATCAAGAGGGTCGACCCCGAATTCCTCAAGCCCGACCCGAAGAACCCGTGGAACCGCGCCAACTGCACATTTATCGTGGGAACTAAGGAAACCGTCTACACCAACGAGTACGGCAGCGAAACCTACATCTATCCGCGCCCGAGGATGAAGGAAATCGCAAAGAGCGGCGCGCTTCCCAAGAAGACCGTCGCGCGCTCGACGGCTCCCGGGAACCCGCACTTGGAATGGGTGAAGGCGTGTCTGGAGGGCAAGCAGCCGATGGGCAACTTCAATTACGCCGCCCCCTTCACGGAAATGGCCCTGCTCGGCATGGTCGCCATACTCTTCCCCGAAAAGGAGCTGACTTACAAGCCATCTACGATGAGCTTTATCAACTGCCCCGAGGCGGACAAGTATGTGAAGTCCCTCTACGCGTACAACAAAGAATTCCTCCCGTCGAAGATAAGGCTCTGATTTGGAGCGTTTGGCAATCCCGCGGGCGGGCGTCTGTCCGCTCTGCGGGAGGGGATTCGGGGCCAATCCGGAAATTTCCGAAACTTTTGGGCGAAGCGCGGCGCTTCGCCCTTTTTTTGTCCGGATTTTTTCGGGGAAATTGGGAGATTTGGCGCGATTTAATGCGGATTTGCCCGGTTGGGCGCGCGAAATTCCCTTTCGCGGTTCGCTCCGCTCTTTTTCGGGAAAAATCCGCGCGCCGCTATTTTTTTCGCGAATTTTCGCCCGCGGCGGCGCGTTTTTGAATATTTTTTCGGGAGCGAAAAATTTTATTGATTTTGGCGCGGACACAAATAAAGTAGAAGCCTTTTAATTCAATGGCTTCTTGTCGGTCCGTTTGGCCCGGCGGAGGGTCTCTATATCGGAATTTTACATAACCATAGCAAAATGAAGCAGATAAACCTAAACTCAACCATCAGGACTCAAATAGGCGGCAATTCGGCGAAACGCTATCGCAAAAGCGGCCAAATCCCCGCCGTAATTTACGGCGAAAGCGGGGAAAAGAATATCCTGATAGAGGAAAAGAGCCTTGCGGCGGTCTTGAAACAGGTCGCCGGCAAAGCGGTTCTCATAGAATTGGCATTTTCCGACGGCACGGAATCCCGTTACGCGATGATAAAGGATACCGCCCGCAATCCCCTCACGGGCGCCGTCGAACACGTTGACTTCATCGAAGTCGTCAGAGGCAAGCCCATGCACGCCGTTCTCCCGCTCCACTTCTCCGGCGAGGCATACGGCGTCAAGAACGAAAACGGCGTCCTCGAAATCCACGAGCACGAAGTCCGCGTAAAATGCCGCCCCCGCGACCTGCCCGAAATGATCGAAATAGACGTTTCCGAGCTCAAGGTTGGCGAAGCGATACACCTCAAAGACGTCAAGGCGCCCGAGGGGGTTGAATTTGAATCTGACCTCGAGGATGTGCTCTGCACCTGCAACCTCGTGAAGGAAGAACCCGAAGAAGAGACGGCAGCGGCCACCGCCGAAGGC
>CAJMOT010000173.1 GCA_905214995.1 uncultured bacterium | reverse complement strand
CGCCAATTTCGACTACGACTTCATCGACAACGAGGAGTTCTTCTCCTGGGGCAGCCCCTACACCAACCTCGTGGACGACATCCCGAAGTTCTGCTTCTTCGCCAAGGCCGCGCTGGCCGCGCTCAACTACATGAACTGGATACCCGACGTCGTCCACTGCCACGATTGGACGGCGGGGCTGGCGCCCGTGCTATTGAACACTTCCCTGCGCAATTCCCCCCTCGGCGGGTGCGCGAGCGTCTTTACAATACATAACCTCCAGCACCAGGGGATATTCGACAAGGGCGTCCTCGAATACGCCGGAGTGCCGATGTCGGAGTTCAGGGCGGACTCGTGCGAGGCGTACGGGTCGCTAAACATGATGAAGGGCGGCCTTTACAACTGCACGAAAATCACGACGGTCAGCCCCACCTACGCCGGCGAGATCAGAACGCCCGCCTACGGGTGCGGGCTCGACGGACTTCTGCGTTTCCGCGGCGCGGATCTCATCGGAATCCTCAACGGGGTTGATTCCGAGGCGTGGAATCCGGAGACCGACAGGCTGATAGCCGCCAACTATTCGCTCGCCGACATGTCGGGCAAGGCGGAATGCAAAAAGGCTCTCCAAAAGCGGATGGGACTGAAAGCCTCTCCCAAAATTCCGGTTTTCGGGGCGGTCTCGCGCCTCTATTCGCAAAAGGGGCTCGATTTGCTCGCTCGGATAGCCGCAGACTTGGTGTCGCACATGGATATACAGATAGCCCTTCTCGGATCCGGCGAGTACTGGCAGGAGAGGGCGTTTTCGGACCTGACCGCGGCGTATCCGGGTAAAATTTCCGCCTATATCGGCTTTGACAACGAGCTCGCCCACCAGATAGAGGCGGGTTCAGACTTTTTCCTGATGCCGAGCCGGTTTGAGCCGTGCGGCCTCAACCAGATGTACTCTATGATGTACGGCGCGCTGCCAGTGGTGCGCTCCACGGGAGGGCTTTGCGATACGGTTGACCAGTATTCCGAATCCACGGGCTCGGGCGACGGGTTCAGGTTTTCGGATCCGACTTGCGAGGCGCTCTACAACACCATAGGCTGGGCGTGCTCCACTTGGTACGACCGCCCGGGCGACATTGAAAAAATGCGGCGCAGCGGCATGAGCAAAGATTTCTCTTGGGGGAAGTCCGCCGAAAAGTACGCGCTGGTGTACAAATGGGCGGTCGCCGCCCGCTCCGCGGGGATTTAGCCGCCATGGCCGTCGAGCACGCCGCGAGGAGGATTTACAGGCGCAGCGAGCTTCCGCTGTGGCTGCGCCGCGCCGCGCGCGACTGGCAGAAATTCTTCCGCCCCGAGGAGCTTGAATACGGCAAGAAACTCTACAAGGAGTGCGCCATTCGCGACATCGAGCTGCACGGCTCCGAGGCTCTCGCCCGCGCGAGGCTCGAGGACGGCTCGGAGCCTTTTTGCGTGCTCGATTTCGAAGGCGACTCGTACGTCAGGAGGGGCGGGGGAGATTTGGAACAGGCGGCCCTTTGCGTGGCGGCGTTTTACGAAATAGACGAGCTCATCGGCGACCTCGCCGCCTCCGACGAGTTTCTCGACTTCGACGCCGATTCCGCGAAAGCTCCCGAGGGCGGCGGCGAAGCGTCGGAAGAGAGCCCCGCGGAGCCGGAGGTCGCCGCCCCCGCGCGGGAGCCCATGGCGCTTGAATTGGCGTTTGCCTCGCGCCGCAGGGGGCTCGTCTTTTCCACGAGGTGGCGGACGCCTTCCGGCGCTCGCAGGAGCGCGTACGGCGACAAGTGAGTTCCGATATCGGAGCTTTTGCCGTCCGAGCGCGAAAAGCTGCTTATGCTCGCGGGGCTCGCGCGCCAGGCGGGCTTCAAATACGACGGCGAATTTCACACGCTCTCCGAGCTCTCCAAAATTCCGCCGTTTCTGAACAACGCGCTGCCCAAGTGGAGCGGGCTGTTTTCGATAACCGCCGACGCGCGCGTAGAGCTGCTGAAAGGCGGGGAGCGCAGGCTGACTCTGACGCCGGAAGCGGTCGAGTCCGGCGGCGGCGCGGGGGATTTCGACGTGAAGTGGCTGCCGAGCGTCGGGGGCAGGGCAATCGAGCCGTCGGAGCTTCCGAAGCTGATTGGCGGCGCGGGATCGCTCAGGATAATCCCCGAGTACGGCATTTTGAGGGTTTTAGGCGACGACACGGCACTCGTGCGCGACGTGGAGAGATCCCGGGAGTTCGGTTTTGAGCGCGGAAAAATTCCGCGCTACATGCTTCTTTCACTCGCCGATTTCGGAGCAAAGCTCAAGCTCACGCCGCGGCTTGCGCAATGGAAAAAATCCCTCGAAAATCCGCCCGAGGCCGCGGCGGATCTGCCCGAATTTCTGCGCAACTACCAGAAGTCGGGGGTGATCTGGGCGATGAACCTTTTCGGACACTCGTGCAACGCGATGATCGCCGACGAGATGGGGCTCGGCAAAACCGTCCAGACCCTGTCGCTCGTGGACCGCTACCTTTCCGCGTCCCCCGCGGGAAAGGCTAAGTTTCTCGTGGTGTGCCCCGCGAGCGTCATTCCCGTGTGGATCGCCGAGGCGCAAAAATTTTTCCCGAACGTCAGGACGGGCGTCGTCGGCGCCAAGGGCGGATTTGCGGAGGCGGACCTATGGATTTCGAGCTATACGCAGCTGCGGCGCAACCGCGCGAAAATAGAAAAGATGCGCTTTGAGCTCGCCGCGCTCGACGAGGCGCAGTTTATAAAAAATCCCGACGCAAAGACGACGCTCGCGTGCATGGCGATTTCCGCGCGCCGCAAGATAGCCCTCACCGGCACGCCGGTTGAAAACAGGCTCATGGACATCTGGACGGCGTTTAGGTGGCTGATGCCCGGGCTGCTCGGAACGCGCGCGAACTTCGAGCGTCTGTCGCGCGGGGAGTCCGGCGCGGTGGACGCCGTGCGCCGCCAGATATCGCCGTTTGTTCTCAGGCGCATGAAGTCCGAAGTCGCCGCCGAGCTGCCCGAAAAGGTTCAGGTTGACCTCTACTGCCCGATGTCGGAACAGCAGAAGTCGGAGTACGCCAAACTGCTTGCTCGCGCGCGCGGAGAGCTCGAATCTTCGGCGGACGACGCGCGGGGCAGGCTTACGATTCTCTCTTTGCTCACGTGCAACATCTTTGCCAACAGTTCGTTGACAATCTCTCGATCCTGTGCCTC
>CAJMOT010000172.1 GCA_905214995.1 uncultured bacterium | reverse complement strand
GTCGGCGCCCGCCGCGGTTTCCGCCGCGAGCCACCTGGCGCATTCAGGCGGCGCGAGGGCGACGGCATAGGCGGGAAACAGGGCGGAATCGAACGCCCTGTATTTGGGCTCCGATATTCCGAGAGGATCGAAAAAATACTTTTTCATGAACGCCGCGAAAGACTTTTTGAGGTTCTTTTGAAGCTTGGAATTTTCGTAGCCGAGCGCGTATCCCGCAGCCGCGGCGCATATCGGCGAATACTTTCCCATTTCGCCCGCCCCATCGGAAAAGCGCTGGGCGGAAAATTCGAGCAAATCCCGCGGCTCGGACGAGGCCGGAAACAGCCTTGCGTCCGACGGGTTGAAGCCAGCGCGCATGCAGAGCATGTTTTCAAAACTTGCGCTTTTTTCCGCGCCCTTTGGGGGCGAGAAGAGCGAAAATCTGTCGGAAACCGTCCATTTGAAATCGAGCTTCCCCGCGTCCGACATTTTGACCGCGGCGAAAGTCACCGCCGCAAGAGACGACTCCCCGAGCGGATACGCCCTGCCCTCCGCGCGCCTTTTGAGTTCCGCGCCGTTTTCAACGCCGGGAATCCCGACCGCCTCGGCCATGACAACCCTGCCGCCCTGCGCCACGCACACGACGCCGTAGGGGCACCGGGCCTCCCTCAGAAGCCCCTCGAAGCGCATCTTCAAAAGCCCAAGACGGCGCGCGGAGGCCTCGGAGCCGTCGGAGAGGTCGGGAAAGACGGCTGCGGCGAGCGCGGCCGACGAAAAAAGCAGGGCGAAAAATGCCGCCGGATACGACATCGCTCAGAGCTTGAAGCGCTTTACCGGCAGTCTGCCGGTCTTGGATTTCAGCCAGTCCGCAAGATCCGCGGGCAGCGCCATTTCGTCGAGCAGCTCGCCGAACATGCAGGAGCGCGTCTTGACGAAGCGCGCAAGGCACGACATGTCGAGCGTCAGATCCACGGGGCGGTCGCCCGCGACGGGCTCGACAAACTCGTCCGGCGAAAGCCCGAACTTCTCCGCGATCCTGCGCGCCATGTCGTAGCGGCTTATGGGCTCCAGGCCCGCGTAATGGTATATGCCCGTCAGGTTAGGCCTCTCGCAGAGCTCGACGAGAAGGCTGCCGAGCCTGCCGGCGGAAAGCGGGCACTTTATTTCGTCGGTCCGGCACGGGGTCTTTTTGCCCTCCGCCCACTGGCGGAGCAGCTTTTCGTGCAAAGAGCGGCGCTCCGTCAGGCTGTTGCCGCTTATGTGGCTCAGGCGCAGCACGACGGAAATCGGAGCGGCGGCTTTGAGGACGCGCTTTTCCGCCATGAGCTTGGTCGTTCCGTAGAGCGTGCACGGCATGGGGACGTCCGTATTCTTGTAGGGCGCGTCGGAGCCGTCGAAAACCATGTCGGTCGAGAGGTGTATGAAGCGCGCGCCCACATGGTTTGCAAGCTGCGCGAGCCTCTCCGGAAGGGCGGCGTTCATCTTTTCGGCGAGCTCCGGATTGGCGTCGACGTCGGCGGGGCTTGAAATCGCCGCGCAGTTTACTATGGCGTCCGGAAAGGCGTCGAGAACCGCGCGCTGCACGGCGTTTTCGTCGAGCAGGTCGCAATGCCGAACCGTCACGTTGGCTATCGGCGGAAGTTCCCTCCTGCCGCACACGGCTATTATCTTGTGGCCCTCGGAGGCGGCGGCCTTGACGAAATTGCAGCCCGCCAGCCCCGTCGCGCCAGTGCAGTATATGAGCATGTTTTTGACGGAAAATTGAAGTTCTTCGCTTGCAAAAGAGTGGCGGAGGGCAAATAATCCGCTCTCTTTTAATAGGCTCAGATTATGAAACCCGACAAAATAGTAAAGAAACAAATCTTAAATCTTCCCGTGTACGAAACGGGCAAGCCGATAGAGTACGTGGCGCGCGAATTCGGGCTGGATCCGGACGGGATACTGAAAATGGCCTCGAACGAAAATCCGCTCGGGGCGTCCCCGAAAGCGGTGGAGGCGGTCAAAAAACGCCTCGGAACCCTCAACTACTATCCGGACGGCGGCTGCTACGAGCTTCGCCAAAAGCTTTCAAAAAAATGGGGGCTTGCGCCGGCGCAGTTCGCGTTCGGCAACGGCTCCAACGAAATCCTCGAATTCATCGCCCAGTGCTTCGTGGGAGACGGCGACGAGACGGTATTCGGGGCGCAGTCGTTCATAGTCTACAAGCTCGCGACGATTTTCATGGGCGGCGTGTGCAGAAGCGTGCCCATGCCCGGGCTGAAATACGACCTCGACGCCATGCGCGACGCCGTCACGGACAGGACGAAAGTCGTGTTCATGACAAACCCCAACAATCCCACGGGGTGCGTTGTGCCGCAGGCGGAGGTTGAAAACTTTGTCAGGTCGCTGCCGGAGCACGTCATATTCTGCTACGACGAAGCCTATACCGAATACCAGGAAAACCCCGTAGACCTCCGCAACCTCATAGCCGAGGGCAGAAACGTAATATGCCTTAGGACGTTCTCGAAAATCTACGGGCTGGCCGGGCTCAGAATCGGGTACTCGTATTCGTCTGAGGAAATCGCGGGCTACATCAACAGGGCGCGCGAGCCGTTCAACGTCAACTCCCTCGCGCAGGCCGCGGCCCTCGCCGCGCTCGACGACGACGACTTCGTGCGCCGCAGCCGCGAAGTCAACGACGCCGGCAGAAAGCAGTTCGTGGAGGCGTTTGAAAAGCTGGGGCTCGAATACTTCTCCGACGGCGCGAATTTTGTCATGGTAAAGGTCGCGGACGCCCCGCAAAAATTTGTCGAGATGCAAAAGCGCGGCGTCATCGTGCGGCCAAATGTGGGCTACGGGCTCCCCGACTGGCTGAGAATCACGATAGGAAAGCCCGAACAGAACGAGCGCTGCATAGGCGAGCTCGCCAAACTGCTCAAATAGCGGTGCCGGAAATCTGGCAAATAGCGGCCCTTTGGGCGGCGTGCGCGGTTTGCGCTGCTGCGGCGGCGGCTCTTACGGCATTCGCATTTGCGCTCGCGGTTCGCAAATTCTCCGCGGACGCGCGCCGAAAGACTCCGGAAACCGCCCTCAGGGCGGCGGCGCGCTTCTGCTGCGAAAACGGAGGCAAAATCGCGGGGCCAATCGCCCTGTCCGCGCGCGCGTTTGTCGCATTCTCCGCGGCGTTCGCGTACTTCGCGGCGGCGGGGTCGCTCGAAAGGCTCGGGGTCGAAACCGGCGCGGGAAGCCGGATTTTGCTCGCGCTCGCGGCGGCGGGGGCT
>CAJMOT010000171.1 GCA_905214995.1 uncultured bacterium | reverse complement strand
GCCTGAGCGTGCAAGCCCCGAGCGCGGTAGAGGCCGCGCAATACGCCCACGCCTGCGCCGAGGCGTCCGGAATGGAATAGGCGACGACCGCCGCAGCCCCCGCGCAAGCCCACGCCTTGAAGCGCAAGATTCCCCACACGGGAAAGCCGAACGCGAAAAACACGAGCATGAGCGCGTCGGCGGAAACCGAAATGCCCAGCGGAGTGTCCGAAAGCCTCCTCAAAAGCTGAAAAGTGTCCCCCGCGGAAAAGGCCGCCACATTGCACGATAGCGCCAAGACCGCCGAGGCGTATGAAATGCGGTAGGCGGCGCGCGCGCGGGCGAAATCCCTTCGCAACCCCTCGGGATCGACTTCCGGTCTCCCCCCGCGCGCTGCGGCGGATTTTTTTGCGCCGCCGCTCATTGCCTCAAATGCCTCGGGTCCTCGGCCCAGCCGAGCTTGGAGCGCAGTATGCTGAAATGCGAATGCCCGCGCAGGCGCGAAAATTTCACGGTTTTTGACGATATGAAAACTTCCGCCTGCGAGCCGCGCGGGAAATCCGACACTATCCTGCCGTCTGATACGAACACGCAGTCGCCGGAGAGGCACGATATCCCGATTTTCGCGGAGGCGTCGTACACGAGGCTCCGGTTTGAGAGCGTATGGGGGCAGACAGGGGTCATGACAAACACCTTTGCCTTGGGGTGAACGAGCGGCCCGCCCGCCGACAGATTGTACGCGGTGGAACCCGTGGGGGTGGAAAACACGAGCCCGTCGCCCACATAGTTGGCGATAAATTCCCCGTCTGCGCTTATGCCCAGCCCCGAAACCGCCGCCGCGCCGGAACTCTTCACCGCGAAATCGTTGAGGGCTACAAACGCGCGCCCGCCTATGCGCGCCTCGAGGAGCTCCCTCTCGAGAATCCTGCCCTCGCCCGCCGCGAGGGTCAGAAAGGAGGCGTCGTCTATCGAGTCGCTGTAATGCGCCAGGAACCCGAGCTTGCCGAGGTTTATCCCGAATATCGGGATTCCGAAGTCGGCGGCGGCGCGCACACACGAGAGAATTGTTCCGTCGCCGCCGACGACGCAGCAAATGTCGGCGCCCTCGAAAGCGGAGTCCGGCACGGGGAAATCGCCGCATATTTCCACATCCATTCCGGCGCCGCGCGCCGCGCGCGCGAGCCTGTCCGCTATCCGCTGCGCCTCGGGCTTGGTCCTGTTTACGACGAAAAGAATTCTTCTCATTTTGGGATATTGTCCGCCAACGGATATTTTTTGCAACTTTTTTTGCTCCGCGCCGAAAATCAGGAGCCCGCCAGCACGGGATATACCGCCTTGAAGAACGCTATCCCCGCCAGGCACGAGACGGACGAAGCCGCGAGCGCGCCCAGAGCCCACCCCGCCGAGCGGCGCTTGTAGGCGTAGACGCAGAGGGCGGCGGATGCAAGAAATATGAGCGGGTGGAGGAACGACGCGCCGCACAGAAAGTACGCCGCGCACTGGAGATCGTCGGAGGCCGCTTTCTTTGCGCCGCCCTCTCCGGCGGACGCGGCGGAAAAGTCAAAGTCTTTCAGCAGCGTCCATTCGCTTTCGCCGTCGGCGCGTATTTCGTGCAAAAGCCCGATTTTGCCCGTCTCGAACATTCCGCGTATTTCCTCGCCGGAGAACGGGCCGCTCTCCCTGCCTTTCCACTTTACGAAGAAGTTCGGCATCTACTCCCCCGCCGCCTCGGAAAGGATCTTCGCGCTCGACGCGGTCTCGGAAAACAGGGGGCTCAGCGGCAATGCCGCCCCCGGGGAGGCGATGCGCCCGAACCCCTTTTGAGAGACTCCCCAAAGCGCCCCTTTGGGGTCTTTAAAGAAGCGCGGCTTTCCGTTTTCAAGCACTACCCCTACGAGCTCCATCGGCGAAGATTCTGCTATCTCGACGGCTTTCGCGCGGACTTTCGCCTCGTCCTCAAAATCCGGCAGCAGCTTGGAGTAGAGCTCGGATTTCAGGAATTTGAGCTTCGAGTCCTTTTCAAAAATCCACGAGTAGTCGAACATTCCGGAAGTGTTTTTGAGAACTTTTTCGGCGTGCTCGCGCGCGCTCGGCGAGAACGCGAATCCCGTCGCCACGGGGTCGGCCTTCAGCTTGCCGATTATCACGCGCTCAAGATACGCCTTGAACGCGGGGTTGACGTTGGAGTTCGCGACCATTCCGAGCGCCGAAAGGAGCGACTTTGAGGCGGCGGTCTTGAAAACCTCCGCCCCTATGAGCGACTCCGGAGAAAGCGCGCCCCCCACGAGCAGGTCGCCCTGCGGGTCGCGCCCGCGCGTCTGGCTCTTCATGTAGCGCGTGGAAGACACATTGCCGCCGAAGGACAGCTCGCTGGCCTCCTGCACGGTGGTGTAGCCGCCGTTCCACCTCTGCGTGCGCTCCGATACCGGCGCAATCGTATAGACGGGCGTTCCGGACTCCGTGGAATATTTATAGAGGCTGGTAAGCGCCTTGCTCTCGGGGAGAGCGGCCTTTTCGGCGGAGAACGCGTCGCCGAGCCGCGCTATAGCGTCGAGATCGGCGAACTCCGCCGCCTGCCCCGCCTTGATATTCCGGACGCTTGACGATATGGGCGCGAGCTTTCTGGCGAACTCCGCGGGCACTGCCCCGTCGGCGGCGAGCATTTCCACCGCGGCGATGTAGTCGTAGGAGTTCCTCGCCGCAAGCAGCGCGTCGCGCAATATTCCGAATTTTTCGTATCTGGAGCGCGCCACGGAGATTTTCGCCGTTATCTCGTCGAACCTGTCGGAATCTATTTTGTGCGGCTTGAAATTTTCGGACACGTCTCCGAGTATCGGCCTCAAAGCCTTCAATACCGCTTCCTCTCGCGCCGCAAGCTTCGGGAGCTCCGAGGCGAAATTTTCGTAGTCGACGAGAACCGCCTCGTACTCTTCGAGCAGCTCTCTGGTGCGGTCGGCGAGCGCGATTTTCCGGCTTTCGGCGGCGTCTTTGAGCTTTTTTGATAGCGCGTCGAGCTTCTCCCTGAGCTCCGTGCGCTTGGCGGGCGGGAGAACCGCGATGTCGGGCGCGAGCGACGACAGCGAGGCGGAAGCGTCGTCAAACGCCGACGACGGGGCGGTTTTGAAATCGGTCTCCTCCACGGAGCGCAGGGCGCGGGATATTCTCGAAATCTCCGCCATTTCCGCGCCCGCGGCCTCCCTTATTTTGGCGAGCCTCGCCGAATACCTCGGGGAATCCTTCAAATCCGGATTCGCCGCCTCGAATTTTTCGACGGCCCCAAGCCTCGC
>CAJMOT010000170.1 GCA_905214995.1 uncultured bacterium | reverse complement strand
TCCCTCCGCCCCGCCGCCCGCGACTATTCCGGCGGCGGCGTTCAGCAGGCAGACGTCGCGCGCGCCGCCGCGCAGCTCTCCGGAGAGAACCCCGCGCAAAATGCCCGCGTTGACTTCCGGCCCCCCGCCCTTCAACTCGGAGAAATCCGCCCCGCACGGGAAAAACTTGCGCGGGTTGAATTCGCTCGTCTTTATCGAGCCGTTGCGCAGCTCGCTGATCCGCGTGGGGGCGCAGACGGAGATTTCGTCCATGCCGTCGCCTCCGTGGACCACGAGCGCGCGCCTGACGCCGAGGCGTTTCAGGCACTCGGCGACAAATTCGGTGTACGAGGCGCCGAACACGCCTATCACCTGCCCCATAGCCCCCGCGGGATTCACGAGCGGCCCGAGCAGGTTGAACACCGTGCGGAAGCCCAGCGCCTTTCTGACGGGGGCGGCAAAGCGCATGGCGGGGTGCATTTTCGGCGCGAAGAGAAACGCTATTCCCTCCTCCTGCAAGCAGTGCTCCATCACGGCCGGATGGACGTCGAGGTTGAACCCAAGCGCGGCCAGCACGTCCCCGGAGCCGCATTTGCCCGTGGCGGCGCGGTTGCCGTGCTTCGCCACGGCTATCCCCGCGCCCGCTATTATGAAGGCGGAAGTCGTGGATATGTTGAAGGTGTCGAGCCCGTCTCCGCCCGTGCCCACTATGTCCACGGGGCGGGAATTGCCAGCGTTTATGTATGCGGCGCGCGCGCGCATAGCCCTCACCGCCCCCGCGACTTCCTCGACCGTCTCGCCCTTCATTTTGAGGGCGGTCAGAAACGCCGCCAGAATCTGGGGCTCGACCTCCCCCGACATTATCTCGCCGAAGACCTCCGCGCTCTCGGCGCCGGAAAGGTTCGCCCCTCCCGCCGCCTTGATCAGCGCGGCTCTCGTCTTTTCCCCGCTCACAGCGCGCCTGCCTCCCTCAGAAAGTTTTCGAGCATCCTCTTTCCGCCGAAAGTCAATATGGATTCCGGGTGGAACTGCACGCCCTCGATGTGGAAATCCCTGTGCCTTATCCCCATGACCTCCCCGTCCTCGGCGCGCGCCGTAACGCGCAGACATGGCGGCAGGGAATTTTCGGCGACCGCGAGCGAATGGTATCTGACGACCTCTATCGGGTTCGGCATTCCCGCAAACGCCCCCGCGGAGTCGTGTGACACCGAGCTCGTCTTGCCGTGCATTATCCTCTTTGCGGAAACTATCTCGCCGCCGAACGCATAGCCTATCGACTGCATTCCGAGGCACACTCCCAACACCGGAATTTTCCCCGCGCACTCGCGTATGAAGTCTACGCACACGCCCGCGTTCTTCGGGGAGCTCGGCCCGGGCGAAATCACGGCGGCCTTCGGCGAGAGCTCCATGAGCTCGCGGGGGGTCGCCGCGTCGTTGCGCACAACCTTCACGTCCGCCCCGAGAGTCTCGAAGCAGTGGACCAAATTGTATGTGAAGGAATCGTAATTGTCTATCAGAAGAACCATCTTTTCACCTCTCCATGTCCGAAATGTCCAAAGAGCCTATTTGCGACGCGAGCTCCAATGCCCGCGCGGCCGCGCGCGACTTCATGCGGGTTTCCTCGTACTCGGCCTCAGGGTCGGAGTCGTACACGATTCCCGCGCCCGCTTGGACCGACACCCTGCCGCCGCGGATTTGCAAGGTGCGTATGGTTATCGCCAAATCCATGTTGCCGCCGAATCCGACGTACCCAACTGCCCCTCCGTAGGGGCCCCTGCGCTCGGGTTCGAGCTCGTTGATTATCTCCATCGCGCGGATTTTTGGGGCTCCGGACAGCGTCCCAGCCGGAAACGCCGCAGCGAGCGCGTCAAAGGCGTCCGCGCCGTCCGCCACAATCCCCGAAACGTCGGAGACAAGGTGCATGACATGCGAATACCTCTCGATTTTCATGAAGTCGCCGACCTGCACGCTGCCCGCGCGGCAGAACCGCGAAAGGTCGTTGCGCCCGAGATCCACGAGCATCAGATGCTCGGCGCGCTCCTTTTCGTTCGACAGCAGGTCGTCAGCCAGCCGCATGTCCTCGTTTTCGTCCCTTCCCCTGCGGCGCGTTCCGGCTATCGGGCGGACTTCCGCCCTGCCCTCGCCGAAGCGCAAAAGCGTCTCGGGAGACGAACCGACGAGGCTCCCGTCGGGGGTTTTCAGGCAGAACATATACGGGGACGGATTTATCAGGCGCAGAGCCCTGTACGCCGCAAGCGGCTCCACCAAAGCTTCGGCGGAAAATTTCTGGGACGGCACCACCTGTATGACCTCGCCGCTCTTTATGTAATCTTTCGCCTTTTCCACCATTTCCTCAAAGGCGCCGCGCGGCATGTTGGGCGAGAGCCTGATCTTCGCCGCGCCTCCGGACTCCGGAACGGGAACGCGCGGAGACCTGAAAGTCCGCGAAAGCCTTTTCACCCTCGAAACCGCGTCCTCGTAGGCGGCCTCCGGAGAGGCGAACCTGTCGATGTGCGCGCACGCCACAAGCTTTGCGGTGTGCCGCAAATTGTCGAACACCACGATGTCGTCGTACAGCGCGAAGCGCGCGTCGTCCCACTCCCTCTCGCCCTTGGGCTCGGGAAGACGCTCGAATAGCCCTACGCACTCGTACCCGAAATATCCGACCGCCCCTCCGAAAAACCGCGGCAGCCCCGGGACGCCGGCGCACTTGCGGCCCGCGATGTAGTCGCGAAGCGGCGCAAGCGGCCCGAGCCCGTCCTCCGAAGCGGAGCGGATTTCGGACGAATCCGAAAATTTCAAAACGGACGACCTGCCGTTGAGCGTGAAAACCGCCGTCGGATTGCAGCCGATAAACGAATACCTGCCCCAGTTGTCGACGTTCTCCGCGCTTTCGAGCAGAAAGCGCTCGCCCGATCCGCCGAATTTGGCGAATGCCGATACGGGCGTCTCCGTGTCCGCGAGCAGCTCCGCGTATACGGGCACGACGTTCGCGCCCCGCGCAAGCTCCATGAATTCAGATTTTGAAGGTGTCATTTTGAAGGCCAAAAAAAAGCGGCCAGACAAAAGGCCGCCAAAAGTTTAAAACCGTTTTAAACCCTACGCGACCTTCGGACTGTGCCACCAGTTTCTCATTTAATTTTGTATATTGGGGCAATTTTGCATTGCGTTAAAAACAGTCAAGACTTTTTTTAAAAAAATTTTTGGCCGCGCGATATTGTTGACAAACTTCGCCGCGGATGGAATACTGTCAACGCTTTCCGATATGGGAGGCGGCGACTTTCACGATGGATCAGGAACAAACTCCAATGCCAAACGGCGGCGGGCTCGGAGAACCCCGCCGCGACCTCCCGCCGCGGAT
>CAJMOT010000169.1 GCA_905214995.1 uncultured bacterium | reverse complement strand
TCGCGGCGGACGCGCTGCTCTTAAACCGCTCGGCGCGCATTTGAAATTCTGAAAGGAGGCATCGCGTGCAGATTCCCGCATATCTCGTGATAGGAACCCCGACCTCGGGGCGCAGGGGCGTCGTATGGGACGCCGTTGAGCGCGGCTCAATGGAGGGCGAATTTTCCGTCGTCTTCGTGTCGGCGGGCGAAAAGCCGTCCGATTTCGACGCCGCCATAGCCGGAGCCGACAACGCCGGAATTGTGAAGTATTCCGACGCCGCGGACGCCGCCGAAAAGCTCGGCGCGCTCGACCCGCGGAAGATCTCGCGCGTGTTCTACCTCGCCGACTCCTCAAAAAGCCTCGCCGACGAAATCGAGAGCTTCAAGGGCCTGGCGTCCGGCGGAAAGATAAGGCTTGCGCGCATATGGTCGGTTGTGGACTGCTCAATGGCGGAAAAATTCCCGAAGCAGACCGCCAAATATGTTGACATGCTCTCGCATTTCGCCGACTGCGTTCTGCTGTCGCGGCGCTCCGGCGCCTCCGGCAGGAGCGTCGAGGAGCTGAGGGCGCAATGGGAAAAAATGCGCCGCCCGCATCTCGTGGAATATGTCGACAAAAATTTCAGGACTAAAAATCCCATAGAGCTCCTCATAGACGAGGCGCGCAGGATATCCATGTTCTTCGACGAATTCGACCCCGTCGACGAGCTTGAACTCGACGCGGAGAACCTGCCCGAAGAGCCGTTCAGCCTCGAGCGCAAGCCCGACCCGTACCTCGCGCGGCTGCCCGGCGGAATGCGCGCCGACCCCGTGGAAAATCCCGCGCAGTACGCGCTCAAAGCAAGGATGATGGAAAATGAAAAGTAAATTCTGCCTCGGCGACAAAATTTCCGCCTCCGTAAAGAAGCTTTCCCCCTACGCCCCGGGAGAGCAGCCTTCCGATTCCGGCTGGGTAAAGCTCAACACCAACGAGCTCCCGTATCCGCCGTCCCCGCGCGTCCGCGAGGCGGTGATCGAGGCGATGGGCGAGGGCGGCGAGCGGCTGCGCCTGTATCCCGACCCGTCGTCTGCCGAGCTCAGGCGCGCGGCGGCGGACTATTACGGGCTCGGCGCGGAGTACGCTTTCGCCGCGAACGGTTCCGACGACGCCCTTAACCTCGCGGTGCGCGCGTTTTCGGACTCGCGCCTGAAAATCGCGACCATCGACCCGAGCTATTCCCTCTATCCCGTTCTCGCGAAAATGCAGGGCTCGGAGATTTTGCAGATCCCGTTTGACGAGGGCCTGAAAATACCGTTTGAAAAAATATTTTCCTGCGGGGCTAACATATTTTTCTTCACCAATCCGAACGCCCCGACGGGCAAGGGCTTCGGGCTCGACGCCGTAGCCGAAATATGCGAGAGTTTTCCCGGAATGGTGCTCGTGGACGAGGCCTACGCGCCTTTCGCGCGCGAGACCGCGGTTCCGCTCGTCAAAAAGTACGAAAATCTGATAGTCGCGGGCACGTCGTCCAAGGGCTGGGGGCTCGCGGGAATGCGCGTCGGCTGGGCTTTCGCGCGTCCGTCCGTAATAGAGGTGCTCGACAGGGTCCGCGACAGCTACAATCTCGACAGGCTCGCGCAGGCCGCGGGCGCCGCCGCCCTCAAAGACGCCGCATACCACCTCGAATGCGTCGGCAAGGTCGTAGCCGAGCGCGCCGAAACAGAAAAGTTCTTCGATTCCATCGGTTGGAATTACGTCAAGAGCTCCAGCAATTTCATTCTCTTCGAGCCGCGCCGCGGCTCCGCGCCTCCGTCCCCCGAAACGGCGGCCTCGCTCTTTGAATTTCTGCGCTCCAAAAAAATACTCTTGCGGTATTTTCCGAAAGATAAGAGCGTAAACAAGTCAATCCGCCTGACCGTGGGGACGCCCGAACAGATGAGGGCATTCCGTGCGGCGGCGCTCGCATGGAAGAAAGGCAAATGATGCGCGCATCTAAAATATCCCGCAAGACGAAGGAAACCGATGTGGCGGTAGAGCTGAATCTGGACGGCTCCGGCGCCTACGAAATCGAGACCTCCATACCGTTCTTCAACCACATGCTGGAGCTCTTTTCGCGCCACGGGCTCTTCGATCTGAAAATCGCGGCTTCCGGCGACATCGACATAGACTACCACCACACGGTCGAGGACGTCGGCATAGTGCTGGGGCGCGCATTCCGCGAGGCGCTCGGCGACAAGGCGGGAATCCGCAGGTACGGATTTTTCCTGCTTCCCATGGATGAAACGCTCGTGCGCGTTGCAATAGACCTTTCGAACCGTCCGGTACTCGTGTACGATCTCGGCGATAGGGACGCCCGCGTGCGCGATTTCAACGTCTCGCTCTGCCGCGAATTTTTCCAGGCGTTTGCGAACGAGGCAGGCGCCAACCTGCACATTTGCCTGCTCTGCGGGGGCGAGCCGCACCACGTGGCCGAAGCCGCGTTCAAAGGCTTTGCCAAAGCCCTTCGCATGGCGGCGGAAATCGACCCGCGGCTCGGCGGCGCGCTGCCCACGACAAAGGGTTCAATCTGACATGTCCGAGGGCAGAAACACCGCGATAATAGACTACGGCATGGGCAACCTGCGCAGCGTGTTGCGCGCGTGGGAGGCGGTGGGCGCGCGCGCGCGCCTGATCCGCTCGCCGCTTGAAATCGACTCCGGCGACCTGCTCGTTTTCCCTGGACAGGGGGCAATCGCCGACGCAATGAAGCTCCTCAAATCGACCGGATTCGATTCCGCCATACGCGACTGGATCGCCGCCGGCAAGCCGTTTTTCGGGATTTGCCTCGGCTTGCAGGCTCTCTTCCAATTTTCCGAAGAGGGCGGCGGAACCGAGTGTCTGGGGATCTTCGAGGGATCCGTCAAAAAGCTGAATCTCCCGCGGGGCTTTAAAGTGCCGCACATGGGTTGGGACAATGTCGCCTTCCGGCGCGGCGGCCGCGAAAAGTTCTTGGACGGAATCTCCGACGCCGACCAATTCTATTTTGTCCACAGCTATTACGTCGAAACTCCCCGCGAGGACATCGTTTGGGGAACCACCGAATACGGCGGGCAAAAATTTGTCAGCGCCGTGTCCGCAGGCAGCCTTGCCGCGTGCCAGTTCCATCCGGAAAAGAGCCAAAGCAAGGGGTTGCGCCTATACTCCAATTTTCTTAAAAGCGCGCAGAGTTGCGGCTGATCTTCGTTGGCGGGATGCCTTATTGTCGCGCCGGAGACCCATCGGAATTTCCGTGCAAATTGGCGGCCGAGCGCGCCGCATTCTTGCGCAAAAGAAGGGCGGCAAACTTTTGGAATTGCCGCCTTTCTTACTATTATTGCCTTTTGAAACGGTGCGCCAATCCGCCTATTTTTTCCCGCGGTATGCGGCAAAAGCGAGAGCGATTGAGCCGAGGATTGCCGCGACAGCGGCGGGTTCGGGGACGGTGAAAGAGAC
>CAJMOT010000168.1 GCA_905214995.1 uncultured bacterium | reverse complement strand
CCGCCGGCTCCGCGCCCCCTCGCGCACGCCGCCAGAAAAGTCCGCGCGTGGCCGACGTGCAGCAGCCCCGAGACTGTCGGCGCGATGCGCGTCCTGTACCCGCCCTCACCCATCGCCGCGGAGCGGAAAGTTGGCGTCGAGAAATTCGCGCAGGGCGGCGGCGGTCTCGAACCCTATGCCGTCCACCTCCCTGAGCTGCGCGGCGGTCGCCGCCTTGACTTTGGCTATCGAGCCGAAGTGTTCGAGCAGCGCCTTCTTGCGCTTTTCGCCGAGCCCCGGGAAGTCGTCGAGTATGCTCTCGCGGATTTTGCGGCTGCGCAGGGACTCGCTGAAAGCGTTCGCGAACCTGTGCGCCTCGTCGCGCACGCGCTGCAAAAGCTTTAACCCCTCGTGACGGCGCGGCAGAAGCTTTTCCTCGAAGCTGTCGGTGACTATCGTCTCCTCGCGCTTGGCGAGCCCCACGATTTTCGGCGGCTTTATGTTTAGCTCGTCAAAGGCCTTCATCGCGGCGAACACCTGCCCCTTGCCGCCGTCTATCAAAACGAGGTCGGGCAGCGGAACGCCCTCCCTGTGCAGCCGCCCGTACCGCCTGCCGACGGCCTCCCGCATGGCGCGGAAGTCGTCGTTGCCGACAAACGACTTTATCTTGAACCTCCTGTACTTCTGCTTGGCGGGCTCCCCGAACTCGAACCTCACCATCGACGCCACGCAAAAGCTGCCGGATATGTGGGATATGTCGAAGCATTCTATCGACTGCGGGTCCTTCGGCATTCCGAGCGCCTTGCGCAGCGAATCCATAGCGGCGATTGCGACCGGCGCGGGAGAGGCGGATATGTCGGCCTCCACGCCCGCGCGGGCGTTCGCGACCCGCGTCTCCTCTATCGCCGCGATCAGGTCGCGCCACTTTGCGGCGCGCTCGAAATCGAGCGCGTCGGAGGCCTCTCTCATTTTTATCTGCGCCTCGTCCACCGCGCCAGCGTCGCACCCGCGCAGGTATTCGAGCGCCGCCTTCACCCTTTCGGCGTACTCTGCCTCTCCCACTATGTTTTCAAAGCTCGTTATCTGGCTGCGGGCGTCGTCATAGAGCATCCACCTGCCGTCGCCGAGCCGCTTCGGATGCGCGTCGGAAAGGAGTATGCCGAACCTCTTTTTCAGCTCCGAGAGCGCGCTCCTTATCGCGGAGACGCCGAGATACGGGCCGAAGTAGAGCGCGCCGTCGTCCTTTCTGTGGCGTGCGAACGCGAACCTCGGCAGCGGCGCGAACGTCTCGACGCGCAGGAGGAGAAAGTTTTTATTGTCCTTTTCGAGCGTGTTGTAGCGGGGCTTCCAGCGTTTGATGAGCTTGCTCTCGAGAATCACCGCCTCGGCGTCGCCGCGCGTGTTGAAGAACTCGAAATCGGCGATGCAGTCCACGAGCGAGGCTATCTTGGGGCTCGCCGCGCGCGCCTTGTAGGAATTCATGAAATACTGCCCCACCCTGCGCCTGAGGTTGACAGCCTTCCCGATGTATATGACGTTGCCGAGGGCGTCCTTCATGACGTACACGCCGCTCGTCTTGGGCAGCCTGCGGACTTTTTCCTTTAACGACGGAATGTTCTGCATGGCGCTTTTGCGGAAAAGTTCAGAACAGCGAAAGCTGCGCGAAATTGCTCTCCCCCGAGTCTCCCCGCTTCCGCTTCGCCGCGGCCGCCTTCGGCTTGGGCGACTCGCCGAGATTGCCGAGCATATCCTCGCCCTCGGACTCGAGCTCCGCCAAAATGACCTTCGCGCGGTCTATTACCTTCTTCGGCAGCCCCGCAAGCCGCGCGACCTGTATGCCGTACGACCTGTCAGCAGCCCCTTTTTCTATTGTGCGGGTGAAGATTATCTCGTCGTTCCACTCCCTGACGCTAACGCGCAGGTTGACGAGCCTCGGCAGGGTCTGCTCGAGCTTCGTGATTTCGTGGTAGTGGGTTGCGAACAGCGTGCGCGGCCCGCGCGCGCCCTCGCCGTGTATGAACTCGGCGACGGCCCACGCGATGCTCAGCCCGTCATAAGTGCTCGTCCCGCGCCCGATTTCGTCGAGGATTATCAGCGACCTGTCGGTCGAATTGTTCAAAATGTTTGCGGTCTCGTTCATCTCGACCATGAAAGTCGAGTTGCCGCGCGCGAGCTCGTCGCTGGCGCCGACCCTGCTGAAAATCCTGTCGACCAGCCCTATCCTGCACTCGCGCGCCGGCACGAAAGAGCCCGTCTGCGCCATCAGCGCGATTAGGGCTATCTGGCGTATGTAGGTGGATTTCCCCGCCATGTTGGGGCCCGTAATGAGCGCGATCTGCTCCCCCGAAGACGAAAGATGCGCGTCGTTTGGGACGAAAGACTCCGTCCGCGCCAACCCTATCCTGTCGCGGCGCAGCATTTGCTCGACGACGGGGTGGCGGCCCTCCGAAATTTCGATGGCGTCGGAGTCGTCCACAACGGGGCGGCAGTAATCCCACTCGCGCGCGATTTCCGCCCAGCCCCTGAAAACGTCGAGACGCGCCAGAATGTCCGCCGCCGCCGCAAGGGCAGGCGCGAAGGAAAGCGCGCGCGCCACTATCCGTGAAAAGAGCTCCTGCTCCCGAGCGAGCGCGTACTCCTGCGAGTGGAGGATTTCGCGCTCCTTTTCGCGCAATTCCCGCGTAGTGAACCTGTCGCAGTTCACCATGGTCTGGCGGCGTATGTATTCGGGCGGGACGCTGCCGAGGTTAGCCTTGGTCACCTCTATGAAATACCCGAACGCCCCGTTGTACTTTATGCGAAGGTTGCGTATGCCCGTGCGTTTCTGCTCCGCCTGCTCGAGCTCCGCGAGCCACGCCATGTTGTCGCGCGAAAGAGACCTGAGCCTGTCGAGCTCGGCGTCAAAGCCCTCGCGTATGACGCCTCCGTCCTGGACTTTGGCGGGCATGTCGTCGGCGAGCGCCGAGGCGAGAAAAGTTTCGAGCTCCGAAAAATCGGGCAGCGATTCGGCGATTTCCGCGCACCTGCCCCCGCCCGCTTCGAGCAGCGCCGCGCGGATGGCGGGAATCTGGCGCACGGTCTCGAGAATGGCGCGGAGCTCGCGCGGGTTGCGGATCCGGTTTTGCAGCCTGCCGAGTATGCGCGGAATGTCCCTTATCCGCGAGAGCGAATCGGCGAGGCGGCCGGCCTCCTCGGGGGAGGAATAGAGCTCCCACACGGCGTCCTGCCGCGCCCTTATCTCGTCCAAATCGAGGGTCGGAGAGGCGAGAAACGTCTCGAGCAGGCGGGCGCCCGCGGCGGTCTTGGTCCTGTCCATCACCGATATGAGGCTGCCCTCCCGCGAGTGGGAAGTGGAGCGAAATATCTCGAGGTTGCGCTGGGTCGCGGGATCCACGAGCACGCACTTTTTGCCGGAAAACCTGCGCAGCGCGCGCAAGTTGCCCGGGCGGGCGCGCAGGTTTTCAGTCACGTAGAAGACTATCGCGC
>CAJMOT010000167.1 GCA_905214995.1 uncultured bacterium | reverse complement strand
GCTGCGCGCGGGGCTGGGCGGACGGCTGCGTTTGCTGCGCCATCAGCGCCGCCGCCGCAAACGTCGCGGCCGCTATCGCAATCCGGCATTTAAAAAAATTTCCGCCGTCGTGGAATCTGTATTGCATGTCGTATCCGTTTTGAATTAAAAAAACCGCGCCCCGCAAAGCGGACGCATTCCCCGCTGATCTTGCGCGGCTCGCCTGTTTGTATAAATGTATATGCGCACGGAAAGTTTCCCGCAACGCAAAAAAAATAAAAAAATAGATTGCATTTGCGCGGAGTGTCCATAAATTCGGCTTCCATGAAACTTCGTATATTAGCACTCATTTCCATGGTCATTGCCGGCGCGGTACTCGGCGGTTGCAATACGGGCGACGACAGAACCGCTCACCAGAAGAGCACGTTCTTCGGTCTCTACACCTACGAGCCCGGATGCTTCATCCCGACTTCCGACACTTCGATGACCCTCAGGACGGAAGAGGCTTGCGGAATGGAGCTCCCCTCCGGCGACAGAACCTCTTTCGCATGGGGTCTTGTCACCGTGGAAGACTACTGATTTCATTCCCCATAATCTCCCGCAGTCCGGCAGAGAGGCGCGCATAGCTCTCCGAGCCGAAGCATAAATTTCAAAACCCGACGAGACGCCTCAGAGCTCTTAGCGGGTTTTTCTTTTAAATGGAAAATTTGCGGAAAATCTATTGCGTAGACATCGGCAACACGCGCACGCATTGCGCGCTGGTGGCTTTCGACGGTTCGGCGTATTCGGCGCTTGAAAGCTCGGATTTTCCGAGCGCGGGATTCGCGGAAATTTTCACCCGCCTACGCCTGTTTGAATCGAGCGGCGCCGACGCGCTCTCGTGGTGTTCGGTAGTGCCCGCGAGGTCCGAGGAGTTCGCCCGCGCCGCGCGCGCCGAAGGTTGCCGGGCAATGCGCCTCACGCACGAAAATTCGCCGATAGAAATCGACATGAAAAACCCCGCGCAGCTCGGGCACGACAGGATAGCGGGCGCGGTGGGGGCGGCGATATTTTTCGAGCCCCCGTACATATCGGTTGACATGGGCACGGCGGTGACGGTCGATTTGGTTGATTCGCGCGGCAGGTACGCGGGGGGCGCCATAGCTCCGGGAATGCACGCTTTTGCGAGCTATCTTGCGGAGCGCGCGGCGCAGCTGCCGAGCATAAACCCCGCCGACGCGGATTTCGACCTCGTTATAGGCCGCGACACGGCGGAGGCCATGTACGTGGGCTGCGCCAAGGGTTTCTGCAAGCTCGCCGACGGCATAATATCCGACATAGAGCGCGAATATTTCCCGCGCGGGGATATAGCCTCAAAGACGGTTTTCACCGGCGGAAGCGTGGATTTGCTTCCCAAAAAATGGCTTGCAGGCAGGAAAATTGAGTCCAATCTGTCGGCATTGGGTCTCGCGCGCTCATACATATTGAACGAGGAAAAACAATGACAGAAAAAATACGCAAAATTTTCGCCGCCGCCGCGTCTCTGGCTTTCGCCGCCTGCGCGTTCGGGCAGGCTCCCTCTCCGGAGCTTTTGAAAGACAAGTCGTCCTTTTCAAAGACGGAGCTCTTCGAATCGCCCGCAGTTTTCTCCGACCGCGAGGCCAACGCAGCGGCGATAAAGAGCTACGAGGCCGACCCTTCCGCCTACAAGCCCGAAGAGCTAATGCCGGTGGCGGTCTGCTATATGGGTTCCGGCGATTTCCCCAAGGCGAAATCCCTGCTCGAAACTTTTTTGAAGGCGCGTCCGGACAACGTCAGGGCGCTGCGCACGCTCGGCACCATCTCGATGCTTTCGCGGGATTTCGACGCGGCAAAGGGCTATTATGAAAAAGCGTACAAGCTCGGCGACGAGCCCTCGGCGGTATACGTCTCGACCGTATGCATAATGGCGCAGAAGCCGGACGAAATGCTCCCGTACCTGCCGGCGGTCAAAAAGCTCGCCAGGGAAAACCTCGAATCTTTCAACATCGCGATGGTCTACGCGCTGCGCGACCCCAAAAAGCCCGACGAGACGCTTGTGAAAGAGCTTGTCGGCGCGGCGGACGCGCGCAAGCTCCTGTCTTCCGCCACTCCCGACGCGCTGTCCACAACCCTGCGCCTCTACTTGGGCTCCCGCAAGCTGTGGACGCCCTCTGCGAGCGTCGTGCCCGCGCGCGCCGCCGCCCTGATGGAATCCTGGCCGCTCGCGCTCGAAATCTACAACGGCATTTTGAAGGCCGAGCCTGAAAACGCGCTCGCGCTCAGGGGCAAGGCGCTCGTATCCTACCGCGTCGGAGGGGTGATGGAGGCGGCGAACCTCATCAAGAAGGCCCGTGAGCTCGGCGAGGAGGCGGCGGTTCTCGACGGCATAGAGCTGTTCGTTCTCTCAAAGAACGAGGACGTTTGGAACATGTTCAAAGACGGCGCGGAAAAGGCGGAGATTCTCCCGCAGGTCAGGGCGGGGCTCATACTTTACGCCGTGCGCAACGAAAACCCAGGCATGTTTTACGCGGCGGCTCTCGGCAAAAACTCCGACCTGCTCTACAAGGACGCGCAGGTTTTGAAGCTCATAGAGGAGGGCGCAAAAAAGTTTTCCTCCGACGCGCGCGCGAAGCGGGTTCTCGAAAACATAGAGGCGGCGAAAAAGTAATGCCACGCCCGCAGAAAAAGCGCAAGGTCGACTACGCGGCCCTCAAAAGCCCGTTCATGCGGATTCCGCGCATGGACGTCGCCGGAGCGCGCGCGCTACTCGACCTCGGGTTCAGGGAGATATACGAGCTGCGCGGGCGGGATCCGGCCTCTCTCGTGGCGGATCTTGCGAAGATAAGAATCGAGGTTCCGCCGGAGGCCGCCAAATACATGAAGCTCGCGACGGATTTCGCCGAAAGCCGGTAGCGCCGCGGGGCGAAGGGAATGGGCGCGCGGCGGTTTCGCCCGCGCCCGCGTTTTTTCAATATGGACAATACCGACAAACTTACAATCGGCGGGCGCGAGTTCGCGTCGCGCCTTTTTGTGGGGACGGGGAAATTTTCGTCTCCCGAAATTATGGCCGAAGCCGTTGAGGCTTCGGGGGCTTCCGTCGCGACCGTCGCCCTCAGGCGCGTGAACCTCTCGGGTTCCGACGAGTATGCGAATCTGGCGGAATATCTCGACCCGTCCAAATACCTCGTCCTCCCCAACACATCGGGGGCGGTCGATGCCGCCGAAGCGGTGAGGATAGCGCGGCTCGGGCGCGCGGCGGGCTTCGGAGATTTCGTGAAGCTCGAAATACACCCCGATCCCAACTACCTTCTCCCCGACCCCGTGGAAACGCTCAAGGCGGCGGAAATTCTCGCCAAAGAGGGATTCAAGGTAATGGCGTACATGAACGCCGACCCCGTTTTGGCGATGCGCCTGCAAGACGCGGGGGCGGCGGCCCTCATGCCGCTTGGAGCTCCCATAGGCACAAACAGGGGGTTGGAGACGCGCGCGCAGATAGAGATAATCGTCGAGCAGGCGGATCTG
>CAJMOT010000166.1 GCA_905214995.1 uncultured bacterium | reverse complement strand
CTTGAAAAATACGAGCTCGCCGCCCGTCAGGGATATCCTGTCGGTCTGCGAGAGGGCGGTGAGAAATTTGCCCTCGTAGTCAATGAACGGCCCCATGCGGCGCGTCGAGATCATCTGCGAGAATTTCGCCGCCCCGTCGCCGCCTATTTTGCACGAACCCCCGAAGAGGTTTACGCCCGACATTCCGTTTACCCTGCCGTCGGCTCCGAAGGCGATGAATACCGGCCCCCATCCGTCGTCGGAGGCGGCGGGACATTTCGCGTCGTCCTGGTCTTTTAGGAAAGTCGGCGTCCAAAACGTGCCTTCGAGCCGCTTGTCCAAGCCGGCTGCGGCGGCCGCGGCGGAAGTTTGGGAGGCGGCCGCGGCGCACTGGGCGGATTGCGTGTCGGTTTCACAGCTTGTGCAGCCCGCGCATGCGATGGCCGCTATCGATATGGCGCAGTTTAATATTTTCATAAATTTCTTTTTTTAGAACGATATTTTCGGCATAATGTTCAAACTTCTTTTTAATCGGCAATAATGGAGGAAAACGTATATGAAAAAAATTTTTGTGGATGGAATGTCCTGCGACGCCTATAAAATACCGACTCCCAACGCCTCGCTGCTCGCGATACGCTCGGGTTCGGGAATGCTCGCGTGCGGGTATCTGAAAATCGAGACGGCTGAAAAGCTCGGCGACGCCCTCGCGATAGTGACCGGCGTGGGCGATTTTGAACAGATGCTCGAAAAGCCCGTCGCGGCGGCGAGCTCCGCGGCGGCGGCTCTCGGCGTCCGCGTTGGCATGTCGGGCCGCGAGGCCTTGATTTGCATGAAATAAGTCCTTCCCGCCCGCTTGTCCCCTCGGGGCGGCGGGCGCGCGTTTTTTTGCTCGCCGCCTATTTCTTTTTTATTATAGACGACGGCGAGAGGTTTGATTCGTAGTCGGGGAGGGTTTTGCCGGCGCCGGGCCGTTTCAGCCTGCCGATTTCCTCCTCCGTCATTTCGCGCAGGGTGTAGTCTTTGGGGGTGGATACAGACGGGTTGTCGAATGGCGTGGAAATTCCGGTGGCGAGCTCTATGACCTCATCGGCGGTCTTTCCGTCGAGGCGTTTCATCGTTTCCTCCTCCTTTTTTTCCGCCTTCCGGTTGTCGTACATCACCTTTGCGACGGCCTCCGAAAATGCCGTCTGCTTTTCGGGGGGCAGCGACACGAGTATTTCGGCGATGCTCCTGCCGAACGAATCGCGGCTCGAGCCGTCTATGATTTTCGTGTTCTGTTTGATTCCCGGAAAGAGCCTGCGCGACAGAGCTATTATTTCATCGGCGGTCTTTCCGTCTATGGCTTTTCCCATTTCCGCGTTGCCGCTCCCGCCGGCGTTCTGCATGTAGTATACGCCGATGGTTGCCATGGCCGCCGCGAATTTCTGCTGGGTTGCCCCGTCGAGCGACGACAGCATTTTCATGAAGCTGTCCTGCATCTTTTTTGCGTCGGAGGCGTCGAGGCGCAGTTCGGCGGGCGGCGGATTCGCGGCTTCCGGGTCCGCTCGGGCCGAGGGCATGAGCGCGAAGGCTGCGATTGCGCAAGACAATATTCTTTTCATGCTCCATATTGTCGGAAATTTTTCCGCGCCGCTCAACAATATTCGCCGCGCGGATTCTTTCCGGATTTTCCCTTCGGCGGGCGCGCGGTTTTTGGCTGCGAAAAAGGGATTGACAGAATCCCTTCGCCGCACAATATTAAGAATAAGAAAAATGGGACTCTCCGTGTCGGTGGGCTTTTGCCCGCTTTTTTTGTCAGTGCGCAAAGGAGCGCGGAGTCGGCCCGCACCATCTATTTAAAGGGAAAAAATTATGAGCAACAGCAGCGAAATATTGGCGATTCTCGAATACATGGAAAAAGAGAAGCAGATAAGCCGCGCCGACATGATAGAATCCATCGCTTCGGCGATTCGCAACGCGGCCTCCAAGGGCGCGCAGGCGGGCTACAATCTGAAAATAGACATAAACCCCAAGACGGGCGCCTTGAAGTCGTGGGCGCTGCTGACGGTCACCGACAGCGTCGCCGACCCCGCCACCGAAATCCACCTCGATAAGGCCAAGCTCTATCTCGACAACCCGCATGTCGGCGATGTAGTCGAGCGCGAGATCGACCTCTCCAACCTCGGGCGAATCGCCGCAAAAAACGTCTACCAGAGCATAATCCAGAAAGTCCGCCAGTTTGAGAAGGACAGGATTTTCGACGAGTACAAGGGGGACGTCGGCAACATCGTCACCGGCGTGGTCCGCCGCCGCGAAAAGGGAACAACCATAGTCGATCTCGGCAAGGCGGAAGCCCTCCTGCCGCGCCGAGAGTCCGTTCCGGGCGAGGACTATGCCCAGGGCGAGCGCATACGCTGCCTGC
The DNA here is from genome assembly GCA_905214995.1 of uncultured bacterium. Taxonomy (GTDB): domain Bacteria; phylum Verrucomicrobiota; class Verrucomicrobiia; order Opitutales; family Intestinicryptomonadaceae; genus Merdousia. The sequence continues at coordinate 1,126 of CAJMOT010000166.1, read as the reverse complement.
TTCTCGAAATCGAGACCACGCCGCGCGGTCCGGAAATCATACTCAGCCGCGCCAGCTACAAGTTCGTCAAAAAGCTTTTTGAGCTCGAGGTGTCGGAAATCGCCGAGGGCTCGGTGAAGATCGAGGCCATGGCGCGCGAGCCCGGGTACCGCACGAAGATTGCGGTTTCGAGCTCCGACCCGCGCATCGACCCCGTGGGCGCGTGCGTGGGCGCGGGCGGCTCGCGCGTCAAGAGCATAGTGCGCGAGCTCGGCGGCGAGAAAATCGACGTGATAAAATTCTCGCCCGACCCGCAGTCGCTCCTCGAAGAGTGCATAAAGCCCGCCGTCGCCAAAAACGTCAAAGTGGACGCCCGCGAGAGGAAAATTTCCTTCGATGTCTCCGAAGCCGACCTCTCAATCGTCATAGGCAAGCGCGGCTCCAACGCCAAGCTCACCTCCCGCCTTTTGGGCTGGAAGCTCGAAATCGCCAAGGAGGAATCCGGCGAAGTCGGCCTGCGTGAAAAGGTCGCGCAAGCCGCCGGCAGCCTCGGGCAGATTCTCCCCAACCTCACCGAACAGCAGGCCGCGATTTTGGCTAACAACGGCATCAACAGCTCCGACGCCTTCGAGGGCGTCGAGCTTTCCGACCTCGTCGGCATGGGATTCTCCGAGGACGAGGCCGCGTCGATACTCGCGCAGATCGGCGAGTACAGGCAGTAGGCTCCCCGCGCAGCGGCGGCGCGACAAATTTTCACAACAAGCAACCGCGTTTTCAATGAGCATTAGAATTCACGCATTGGCAAAAGAGCTCAACGTCCAGAGCAAGGAGCTGATTGATTTCATCAACAAGCGCCAGGACATATACCATCTGGAAATAAAAACTCCCTCCAACGCAATCGACCCGTTCACGGCCGAGGCGATTGGCAAGGATTTCGCCGCGCACGCGGCGGGCGCGAAAGAGGCTCAGGAAGCTTCGGGCTCTCCGGAGGCGGCTGCTCCGAAAAAGGCGGAATCCTCCGCCCCCGCGCAGGAGTCCAAGCCCGCGCAGCCGGCCGAAAAGCCGGTTGAAAAATCCGTCCAGCCGGCCGAAAAGCCCGCGGAGAAGGCCAAGCCCGCGCCCGCCAAGCTTTCTGAGAAAAAGCCGG
>CAJMOT010000165.1 GCA_905214995.1 uncultured bacterium | reverse complement strand
GCAGCCGCCTCCGATATGATTTCCGCCGCCCCCGCCACGAGCCTGCCCCGCCCCGCGGATATGCGCGCCTGCGCGGTGCGCTCGAAAATCCTCTCAACCTCGCCGCCCCGCGCGCGGCCGAGCAGGCACTTTATCGTATTCGAGCCTATGTCTATCGCAAGAATTCCGTCCATCGTCAGAGCTCGAAGCCCCTTGGGGCTATTATCACCGTAAATTCGCCTTTGGTTGACGCCGATTTGAGCTCGCCGCAAACGCCGCCGAGTTTTCCAACAAAAAACCTCTCGTAAAATTTGGTTATCTCCTTCGCGAAGCACGCGGCGCGGTTTTCCCCGAAAATCTCGAGCGCGTCGGCGGCGAATTTTTCTATCCTGTACGGAGACTCGTAAAATATGAGCGAGTGCGGGAAGTCCGCATACTTCTCGAAATACGCCCGCCGCGCGGAGGCCTTTGGGGGCAGAAAGCCCGCGAACAAAAAGGAGTCGCTCGGCAGCCCCGACGCGCATAGAGCCGATATGAAGGCGCACGGCCCCGGAACCGGCGAAACTTTCACGCCCGCCGCGCGGCATGCGCGCACTATCCTAAACCCCGGGTCGCTGACGCACGGAGTGCCGGCGTCGCTTACGAGAGCTATGTTTTTGCCCTCCGAGAGCATTTTGAGAAGCGCGGGCGCGGCGGACTTTTCGCGCGAATTTTCGTTGACGAACATCTCCTTTTTCAGCCCGAGCCTGTTTAGCAGCGCGCCCGTCACGCGGGTGTCCTCGCATGCGACGACATCGCACAGCGCGAGCGTCTCCCTTGCGCGCTCGGAAATGTCGGCGAGGTTGCCTATCGGCGTCGCCACCACATACAGCGTGCCGGCTTCCATTTTCAAAACGCCGAAAACGGCTCGAACATTTTGGAGAACGCGCCGATTTCCCGCTTTAATTCCGCAAACGCCCCGCCGTCGAACGCCCCCTGTTCGAGGAGGTCAACAAGCGGCGTCGTCACGAAGTCGCGCTCGCGCCACCTCGGGTGCGGAACGGTGAGCTCTTCCGTCGAAATCGACTCGTTTTCGTAAAATATTATGTCGATGTCTATCGGGCGCGGGCCGTTTTTGAAATTCGCCTTCCGCCCGAGCTCGGACTCGAGCCGCTTGCACTGGCGCAGGAGCTCGAACGGTTCGGCGAGCGTTTCGCCGAACACCGCGGCGTTGAGAAAATCCCGCTGCTCGGCGTACCCGGCGGGAGACGTCTCGTATATGCGCGACTTCGCCTCAAACGCGCAAAACTCTTCCAGCATTGAAACCGCCCTGACGATGTTTTCGCGGCGGTTGCCCATGTTGGACCCGATCGCCAAAATCACTTTTGAAGCCTTCATTTTATGTAGTCCCCCCTTTTGCGCCTTATGCGCGCAGATATTTTTTTAAAATCGTACCCGACGTCCACGCCGAGCTTCGCAACCTCAACCTCGGCCTCTGCGAGCCTTTCAAAGCGGACAAATAGCCTTTCGGCTATCGTATCGGCGAGCTTTTCGATGAGCCTCACGCTCTCGCCTTTCAGAACGCCCTCGGCTATCGCCATCGCCGCGGGATAGTCCACGGTGTCCGACAGTTCGTCGGTTTTGGCGGCGGCGCCGAGCGGCAGGAAAAGGCGCATCGACACCTCGAAATCTCCGGGCCTGTCGCGCTCGAACGCAAAGCACCCGTGCCTTCCGGAAAGTTTCAAATTTTCTATGATTATTTCGTCCATAAATTTTTGAGCGCAACCGCCGTTTTTACGGCGTTCGCATTTCTTTTGACATCGTGAACGCGCAAAATGTCCGCGGAATTTTGCAAAACCGCAAATGCGCATGCCGCCATCGTCGCGTCGTCCCTGTCGGAAAAATCGTCGCCGACTATCGGAGAGAACATCGACTTGCGCGAAACTCCCAGCAGCACCGGAAACCCAAGCGCCCTGAGCTCCGCCAGGCGCGCGACGAGTTCGGCGTTCTGCCGCGGCGTCTTTCCGAAGCCGATGCCGGGGTCGAGAATCACGCAATCCCGCTCCACGCCCGCCTCGAGCGCGGCGGAAACCCTCGAGCGCATGTCGGAAATAAAATTTTCAAAAAAATCCCCCTCATTTTGAATGCCGCGGATGTTGTGGGTTATGACGAGAGGAAGCCCCGCTCCGGCAGCCACTTTCGCCATCGGATAGCCTCCGGAGATGTCGGAGACGACGTCGTTTATTATGTCGGCGCCCGCCTCCGCAGCGCGCGCCGCAACCGACGGCCTGCGGGTGTCGGCTGAAATCGGAACGTCGGGAAATTCCGCCCTGACAGCGCGGATTGCGGGAATGAGGCGCGAGAGCTCCTCGCCCTCCCCCGTTTCCGCCCCTCCCGGGCGGGTGGACTCCGCGCCGATGTCGATTATGTCCGCGCCGTCGCGAACCATCGCGCGAGCCCTCTCGAGCATGGCGGACGGGGAAAGATACAGCCCGCCGTCCGAAAAGGAGTCGGGGGTGACGTTCAAAATCCCCATTATCAACGGCGCGGACGCGCTACATATCTTCGGCTTTTTTCGCATTTTTCAGATATTCCAGATATTCCCCGACCTCCGCGCGGCGGGTCTGCGCGTAGAGGGCGGAGGCTATCGAAACCGCCTCGCCAAGCGCGCCGGTTTTGACGGCCACAGACATCATCCCGACTTTGGCGGCAATCGAATAGGTTTCGTCCTTTTGCGCCCTGTTGTAAAGTATTTTCGCGAGGTTGTAGTCGCCGCCGGCGAACGAGAGCTTCGCTAACTCAAAACACGCGTACGGGTCGTCGGGCTCCTCCGCGAGGCAGGCGGAGAGGGATTTCCTCGCGCCTTCCGCGTCGCCGAGGCCGATATGCGCGCGCGCCTGCGACCTGAATTTTCCGGCGGAGTCCGGAAGCTTCGCGAGAACCTCCAAGGCCTTTTCAAACTCGCCCGCGCGCGCGAGGGCTTCCGCCGCCGCGCCGAGCCGCCCGTCCTCCCCGAGGCTTTCGTATATTTTGGCGGCCTCCGCATACGCGCGCGCCGAAAAGAATATGTCTGCGCGCAGAATTTCGGCGGAGCGGAAATCGGGGTCGTCTTGCGGCACCATAGAGAGCGCGGCGGCAGCCCCGGGCAAATCCCCCAACTTCGCCCTGCACTTCCCCAAAAGCTTCAAAGCCGCCGCGTCCGGAAAATTTTTCTCCAAAATGCGCTCGCAAGTTTTGGCGGCCTCCGCATGCCTGCCGAGATTAAAGAGGTAAAAGGCCTTCGCGTACTCGGCGCCGGCGCGCTCCGGCGCGTGAACGAGCGCGGCGTCAACGCAGGAAAGGGCCGAGCTCCAATCCGACTTCCCGGAATAGTGCGACGCAAGCCACAGCAGAATGTCGGCGTCGGAACCGCCCGACAGCGCGAGCGCCTTGGCGAAATTTTCCCTCGCGCGCTCCCCGTCGCCGAGCCTGTCGAGGGAATACGCCAAATTTTTGCGCGCCGCAAAAAAGTTGGGGATTTTGGAAAGGGCCGCCGAATACGCCTCCGCCGCCCCGGCGTAGTCGCCGTTTCTGAACAGCGCGTTGCCGAGATTGAAGGTCACCGCCGCCCCGTCCTTCCCGTCCGCGACCGCCTCTTTGAGAATTTTCGCGGCGTCCGCGCCATCGGCGAACGCCTCCCTCAATGCGGCGGCCTCGCGCTTCGTGGCGGTAGGCAGGTTGCCGAACGGCGATTCGAGCGGCGACT
>CAJMOT010000164.1 GCA_905214995.1 uncultured bacterium | reverse complement strand
CCGCCGCAATCCAGCCGGGGGGCTCCGTGCGCGACGAGGAGGTTATCGCCGCCGCCGACGCCAACAACATGGCAATGGTATTTACGGGAGTCCGCCACTTCCGCCACTAAAAAATGCGCGTCGAACATCGCAGATTGTCCGACAGGTCGAAGGCCCTGCTGACGCTGCTATTTGCGGCGTTGGCGAGCTTCTATATCCTATCGGCGGGGGGCTGCGATTTCGGCAGGGAGGAGGTCGTCAAAGAGACTTCCGAGCCCCATTTCCTGCGCGGCCAGGAGGAATTGCGGCGCGGCAATATCTCAGAGGCGTTGAGCGCGTTTCTGAAAGTTTCGGAAAAGCGGCGCGACGCCCCCGAATCTCATTTCGAGCTCGGGCGCATATACCTCGAACACATGAACGATCCGAATACCGCAATCTACCATTTCAAAAAGTATTTGGAGCTCAAACCCAATTCGCAGTCCTCGCCGATGGTGAGGCAGATGATAGAGACCGCCCAGAAAAAATTTGCCGCCTCCCTCCCGGAAAGCCCCTTTGAAAATAACATAAGGCGCATAGAGCTCGAGGAAATCCTGCAAAACCTTCAAAAGGAAAACCTGGAGCTAAAACAGAAGCTTGCCGCCGCGGCCGCCACGATAGACCGCCTCGAGGCAACGCAAAACGTCAGCGTGCAGGGTTCCGCCGCCCGCCCAGCGGAGGCCGCGCAGCCCCGTGTTTCCGGCCGGTCCGCCCAGGCAAACGCGCAGGCAAATCCCCGCGAATCCGGCAGACAGTCCGCGCCCTCCGTGCGCCGCGACATACCGTCTTCCTATACCGTTCAGGCGGGCGACACGCTCTCGAGCATAAGCCGCAAAATGTACGGCACCCCCAACAAGTGGCGCGACATATTCGCCGCGAACCGCGACAGGCTCGCCACTGCCTCCTCTCTGAAGCCGGGGCAAGTTCTGAAAATTCCCCGCCGCTGATTTGTCTATGGGCGCGTGAAAAGGGGAGTGATGCTCCATTAGGAAAGCCGCCAAGACCGTTCGCTTATGGGAGGCGGCGGCGCCATTTAATGTAAACGTGCCTCGCGCCGGATTGCGCCGCCTTTCATGGGGTTCGTTTTTTGGGGCAACGCCAAGGGCGTGGAATTTAGGCATAGATTAACCCCGCATTCTACGAGCGTTTTCAGGCGGCAATTTTGAATTGCGTTTGCATTCGCAAACCGTTTCGCCCTTTGATTGCAAAGGGATATATTGTTGGCAATTTCCAATGCCCGCCCGCAACCCCGCATAAACAAAGGCTTCCCGCGGGAAGCCTTTGTTTGTCGGCGGCTGTTCAGGCAGGGATCGAACCTGCGACCAAGTGATTAACAGTCACCTGCTCTACCGCTGAGCTACTGAACAATAATCACCGATTTTGAAGTTTTCAGTTTTCCATTGAGGCGGGATTTTGTCAATAACTTTTTCGGACTTTTTTCGATTCCCCGAGGCGGAGAATCCGGCGCGGTTGGTTTTTGTTGCGGGCGTTTTGAGCGGCGGCAATTTCAGGAGGGTTGCCGGAATTTTGGAGGGATTCTCTTTTATGTCCCGTTGTATTGCGCGCAATGAGCTCGATCCCCTATGCGGGGAGATTTCAATTTGTCGGCGTCCGTTTAGGTCCCATTTTTTTCGCGCGCGCCGAGCAGTTGGAACGGCTTTTTGGGGGCGGAGAAAATCAAAACCGTTTTTTGCGGAGCGCATATTTCCGCAACCCCCCGCATTGCGCGTTAGGATATTCATTTTCAGCCGCGGAGAGGGCATATGAAACGCGCCGGACAAGCGGAGAGAATCCGCGCGCTCGGGCAGGGCAAGTCCCGCGCGCCGGCCGTTGCCGATTTCGCAAAGGCGCTCGCGCGCGGCCGCGGGGCTTAGAGCGACGAAAGCGCCTGCGGGATTTTTATGTCGTATTCCCTTTTGGCGCGCGCCGCCGCTTTTGCGAATTTCACGAGGGCGATTGCGGCGGGAGGATTGCGGAGAATCTCTTTTAGCGCCGCCCACGGCGAGAGTTTCAGCGCGCCCGTCTCGCGGTCCATTGCGCTCTCGGCGATCGGCGCGGGAATGGACGTTCCGGCGGCGTCGCTTATGCACCTTATCTGCGTGAACACGGGTTTGAAGTCGCCGTCTTCGTCGCCGGCTGCGGCCTTGAAGAGCTCGCTCTCCATTTCGACCGCGGCGTATCCGAGGCTTCCAAGCCTATCCTTTTCGGCGGCATCGGCGACAGCCTCGCAGAAGGCTATTTTGCCGGCTCTCATTCCCTTTTTGGAGAGCGTCTTCGCGATGTCCGCCGATCCGCTCTCGAATACGAATTCCCCGGGCTCGGCGTCGCCGCACGCGCCCGCGAATCCGCAGAGGATTATGTCGGTGGGGCAGAAGCTCTCGGCGGCTTCCCTGACGCGGCTTGCGGATTTTTCGCACCCAACGCCCGCGACGAGCGCTTCGCACTCCGTGCCGTTGGCGAGGGTGAATTTGCATTTGCCTCCGAGCCTGCATTTCAGGGGATCTCCGAAAAATTTGAAAGCGGCGTCGGCTTCGTAGGTTGTGGGGAATACTATCAGGGGTCTTTTCATGTCAGTCGAAAATAGTCAAATCGTTCGCGCTCTTTGCGGCGCTTTCCATGGTGCAGGGAAGGCCGGTCGCGACCCAGTCTCCGCATATGTGGAGGTTTTGCGCGCCGCACTCGCCGTCGGCGGGGCGCGCGGATTCGCTTTCGCAGTCGGCGGAGATGGTGGCCTCCGCGAATAGCGACGGGAGGACGTCGAGGATTTCGCACTCGCCGAAATATTTTTTTGTTTCGCGCTCGAGCGTCCCGCGGATTTCGGCGGGGTCGAACGGAATGCGCGCGTGGCTTATGGTCGCCCCGTAGAGGAATGTTCCGGATTCGGCGCACTGCCGCGACTTTTGCGTGTGGTCGAAAATCCAGTGTATGGGCGAGCCCGCGAGGGACGCGTACGAGCCGTCAAAAAGCTTTTTGCCCGTCGTAAAATAGGCGTTTATTATGCCGGTCGTCCCGATTTTTCCGATCCGCGCGGCAAAGGGCGAGTTTTCCGGAAGCATTTTTGCGAGCGCTTTTGCCGGAAGCGCGCAGACGCAGTTGTCGAATTTGAGCTCGCCGCTTTTGCGCGTTTCTATCGAAACGAATTTGCCGCCGCGGATTTCGATTTTCTCGACGGGTTCGGACAGGCGGATTCTCGCCCCGACGCATTCGAGGTACGCCGCCGCCTTCGGCATTAGCGCGTCGATTGCCGCCGCCTTCGGGAAGTAGAGTATCCCGTTTTCCCCTCCCGCGAGAACCGATTTGCGCAGGGTCGACAGCATCAGCTCCGCGCTTGCCAATCCGCACGAAGTGTTGAGCGCCGAGACGCAGAAGGGCTCCCAAAAGACCTCTATCGCAGCCTTGCCGACCCTGTGGCGTTCCAGAAATTCCAGCGCGGTCTCGCCCGCGCGCGCGCCCGCGAGCCCGAGTTTGAGCTTTGCAAACAGCAGCAGGTTGCGCGCCCCTCCGACCCCGGGTATTTTCCGGTACGCGAAAATCGAGAGGATTTTTTTGAATATTCCGGCGTTTTCGGGCGGAAACGGCACTCGGATTTTTTCGCCGCCCTCGAACGCGAAGTCCATGGAATCGGCGCGGCTGAACGCGGCCGATGCCGGCGCTCCGAGCTCCTCCATAAATCCGAAGAGGTTGCGGCAGCAGCCCATTGCGGCGTGC
>CAJMOT010000163.1 GCA_905214995.1 uncultured bacterium | reverse complement strand
GACCGAGGTTGCGATAATTTCGCTATCCAATGTGGTGTACTCCAGAAGCGTGCGCACCGGCGGCGACGAATTTGACAACTGCATAGCCCAGTACATGAAGAGGGCTTACAATCTAATAATCGGCGAGCGCACCGCCGAGGAGATAAAAATCAACATAGGCTCCGCCTATCCCCTCGATAAAGAGCTCACTTGGGAGGTCAAGGGGCGCGACTCAGTGGCGGGGCTGCCCAAGACGCTCTACGTCACCTCGCAGGAGGTTCGCGAGGCCCTCGCGGATTCTTTCAAGTCCATAACCGACGTGATCCACGAAGCCCTCGAACAGTGCCCGCCGGAGTTGAGCGCCGACCTCGTCGACAGGGGCATAGTGCTCGCGGGCGGCGGGGCGCTGATTCGCAACCTCAACCTGCTCGTGACGGAGGTGACGGGCATACCGTGCTTCGTGGCGGACGACCCGTTGCGCGCAGTCGTAAACGGAACCGCGGCGGTCCTTCAAAACTACGACTTTTGGACCAAAGACAACTCCTGACGCCCTTGCCGCGCGGGGTTTTCGGAGTTTCGGGGTAGGCGTCGCCTTTCCCTCGGGTTTCGGAAATTTCCTGCGGCGGCGGTTGGGCGAAGTTCGACCCGCATTTTTCGGCGGGCGTCTGTCGGCGGATTGACGGCTTGCCGTTGTGTTTTTTATTTTCTTGCGCCGGATCTCGGCGAAATTTTTCCGGATATGGAATGGCGAAAATATACCGCATTGCGCACCGCCGCGATTTTCGCGGGGGCGGTTTTGCTCTGCCTGTTCGCCCCGTCTTCCATGCGCTCTTTCGTCTCGTCGGGCTTCGACGAATTCAGGGCGCCGATGGACTCGATCCCGTCGCATCTGGCGGATCTCCAAAAGTATTGGAGCCTGCATTCCAACTCCAAGCGCGACCTCATAGAGGCGGGCCGCGACCTCGCGCGCCTCAACGCCGCCTACGAGCTCAAACTGCTCGAAAACGAGTCATTGCGCAGGCGTTTGGAGGGGCTCGAGCGGATAATGAACATTCCCTCCGACCAGAAGTTCAGGTACGAGGTCGCGCGGGTGGCGCGGCGCGACGTGAACGCATGGTGGCAGCGTATGGTGATACGCAAGGGCTCCGTCCACGGCATAAGGGAGGGGTGCGCGGTCGTCTGCGCCTCGGGAGTCGTCGGCAGAATCGCGAGCGCGGGGACGCACACGTCCGTCGTAGAGCTCGTGAGCTCGCGCAGGTTCAGAATGGCTGCGCGTTTTGCGGGCGACGACCGACCGGTGATATATTACGGCAGGGGCGGGGCTTCTATGCACGCGGCCGAGGGAGAGGTGTTCGACGTTCCGGCGGACGTGGAGCCGACGCTCAAAAACCCCGCGACTTTGGTGACGTCGTCGCTTGCGGGAACTTTTCCCGACGGCATAGAGATAGGCAGGGTACGCTCGCTCTCGCTCGGGGCGGACGGAATTTTCAAGTCGGGAACGGTCGAGCTCTCCCCCAGTCTCGATTCCCTCGCGGAAGTCGCCGTGCTGGTGCCGGTGTCGGAGGATTCCAAATAGGATGCGCAGAGCCAGATACAGCCCGGCAATCGTGTTTTTTTCGGTCAACGTCGCCTATTTGCACATTTTGGCTGCGGTCAATTCAGCGCTCTCTCCCTACGCGGCGCTTATATTGCCGTGCGTTTTCATAATAGGGCCCGCGCTATTTCTCAGGGGCTGGCAGGCGGCGCTGGTGGTGGGAGTTTCCGCGCTTTTGTGGGAGGCTTCCACGCCCGTGCGCCCGGCGCTCGCCTGCGCGCTGTGGCTGGCGGCGGCGTTTTGCGTGCGCGCTGTACGCTTCAGGTTCAGGCCGCTCGACGGGTTCTCGGTGTGCGCGCTCGCGCAGGCCGTCAACTTCGCGCTCATATCGGCTTATTTCGCTCTCTTCCCGAACGGCTGCGCGGACTTTGGGGATTACGTTTTGAGGGTATTTGCCGATTCGCTCCTATCGGCGGCGGTATTGGTTTCGTCGCGCGGTTCGCGATACTCGCGCCCCTTTCGATTCTCAAAATCGCGGGGGTCGAGCTCAAAATAGAGGAGGACTTTTGAGGGAATGGAAAAAAACGGGCAGTATTCAAACTGGAATCCGCGCATACCCGTATTTTACGCGGTGTTTGCGGCGGCGTTTTTGTTTCTCATAGGCAGCCTCGCCTACCGCCAGATATACCTCTACGATTATTACAGCGCGCGCGGCGAGCGCCAGAGCATGAGGCGCATCATCGAGCCCGGCGCGCGCGGCGACATCTACGACCGCAACATGAAGCTGCTCGTCGCCAACGAGCCCCGATTTTCCGCCGTCGTGTACTTCAACGAGATCCGACGCGAGTTCCGCAAGGAGTACATGCGCCTGAAAAAAATCGAGCTCGAGAAGCGCGAGGCTTCGGGCGACGACAGCCGCATTAACTATTCGGAAATTTCGAGCCGCGCGCGCGCCAACGTCCTCAACGGGTACGTGGATCGGATAAACTCCATTTTGGGATCGGACTACAAGCTCACGAGCGCCGACTACAACAGGCACTTCGAGAACCAAAGGCTTCTGCCGTTTCCGATAATAAGGGATCTCAAGGGCAGGGAGCATGCGATTCTGGCGGAGAGGCTGCCCGTGGACTCGCCCATACAAATATACACCGACACCGCCCGCTACTATCCCTACGGGGATTCTGCCGCGCACCTGCTCGGCTACGTGGGCAGCAATTTCGACGAAATCAATACGGAGGGGATGCCGGGCGACGACCTCCAGACATTTTCCTTTGTCGGCAAAATAGGCAGGTCCGGACTCGAAAAGGCGTTCGATTCCAAATTGCAGGGCAGGAGCGGCGCGAAGATATGGGTCGTCGATCTGGACGGCTACCAGTACGACAACGTCGTCGACGTCCGCCCGAAAAAGGGCTCCGACGTGGTGGCGTCGATTGACATCGACTTGCAGCAGGCGGTGGAGGACGCCTTCGGGGAGCGCAAGGGGGCGGCGGTCGCCCTCGACGTCAAGACGGGAGAGGTTCTCGCGATGGTAAGCCGCCCGTCCTACGACCCCAACCTGCTCAGCCCGTACATGACCTACAAAGTCAGCAACGATATCACCCGCCGCGGAGCGTGGCTAAACCGCGCCACCCAGGGGCTCTATCCCCCGGGCTCGCCCTACAAGCTCGTGACGGCGGCGGCGGGCCTTATGACGGGCGTCATAGACGAAAATACCGTTAAAACCTGCGACGGCGGGCTCAAAGTTGGCACTCGCATATTCCCGTGCAACAAGCGTTCGGGGCACGGAAACGTAAACCTCGAGGACGCGATCGCCCACAGCTGCAACGTGTATTTTTACGAGACCGCTTTGGAGGCGGGAATCGAGGCGTTGAGCTCCACCGCAAAGGATTTCGGCCTCGACTCGCGCACGGGCATAGAGCTGAAAGAGGACTACTCTCGCAGAACCGTCGTGTCCGACCCGGCGTATAAGAAAAAGTATCGCCCTTACGACGGCCCGTGGACGGGCGGCGACACGGCAAACGCTTCGATAGGCCAGGGCTACCAGCTGCAAACTCCCCTCCAAATGGCGTGCATGACGGCGTCCCTCGCGCGCGGCGAGACCCGCACCCGCCCGTCGGTCGTCCACGACCCCTCCCGCGTATGCGGCCCCGCCTACCACGGCGGCGAGAAGCTCGACATGAATCCGGAGCACTACAAGGCCCTCATCGACGGAAT
>CAJMOT010000162.1 GCA_905214995.1 uncultured bacterium | reverse complement strand
GCGCTCGCGCTCGCGGCGCCGATCTGCGCCCAGCGCATGACGACGATGCTTCCCGGCACCGTCAAAAACTTTGAACTGCCCAATTTCAACGAAAACACCGGCGACAAGGAGTGGGAGCTGTTCGGCGAAAAGGCGGCATACAAGAGCGACACCCGCATAGACGTTGAGAGCTTCAGGCTTCTGCTCTTTGAAGACGGCGCAAACGGCGCGCTGAAAGCCGCCATAACGAGCCCGTCGGCGAGGGTGGATCCGGTAAAAAAGTTCGTGTCGGGGGATTCCGACATATTCGTCCGCGCGCCGGAGTTTAAAATAGACGGGAAGAAGTGGACGTGGGATTCCGCGAAAAAATTCGTCGAGGTCTTCGACGGCATAACCGTGGACATATTCCCCGCCGGCGGCGAAAAAAAAGGCGCGCCCGACACGCGCATAACCGGCAGGTACGGCTCGATGCTCGGGGAGGGCGGCAGCAACGTGTTCGACGTCCGCAAAAACGTAAGGCTCGAGAACTCCCAGATGAAGCTCGAGTGCGACGCCCTGCGCGCAGTCGCCCCCAAAGAGCGGCGGGGAGGCTCCGGCGTGAGCGAAATCGACGCCGAGGGGAACATAAAAATGCTTTACGAAAACAAGGACATCCGCGCGGGCGGCGCCAAAATCCTGCCGTCCGAGTCCGCGGCGTTCCTCTCCGGCAGCCCCCATATAAAAGACATCCCCAGCCGCGCCGAAATATCCGGAGACACAATTGAAATCGACAGGGGCAAAAAGTCTCTCGCCGCAAAGTCCGGCAAATCCGGCCGCGCGCGCGCCGTGATTTTCAACACCGATTCCGAGGGCAAAGAGGAGAGGATCGCCATATCCGCGGACTCCATAAAAATGAGGACGGAGGGCGAAAAAAACTTTTTCGACTTTTTCGGAAACGTGAAGGTTGACGCCGACTCTTTCAAGGCGTCATGCGATTCGCTCTCGGCGCAGTCGGCTTCCAAAGAGGGCGGAAAGCCGGAAGTTTCGCGCATAGAGGGCGGGGGCAATGTGCGGCTTTCCAACGAAAACGGCAACGCCGCCGCGGACCGCATGGAAATCCTGCCCGGAAGGAGCGAGGTCGTGCTGTCCGACAATGCGTCGCTCGCCGACCCCGAGCGCGGAATGAAGCTTTTTGCCGACGTGATAGTGTTTTTGAAGGAAAAGAGCACGGGGCTTGCGTTTGCGGACCCCAAAGCGGAAAATTCCGATGTAGTCCTGAATATCCGCGAGGGCATATCCGCCGGAGAAAAGCCGAAGAAGGGCGCCGAGACCGTCGTGAAGTCAAAGCGGCTGAAATTCGTCAAGAGCGAGAAAAACATGCGCTTCGACTTCGACCGCGACGTCCGCATAACCTCCGACGACATAAGGGCGTCTTGCGAAAAAATGCAGGCGCTCGCCATTCGAGACGGAAAGGGCGGAGACTCCGTACGCAAGATTACCGCGACCGATTCGGTCAAAATTTCCCAAAAAGGCTATTCGGCGGAGGCGGAAACCGCGGTGATCTACCCGAAGCTCAAGGGCGGCGACGGCGGCAAATCCGCCCCCCACAGGTATGTGGAGCTGCTGATCTCCCCCGCAAACCCCGGCAAGAGGCCTACGATCCGCCTGCCCGCAACCAAGGCAATAGGGCTCGAAGAGGTGCGCGCCGACAAAAAGCTCGAGGAAAAGCCGACCGTTATCACCAGCGACAAGCAGTGGCTCGTGGGCGGAACGGATTCCGACCGCTATTTCTTCGAGGGCGACGTAAAGGCGTCGGGCACCGACATGGACGTATCGTGCGAAAAGGCGGAAGTCGAAATGCGCAAGCTGAAGAACGGCGGGCATTCCATATCGAAAATCTATCTTCTTGAAAGCGTGAACCTTTCAAGCGGCCTCAAAAGCGCGGCCTGCGGCAGGGCGGAAGTGTTCCCGGAGGACGAAATGGTTGTGCTCTCCGAAGATCCGGTCGTAATCGACAGGGAGGACAACACCCGCGTTTCCGGCCCGAGAATGGTCTACAACCGCGGCAGGCGCTCGATGACCGTCGAGGCGGAAACCCCGCAGTCCGCCCCAGCCGCGCAATCCGCGCCGCGCTCTTTCATTCCGGACTTCGAGGACGACGAAACTCTCGCGCCCGCCCGAAACCGCCCCCCGCGTCCGACCGTAAAAATGCTGCCGCGCTCGAAGAAGTGATTTCTCCGAATGCGGCGGCGGGGGCGCGCTGCGCCGTTGAATGGGCAATGGATTTTCCCTGCGGCGGGCTGTGCGCAATTTGCCCCTTCCATGCAGGCGCGCGGCGCGCCGGTTTCGCATTCCAAATCTATATTTTATAGCCTCCCGCGGGAGGTTGCCGTTTGCGGGGATTGGGAGGGGCGTAGCCTCTCGCCGTTCAATCGCATCTCGCGGGCATAATGCGGGCGGCTTTTGAATGGCGGAGAATGCGCGCAAATATCCGCCGTTTATAGGGAAAAATTCCCCGAGACGTCAACCGCATAGAAATCTCCGCAATCTCTCCACGATTTTTCCGCTTTGCCTTCCGGCACGAGCCTCTTGGGAAACATTAGGGTTCTTTTCGCATTGTCGCCGCTCTCGTATTCGAGCTTTGCGAATTTTCCGTCCCTTACCTCGGCTTCGAGCTTTCCTCCGCCGTATGCGGGCAGTGAAAACGAAAAGTCTTTCCAGCTCTCCGGAACCGCCCACGCCGCCTTTATTTCGCCCTCCTCGTTCTGGTGCAGGAGCAGGTTGTTGAAGGCGTACACGAAGTTGCCCGCCGCCGAGACGAACCACGGGTTGTTGCCGGTTTCGAGGATTTCCCACGGCTCATTGAATAGCCCCAGTCCGCTCATGGAGAGCTTTGCCATGTCAAAGGCTTCTTTCGCGTCGCCTATGCGCGCCAATGCGGAGCTAAGCCAGCTCGCGTACCACGAGCACACGGACTTCCCGACGGGCACCATATTGCCCGCCGAATAGATGTTCTCGCGGAAGTCGCGCACGGCGGCGACCCCCTTTGGGTCGCCGGATTTCAGCACGGGGAAGGGAAAATATCCTCCGATTGCGACTATGCTCTTTTCCTCGCAGCCCTCAAAGGGGATATACATTTTGTCGTTTTGCGGAAGCGACTTGCGCAGGCCCGCGGCGGTTTCCCTGAAAATCTTTGCGGTTTCGGAATCAACGCCCAGTATGTCGGCGGCTTTCGCGGCGGTCTCGAAGGAGTAGATCGCCCCGCATGAGGTGAGAAACGCGTTTTCCACGGCGGGTCCGAGGCGCTCGATGTCGGTGCACTTGCCTATCGTGATTTTGTCGCCGTTCTTGCAGACCATGTGGGATAGGAAGAAGAGCGCGCACTCTTTCATCACGGGATAGGCGGTTTTTTCGAGAAATTTTTTGTCGCCCGTGTAGAGGTATTGCCTCCAGCCTGTCGCGGAGATCGTGGACATGTGGAATACGTGGTCGAGCCACAGGCCGTCGGTCGTGCCTTCGGAGCCGTCCTCGTTCGTCTCCCAGACGTATCTGGCGCCCTCTTTCCCGAATGTCGGCGCGCGGTAGTAGGAAACCCTCATCACGGCGGGGGCGAGCAGCTTGCGGCGGAATACGCACGGGCGTTCGGAGAGGCCGAATTTGCCCGCCGACATCGCGCCGACCGCCGTGTAGTATTCGTCCCAGCCGAAGAACCTGCCCGACCAGCCCGCTCCGTGCCCGAAGAGGGTGACGGGGAAAGACCAGCGCGTGGCGACGCTCTTC
>CAJMOT010000161.1 GCA_905214995.1 uncultured bacterium | reverse complement strand
GCGCCCGCCCAACCCGCCCTTCCGGAAGCGGACGCGATCCCGGTCATAGAAATCTGATCGTCCGGAAATGGACGGCCCGGACGCACAAGGTTCATTTCGGGGCGCTTGGTTCGGCATACTCTTTCCGGTGGCCTTTCTAAGCGCCCTCGGTTTGCTCATGCTCATGAGCGCGGGCTCAAACCGCGCCGACCCTTACCTCATTGTCTCAAAACAGGCTGTGTGGCTTGCTATCGCGTTCTGCGCGGGAACCGCCGCCGCATTCGTAGACCTCGGGCTCCTCAAACGCCTCGCGCTTCCGATAGCCGCGGTCTCCGCCCTGCTGCTCGTCCTCGTCATAATACCGCATGTCGGCAAGGAGGTAAACGGCGCCAGAAGGTGGCTGGAGCTCGGCCCGATAGCCGTCCAACCGAGCGATCTGGCGAAATTCGCCCTCATAATTTTCCTCTCGTCGTACCTCTACGACAACCAGCGGAAATTAAAGACGTTTGCGGGGGGCCTCGCCAAGCCCCTGCTTATAGTCGGGCTCTTTTGCGTGCCCATAATACTCGAGCCCGACTACGGCACTACCTTTCTCTGCGGGTTTGTGGGGCTGATTCTGATATTTCTGGCGGGCGCGAAAATCTCGCACATTGCCGCCGTATTCACCCCTCTCGGCGCGATATTCTGCGCGCTGATCTACTCCGACCCCGTGCGAATGAGGAGAATTTTCAGCTTCCTCGACGTCGAGGGGACGAAGGCCGACGGCTCCTACCAGCTCTATCAGGCGATACTCGCGTTCGGCTCCGGCGGCGTATTCGGCACGGGCATAGGCAGGGGAAGGCAGCAGCTCTCATTCCTTCCGGAGGCGCACACGGACTTCATATTCGCGATAGTCGGCGAAGAGCTCGGAATTTTTGCGACCGTATCGGTCGTAGCCGCGTTTGCGATTCTGTTTTTCGTCACGATCGCCTCTCTGCGGAAAGCCCCAAACCTCTTTGAGTATTCAATCGCCACGGGAGCCGTGATGATGATAATCCTCCAGGCGCTCTTCAACATGTGCGTCGTCACGGGCCTCATGCCGACGAAGGGAATATCCCTGCCGTTCATAAGCTACGGGGGTTCAAACCTTGTGGCGATGTTCGCATTTACGGGGCTGATACTCAACTGCCTGAGGCGTTGGAGCAAGCCGGCGCAAATCAAAATAGGGGAACTATGAGCAAATTTATCATTCTCTGCGGGGGAACCGGCGGGCACCTCGCCCCGGGCCTCGCGGTCGGGCAGGCGCTCATCGACGCCGGCGACGAGGCGAGCTTCGTCATCAGCCAAAAGGCGGTGGACTCGCGTCTTGCGGGCAAGTATTCCGGCCTGCACATAATAAAGGCGCCCGGGGTGGCGTTCTCCCTGCGCCCCGCGCGGCTCTTCAAATTCTTTTCGGAGCTCGCAAAATCCGTGAAATTCGGCAGAAAGGTCATCTCGGAGGGCGGGTACGACGCCGTGATAAGCTTCGGCGGCTTCAATTCCCTCGGCTTTTCAATAGCCGCCATAACGCTCGGGGTGCCGCTGATTCTGCACGAGGCAAATCGGCGCGCCGGAAAGGCCACGCGACTGCTCGGCAGGTTTGCGGAGAGAATATACGTGCCCCACGGCGTCAAAATATCAAAGAGAAAAAGCGGCCAGGTGAGGTATTCCGGATATCCGGTCAGAAGCGAGATAAAAAAGCTGCCCGCCGCGGAATCGAAGAGAAAATTCGGATTCGGGGCGGACGGGAAGCTGCTGCTCGTGCTTGGCGGAAGCCAGGGGGCGCTCGCGCTCAACGAATGGGCGTCTAACAATTTCGACAGGCTCGCCGAAATTGGAATAGACGTCCTCTGCGTGTGCGGGCCGGGGAAAAACGCCTTTCGCGACAGAACCGTCAAAACGAAAAATTTCGGCGGGAGGAAAATCGCGTTTCTCGAATTTTGCGACGACATGGCGTCCGCGATGTCCGCGGCAAATCTTGCGGTCGCGCGCGCCGGAGCCGGAACAATCGCCGAGCTTGCGCGCTGCCGGCTTCCGTCCGTCATAGTGCCCTACCCCTTCTCCGCCGACAACCACCAGCGCGAAAACGCCAAGTGCTTTGAAAGGCAGGGAGGATGCGCCGTCGTGGACCAAAACGACATGCACAGGCTCTTCGACGAAGTCGCCTGCCTGATGAACAATTCCGCGCTGTTGGAAACCATGCGCGAAAACCTCGCGAGGGTAGACGCGCTCAACGACACCTCGAAAATCATAGAGGACCTGCGGCTCGTCGCCGCCGGCGCGGGGGAGAAATAGCCGTGCCCGCACGCTACTACATGGGCGGCGTCTGCGGAATGGGAATGGCGCCGCTTGCCGCGTTTCTCGCCGACGAGGGCAACGCCGTCGAGGGCTTTGACGACTCCCCCAATCCCGAGCTGCGCGAGCGCCTTGAAAATCTCGGAGTGAGGTTCCGCCCGCCGTCCGGCAGATATGACAGGGTCGTGATAAGCACCGCCCTCTGGCGCAGACGCGGGGAATTTGCCGCCTTCTGCGGCTCCAAGGGCATGGCGCGGCGCGGCGAGTGCTGGGCGGAGCTCTGCGCCCCCAGAAAACTCACGGCCATTGTGGGCAGCCACGGCAAGAGCACGGTCAGCGCGCTCCTGGCGCACGCGATAAACCGGCTCTCGCTCGACTGCGGGTACCTCGTGGGCGCAATCCCAAACGGGTTCGCCATGCACGGATACTGCGCCGCAGGAAAGCCCATAGTTTCGGAAATCGACGAGAGCGACGCGACGATAGAACGCTTTTCGCCGGAAGTCGCCGTCGCTCTAAACGCCGACCTTGACCACACCGACACCTACGCCGACGACCGAAAGCTCGGCGAGATGTTCGAGCGGCTGTTTTCGAGGACTCGCAGGCTCGTCATATACCCCGAGGGCGACGAAATTCTCTCGCGCTCGGCCGCCCGCGCCCAGACGCCCTCCATAGCCGTGAAGGCCGCCGGAGACTACTCTGAAAAAAACGCGGCCATGGCGCTCGCCGCCCTGCGCGCGACTTTCCCGAACGGCTCGTTCGCCCCGTCCGCTTTCGGCGGGTTCGCGGGGCTCCAGCGGCGCGGCGAAAAGATTTTCGACGACGGGAAAGTCTGCGCGATTTCCGACTACGCCCACCACCCCAACGAAGTAGGGGCGTTCCTGCGGAGTTTCCTGCCGCAGTCCGGCGTCGAAACCGACGTGTTTTTTCAGCCCCACAGGTACACGCGCACGCGGAGGTTCGCCGCGGACTTCGCAAAAATCCTGTCGGAGGCCGAAACTGCCGGCGCGCGGGTTTTCGTCCTGCCCGTCTACGCGGCGAGCGAAATTCCGGATCCGCTCGGCGAGAGCTCCGAAATAATCAAAAACGCCCCGAAAGGCTCCCAAATAAAACTTGCCGAACCCGGAGATTTTTTCAGAATCGCAAAAGCCGCGCTCGAAGGCGGAAAGCCGAAGCGCATAGCGCTCGTTGGCGCGGGCGACTTCCACTTCGCGGCGAAAAAATTTTTTGCGCAGATAAAATGAATCCCAAAATCGCAGTATTCAGCGGCGGGATCTCCCCCGAACGCGAAGTGTCGCTCGTAAGCGGCGAAAACGTATTCAAGGCGCTGTCGAAGAAATTCGACGCCGTGTCCGTGAGGCTCGACGAAAACGCCCTGCCCTCCGGCATCGACCCGGACGAATACGTAATCTTTCCCGCGATGCACGGAGACTACGGCGAGGACGGCGCTCTGCAGGGGCAGCTCGACGCCGCGGGGTTCGAATACGCCGGATG
>CAJMOT010000160.1 GCA_905214995.1 uncultured bacterium | reverse complement strand
CCGCCGCATTCGGCTGCGGCGCCGCGACGGTTGGCGTCTTTTTCGAGCGGCCGGGCGACGCGGCGAGGTCGCGCCCCGCGAGCGCGGGCTGGTACAACACCGCCGAATTTGCAAAACAGGCCGAAGCCGCCGGGCTCTATTGCGCAAACATCAACGGCGACGCCTTCGGCGACGAAGTGAAAAAACAGGCCATTGAAGCCATAAAAAAGAGCCCCCTCGGAAAGGTTGATCTGATAGTATACTCGCTCGCCTCGCCCCGCCGCACCGACCCCGACACCGGCGAAGTCTACAAGAGCGTCCTAAAAACCGTCGGCGAAGAACGCAAGGACAAGTCGCTCGACACCGACAAAGGGCAGGTGGTGGAAGTGACGGTCCCCGCCGCGACCGAGCGCGAAATTTTCGAGACCGTCAAAACCATGGGCGGCGACGACTGGGAACGCTGGGTCAAGGCTCTCGACGACGCGGGCGTCATAGCCGAGGGCTGCGCGAGCGTCGCGTACTCATACATAGGGCCGGAGCTCACCTATCCGATCTACCGCAGCGGCACCATCGGGCTCGCCAAAAAAGACCTCGAAGCCGCCGCGGACAGGATCGACGCCCTCTTGAAGCTGCGGCGCGGCAAGGCGTTCATCTCCGTCAACAAGGCGCTCGTCACGCAGGCGAGCAGCGCGATTCCGGTAGTGCCCCTCTACATATCCATCCTCTACAAGGTGATGAAGGAAAAGGGAATCCACGAGGGCTGCATAGAGCAGATCCAACGCCTCTTCGCCACCCAGCTCTACAACGGCAACTGCCTTGAATTCGACGACGAAGGGCGCGTGAGGATCGACAACCTCGAATTGCGCGACGACGTCCAAAAGGCAGTGTTCGACATTTGGCCCAAAGTCTCCACAGAGAATCTCTACGAGCTAACCGACTTTGCGGGCTACAAAAAAGAGTTCCTAAAACTTTTCGGTTTCGGGCTCCCGAACGTGGATTACTCAAAAGACGTGGAAATCTGAATCCCGCCGCGGGCCGCGGCGCGCTTTCAGGCTTTGCCCGCCTTACGGGAGGCGCCCGAGCCCAACGCCCGCCGCTTCCATAAAAGGGGTTGCGTTTTTCTATCGGGATTGTTCGCAATCCGGCCGTAGCGGCGCCATCCGGGAAGAAATTCCCCGCGCCGCAAACGGCGCGGAAACTTCCGGCAAAAAAGCAAAACTTTTCCCGTTGACTTTCGGAAGAATTTTCCGATTCTAATTTTAAAGGTGAAAGTTCGGTTCCATACTGCTCCCAATTAGCGGGAGCTGAGTCTTGGAGGAACTTTCGCCCTTTTTTGTTTAAATAAGGCCTCCCGCTTTTGTCCGGCTGCATATTGCCCGAAAACGTCTTCCGGATGGCCTCGTCCGCAAACTTTCTCATTTGATTTTAAAGAAGCCATTATCGCCCTTGCCTTGTGAATCCCGCGTTTCGGCGGATATTGCGGGCGGACATTCGCCGTTCAAGCGGTGGCGCATTGTGCCGCGCCATGGCATGGAGCATGAAAAGCGCGCCGCAAACAAAAGGCTTGCCCCCCTCATCTTCGCGGCGCGCGCCCGTTGCATACTCGCTGGAAATCGGGAAACCGGCGTATTCACCGCGCCTATTTCCTTCTTTTGCGCGCGCCAAGCGCAATGGCGGCCGTTCCGATTGCGGCGGCAAACGCAAAAACTGCGGAGAGCCGGAAAACCAAATTTATTTTATTTATGTAAATTTCCCTATCCGAAAGTTCCAACTACGCAAAATTTTGTCCGGGGAAATTTAGCCTCCCGCTCCGATGCTTTCCCGCGGGTTTTCCCGTAAAAAATCAAAACTTGCCGAAACCGGATAAAAAACGCCCCGCGGCGCGCGCCGAAAATAAACCGCGCGGATTGACCAATGCCGCAAAAAAATTCGCGCCTTGCCCGCAGGCAAAACGTAAAAGGCCATATCAATTTTTACGCCGCAAAGCCAATCGGCGGCGGTTTGCGCGCTTTTCCCAACCGCGCGGCTTGCCGTCGGAAACCGCGCAAGGGCGCGGCGGGCGCAGAGGCGGGCGGCTTGCACAATACTCCCGCCTCTGCGCCGCCGCAGCCCGACCTCAGAAGAAAACGGAGAATGTCGGCGTCCGGTTGACGGGCTCGCCGCGGCGGAAATCGTCGCCCGCGGAGGCAAAATCGCAAACTTTGGTTTTTATCGTCCTGCCGTCGGCGGTTTTTATCTCCGCGTCCCACAGGCCCCATGTTCTGTCCGCCTTTGCGGGGGTGAGCCTGCAGCTTGCGCCGCCGTTGTTCACTGTGGCCGACCCGAACATCTCCGCGTCCGAATTGCCTATGTATTTGCTGCGCGCCAAAAGAAGCGGCCCGCGCCTGATCGTCGCCCCCGCGCTGTGGCGCATCAGCGGCAGAAGGTCGGGATCCGATCCGTAGGCCGTCCAGCGGCTTGCGCGCAAATCGTTTTTGGGAACGTAGCAGTCCGAAAGGGGGGAATCTACGACGCGCGGCGACATGTCGAAGCCGATTTTCACCGTCTTCTCGCCGTCCGCCTCTATGGAGCGCCACGGGCCCTTCGCCAACTTGCCGTCCACGAGCGTCCGGGCGCTCCACGACGGAATGCGGAAGGAAACTTTCGTCGGCTTCTCGACGCGGATTTTCACCTCGGCGAAATCGGCTATCGGATAGCCGCCCGAGATTTCCACCTCCGCTCCGCCGATTTTCCCCTTAAACGGCGAATAGAAATTCACGAAAATTTCGCCGCCGGAACGCGAGAGCGCGGTTTGGGCGAAGTCGAGAAATCCGCGGGGCATGTTGTCCACGCAGCAGTGGTTGTATTTCATCCCGACCTGCGGCTTGGCGACAAAGTGGTAGCCGTGGCTGCGCACCCCGCGCGAGCCCCATTTGCCGTCGCGCGAGACGCCCGCGAGAAAGGCGTTGTAAAAAGTGTCCTCCATTTCGTCGAGATACTTCGGGTCGCCCGAGGCGAGAAACAGCTCCTTGTTCAGGCGCATCCAGTGGATGGCGTCGCAGGGCTCGGTGATGGCGTTTATCTGGTTCGCGCCGCCGACGAACATGTCGTTGTAGCCGACGCTCGAAAGCATGTTCTTTTCGTCGCGCAGGAGTTGGTCGCGGATATTCGAAGCGGCTTTCAGCGCCTTTTCGTCGCCGGTCACGCGCCAGTAGTCCACGAGCCCTTCGAGGCACGACATCATTTCGTACGCCTTTTCCCACTTCTTCACGTGCGGATACCAGAGGCGCACGGGCTCGCCCGAAAAGGCGTTGCGCAGGAAGTTTGGCGGCGGATTTCCGTCCCTGTCCCAGTACGAGACGATTTCCTTTGCGAAATCGAGAAACTTGGCGTCGGAAGTCTCGCGGTATAGAATAAGCAGGGGCTTTAAAATCGACATGCTCGGCATCCCGACAAAAGTGCCCGTGTCGCAAATTTTGACGTTTTCGGCGCGCAGCATGTCGATGTACTGGTTCATGAAGCGCGCGGCGGCGGCGAGCGTCTCGGGGTTTTTGCCGATTTTATAGGCCTCGAGAAGCCCCCAGAGGGTGTATTTTCTGCACCAGAGATTCCAGCACCAGTCGCACTCGTATCCGACCGCTTTCTTTGAGGCCTCGAGGTCGTTCACGCGCAAAAACGCCCTGTTTTTGTACGTCCCCAAATATCCGTCGGGCTCCTGCATTGAAATGAGCGCCGCCGCCTTTTTTGCGATGAAATCTTTCAATTCCCCATCCTGGGAATATTCGCAGACGCCGGAGGCTGAGATGGCGAGCTTGCCCCAGAACTCGCC
>CAJMOT010000159.1 GCA_905214995.1 uncultured bacterium | reverse complement strand
ATCGGCGCTCGCCGACTTTCCGGCAAAGTGCCCGTACGCCAGAAATGCGTCCATTATCCCGCGCGGGTTGGCGCCGAACGACGAGTAAAACGCGCAGAATACGGCCAGGAACGCCGCGCAGAACGCGGCGAAGAATGCCGCGGTTTTTTTCGGCCCGAGTCCGAATAGGTTTTTTCTGAAATCTGGGAGGATTGCGAGCGCGGCGGCGGACGAGATGAAGAGCGCGAAGAACGCTATTACGGAAGTCTCCTTGGTCGCCTGCGCCAACCCCGCGAACGCGCCCGCGAGAGCGGCCCGCCGGAGGGTTGGAGCCTTGAAAAACGCCCATAAGAACTGCGCGGCCGCGAAAACCGCCGCGGCGAAAATTATCTCGTGCACGAAATACCCCGCATAGATGCAGGACAACCCCGAGAGCGCGAAGCACGCGCACGCCCACCATGCGGCGGCTCTTCCCGCGAACGCGCCGAAGAGATAGCACAGGAATATGAATACCAGCCACGGCGCGAGCAATTTTCTCAGCGTATCGAGCGAGATACCGTCGCTTTTCGACTGGACGGGGGTGTCGTGGGGAATGTTGGCCTCCTGCGCCATGTCGAAATTTTTCAGCGCGGGAAATTGGTAGCATGCGTAGGCGTAATAGTAGAGCGAGGGCCCGTGGGGGCCGTTCGGGTTGTATTTATATTTTTCGCCGCGCAGCATGTCCGCGAAAGTCGACGCTTGCTCGGCCTCGTCCGCGTGCGCGACCCTGGCGGAAATGTTGCTTTCGCGCATGAAGAGCGACGCCGCAAACGCGGCGGCCGCCGCCGCTATGCAGAGTGCCCGCTTCATCGCCTGTCAGGGGTTTTCGTCGAACGCCTTCAATAGGACGTCCGCGTATTCGCGCGGCGGCTTTACCGGCAGCCCCTCCGGGTTCACGAACACGTGGACGGTTTGGGCTTCGGCGAGCAAAACCGAATTCGCCGTTATCCTATACTCTATTTTTATTTTTACGCCGGGGCGCTCGACTATCGCGCTTTCGATTTCCACCGTGTCGCCGAATTTCGCGGGGCGGCGGTATTTGACATGGGCCTCGACAACCGGCAGGTGGAAGCCGCGCGCGGACATTTCGGCGTAGTCGAGCCCCACGCCCTCGATGAGAGCGAGCCTCGCGCATTCGCACCACGGCAGATAGTTGG
Source organism: uncultured bacterium (assembly GCA_905214995.1). Lineage (GTDB taxonomy): Bacteria > Verrucomicrobiota > Verrucomicrobiia > Opitutales > Intestinicryptomonadaceae > Merdousia. The sequence goes on along the minus strand of CAJMOT010000159.1, from coordinate 2,625 downwards.
CGTGGTAGACGACCCCCATCGCGTCGGTTTCCGCGAAGCGCACTTTCTGAGATGTCTTTGCCTTAATCATCCTGAATTTCGTTTTCAAGAATCTGCGCGAGCGTCTGGCGCCTGCGAATGAGCTTGAGCGAGCCGTCCGCTTTAAGCATGACTTCGGGGGAGGCGGGGTAGGAGTTGTAGTTTTGCGCGCACATTGAGGCGCAGTACGCGCCCGCGCCCCCTATTGCGCAGAAGTCGCCGATATGCGCGCGCCGCATTTTGCGCGGGGAGAGGCCCTCGGGGTCGCCCGCGGCGGGGGTGAGGATGTCGCCGCTCTCGCAGCAGTGGCCCGAGACAATGTATTCCTCTTCCTCGGGGTCGGGCGTTTTTTGGAGTATGCAAATGGGGTGTTGGGCGCCGTAGAGCGACGGGCGGAGAATGTCCGTCATGCCGGCGTCGAGCTTCAGGAATTTGTAGCCGCCTTCGCCCGTGTCGCAAATGTCCTGAACCCTCGCGAGCACCGCCGCGCAGTTCGCAACGAGGAAAGTGCCGGGCTCGATTTCAAAATGCAGTTTTCTTCCCGTCCTCGCGGCGAAGTTCTCCACGAGCTTTGCGACGGGCTCCCCGATTTCCGCAAGGTCCGTGGATTTTTCCCCGTCGACCCTGGCTACCTTGTAGCCGCCTCCCATATTGAGGGTCGCGGCGTCGGGGAAGAGCTCTACGGTTCCGAGGCTCATCTCGGCGACTTTCCGCCACACGAGCGGGTCGGAGCCCGAACCTATGTGCGTGTGGATTCTGACGATTTTCAGCCCGTGGCGGGCGGCGATTTCCATTATCTGCGGAATGTAGTCTTTCCAGATCCCGAAGCTCGAAGCCGGGCCGCCGACGTTCGTGCGGTTGGTGCCGCCGGAGCCGAGGCCCGGGTTTATGCGCACCCCGACTTCCGCGCCCGGGTTCGCCCTGCCGAATTCGTCGAGCTGCAGGAGCGAGCAGGCGTTGTACTTCACCCCCGCGCGCGCGAGCTCCGCGAGGTTTTCCGGCAGCTGCTGCGAGGAAAGGGAAATGCGTCCGGCGGGAATCCCCGCGAGCATTGCGCGCTCGACCTCGTGCGCGCTGGATGCGTCGATGTGAAGCCCGAGGGAGTCGAACAGCCGCAAAATGGCGCGGTTGGAGGACGCCTTCATCGCGAACCTCACCGTCAGCCCGAAGGCGTTGGGGAAGGCGAGCGCCTTTTTCGCCTGCGCGACGAGGGCGGCCTCGTCGTAAACGTAGCAGGGAGTGGAATACTTTTCGGCGATTTCCTGCGCCGTTTCAAATGTCAGAAATCCGGATTTTTCCATGCGTTTTTTAATTCGCGAACTATTGCACTATCTCGCCGCTTTGTCAACCGCTTCAATGACCTCGGATTCCGTGAGTATCGCGGGCAGCACGGCGGGCGGCTTCGAGAGGTCGGGCGGGTAGACGAGGTTCAGGGGAACTCCCGCGCGCCCGAATTTTGCGAGCTCGCGCGAAATCAGCGGGTCTTTGTTCGTCCAGTCGCCGACGAGCGTCGAAACGCCGCGCGCTTTCATAGCCTCCGCAACCCTTTTGGAATTCAGCACGGTTTTGTTGTATTGGCACGTCAGGCACCACGAAGCGGTGAAATCGACGTACACGATTTTTCCGCTTCTGCGCAGCTCCTCGACTTTCTGTGGCGACCAGGCGTTTTCCGCGTCCGCGGGCGCGCCGTCGCGGGAATCTCCGGGAACCGCTATCCAAAGGGCGAGGGCGGCGGAGATTGCGCACGCGGCGAGGGCGGAGCGGCGCGTCTTGCGCCCGAAATGCGGCATGTAGTAGATACCGTAAATGCGCAAGCCGACGGCGAGGGCGAGCGCCGCCGACATTATGCGCGCGGGCGAGCCCGTCTGCTCGCAGTATACCCACGCAAGCCATATCGCCGACGCGAAGAGCGGAACGGAGAGAATTTGCTTTAACGTCTCCATCCAAGCTCCCGGGCGGGGCATTTTTTTTGCGAGTCCCGGGAGCGCCGAAAGCAGGACGTACGGGAATGCCATTCCGATGCCGAGAGCCGCGAATATCGAGAGTGTGAAGGCGGAGGAGGCGTCCGCCGCGAGAGCGGCGCCCACCGCCGCCCCCATGAACGGGGCGGTGCAGGGGCTCGCGACCAAAACCGCGAGAACCCCCGAGAGCGCGGCGGAAGCGTATTTGTTGCGGCTTTTTTCGGAGGAAATTCCGCCGGCGAATCCCGCGCCGATTTCAAACGCCCCCGCGAAGCTCAGCGCCATCGCAAAGAACAGCAGCGCCATAGCCGCCGAGAATGCCGGATTTTGAAGCTGGAATCCCCACCCGAGCTCCGAGCCCGCCGACCTCAGCGCGACCAACGCCCCCGCGAGCGCGAGGAACGACGCGAGTATCCCTCCGGAATACGCGAAAGCCCCGAGGATAGAGGCGCGCCTGTCGGAGGCGTGCGAGGCGAAGGAGAGAATTTTTATCCCTATCACCGGAAAAACGCACGGCATAAGGTTTAAAATCGCCCCGCCCGCGAGTGCGGCAAGCAGCGCGGCGACCCACCCGCCGGAGGGGGAGGCGGTTTCGGCGGGCGAGGGGAAAGCCGCGGCGGGCAGGGCGAAGGGAAATCCCTTTTTT
>CAJMOT010000158.1 GCA_905214995.1 uncultured bacterium | reverse complement strand
CCCAAAGCCCCCCGCCGCGCCGGAAGGCGCGGAGCGCGTCTCCCGCCCGTCCGCCTCCGCGGGAATCGCGCCGGCGTTCGGGGCGCACCTCGAGAGAATCCGAGCCGCAAAGGAGCGCGCCGACGCCCTCGTCGATTCCGAAATCTCCCTCGAAGCTCCCGAGGCGTCTCTCGCCCTCCTGTGGGAGATAGTCTTCGACCGCCTGTGCGCGGCGGGGGACGCCGACGTTTCGGAGGTCGGGACGCTCGCGGGGATAGTCCAGAAGCTGTTTTCAGCGGATTCCAGGCGTTCGGCGGGAAAGCCTTGCAAGGCGGATGGCGCGGGGATTTCGGCGCGGACGCTCCGCAAAATAGAGGAAAAGCTGAAACTGCTCTGACATGGGTTCGGACTCGTTTTTTCTGCCCTACCAGCGCGCGTGGATAGAGGACAAATCGCGCATAAAAATCATGGAGAAGTCGAGGCAGATCGGCATGAGCTGGACCGCGGCGTATTCGCTCGTGCGTGAGCACTCGCTCTCGGGCGGAAGGCTCGACTCGTGGGTGGCGTCGCGCGACGAGACGCAGGCGCGCCTGTTTCTCGCCGACTGCGCAAAATTCGCCGACATACTCGGAACCGCCGTGCGCGATTTCGGGTTTTCCGGCGTCGCCCGCGAATCCTCCGCGAATTCGATAGGGTTCGCCAACGGCACGCGGATATGGTCGCTGTCGTCAAATGCCGACGCCCAGGCGGGGAAGCGCGGCACCCGCGTTCTCGACGAATTCGCCCTCCATCCGGAGCCGGAGCGACTCTACGCCATAGCGTACCCGGGCATCACGTGGGGCGGGCGGATGGAGATAATCTCGACGCACAGGGGCTCGGGAAATTTTTTCAAGAGGCTCATTGACGAGGCGCGGCACGGCGGCAACCCGAAGAAGGTGTCGCTGCACCGCGTAACTTTGCAGGACGCGCTCGAGCAGGGGTTTCTCGGCAAGCTCAAAGCGGCTCTGCCCGAGGGCCACGAGGTTCTCGGAATGGACGAGGGCGAGTATTTCGACTACGTTAAAAATTCCTGCGCGGACGAGGAGAGCTTTTTGCAGGAGTACATGTGCTCTCCCGCCGACGACTCCGCGGGCTTCGTCGGGTGCGACTGCATATCGCGGTGTCTGTACAGGCCGGAGGACGGGAATTGGCGCGCTGCGGAGGGCGGGGCAAACCCGCTGTTTTTGGGCGTCGACGTGGGGCGGAGCAGGGACTTGTCGGTGTTCTGGCTGCTCGAGCGCGTCGGCGACACTCTGTATACGCGCGAGATCTCCGCGCTCGAAAACGTCCCGTTCTCCCATCAGGAGGCGGAGCTTCACAGGTTTTTGCGCCTTCCTAATCTCAGGCGCGCGCTCATCGACCAGAGCGGCCTGGGCAGGCAGTTCGCCGAGAGGGCGGCGGAGCGGTACGGAGGCGCGCGCGTGGGAGGAGTGACGTTCACGGCGGGGACGAAAGAGGCGCTCGCGTACCCGCTAAAAGCGCGTTTCGAGGACGCAAAAATAAGGATTCCCGACGACATCGAAGTCATCGCCGACATAAGGAGCGTGCGCAAGGAGGTCGGCGCGGGCGGAGCGCTGCGGTTTTGCGCGGAGCGCACTTCCGACGGGCACGCCGACAGGTTCTGGGCGCTCGCTCTCGCGGTTTCGGCTGCGGACGGGGCGAAGTCGAACGCCGGAATGGAGCTGCTCGAAAAGGAGGCGCCGAGGCTCGTATGGTGACGTCTGAGGCGCATGGCAAATTTCGTAAGTTGCGCGCGGAATTTGCGGGCGAATGGCAATCCGTCCCTTTCGGGGAAAGCTTTTGCGCGCCGCTGGGCGCAAAAATATTTCGATATTTTTTATTGACTGCCCCCCGAAAAAATCTAACTTGTGCGTTAAAAAGGAGGGCAAAACATCGGTTCGGCCGAATTGGGGGGCACACCTTTAATAAAGCGGAATCGGGCGTCTTGCTTCTCGATTTTCTACTACCAGAATATATCCGGCGTAGATTTCCTCTAACAACCAATAAAAAACAAATATGAATAAAGCAGAACTCATTCTTGAAATCCAGAAACTCCTCGGCAAGGACGCCACGAAAGCCTGCGCCGAAACGGCTCTCAATGTTGTTCTCGCGGCGATCAAGGCTGGCGTTAAGAAGAACAAGAAGCTTCAGCTTATCGGTTTCGGCACTTTCTCGGTCGCCGAACGCAAGGCTCGCATGGGCATCAATCCCCAGACGAAGGAAAAGATCAAGATCAAGGCTTCTAAGGTTGTTAAGTTCAAGCCCGGCGCTGACTTCAAAGTCGGCAAGTAAGCTTGGCAGGCCGGATGGGCCTTTAAAAAACGGCGGCTTTGCGGCCGCCGTTTTTTTGCGCGCATTGCGGAGGTTGCGCCCGCTTTGCGCGTTCGTTGCGGATTTCTTTTGCGGGCGTTTCCGGCGGCGCGGGATTTTGCGGCGCGCGCCGCAAACCGTCGCGCTTAGGCCTCCCTTTGAGGATTTTCCCTCCCGCGGGAGGAAATTATTTTTCCCCCACCACGCGGAATCCGACGTTTCCGTATCCCTTTGCGGGATTTCGCATTTCTCCCCTGCGCTCGGTGCGGCGCTCCGTTCTGGCGGAGTCGAACGCGCCTCCCTTGACTTCCGCGAACTTCTCTCCGCCCGGGCCCGCGGCGTCCGTAGAAGTCCACTCCCGGCAGTTTCCCCACATGTCTATCGCCCCGCGCGCGGACAGGGTTTTGGCGTAGGCGTCGACGGGCGAAGTTTTGTCGCCGATTCCGCAGTTGAAGTCCGCGTCTTTCGGCATATGGCCCGCGGCGAGCTCCCATTCCGCGGCGGTCGGCAGGCGGTAGGCCGCCCCGCCATCCTTTTGCGGAAGCCATTTGCAGTAGGCTTCGGCGTCCTCGCGCGGGGCGCCTTGCGTCGGAGCCGTCTTCGGGGACGCTTTTGCCGGCGGATTTCAGAAACGCGCGGTATTCGGCGTTCATGGCGGGCGCGTAGGATATGCAGACGTTTTGCGCGGCGCCGAGCGCCGGAAGATAGCCGTCTTTCGGCGCGCGGGCGCCCGGGCGGAGGCGCGGGTCGGAGAAGCGGCTCATCGTCCGTTCAACGCTGAGGTTTCCGTTCGCCGTCATCTCGTCGACGATCTCTTGCATTTCGCGCACTTTGGAAACCTCCCTTGCGGTTTTTTTCAGGTCTTCGAGTTTTGCCCTCTTGCGCGCGAGCACTTTGTCGTAATTCGCCTCGACCCGCTTTCTTAACGCCGCCCTGTTTTCCTCCGACGGGTTTTTGCGGTAGGCGGCGATGAGCCGCATCGTTTCGCTGTCGAGCTTCGGGCGCTCTTTTATATCGCCGCGGAAGACCTGTGCATTTTTGCCTCCGGATTCGGCGCGGCAAAGGCCGCGAAAGCGGATGCGGCTATCGCAGTGGCGGCCAGAATTTTCATTATTTGCGCGTTCATATTTTCCCTTTGATAGTTGGCGGCGAGCGGCGGCAGTACGCGCCCGTTTTTATCCGTTTAAACGAGCCGCCGCGCAAAATGTTTCATTTCGCGGTCTTTTTCGGCGCGCCGGATTCTTTGCGTCGGCTGGGGAATGGAGGGCGCGGTTTTGCGCGCGGCGCGCTGGCGGATTTTTTCAAGGCGCGAACGGGGAATTGCGGTTTGGGGACAAATTTGAAGCGCGCGGAGCCGAAGCCCCGCGCGCCCGTTTTCTTTTGCGCTTAAAAATTGCCGCTTTATTTTCTCCTGCGGTATGCGGCGATGGAAAGCGCGACGGCGCCAAGGATTGCCGCCGCAGCCGCGGGCTCGGGGACTATTCCGAGGGACAGCTGCACCGTCGTGAGCCCCGAGGAATCGTCGGCGAGGAAGCTC
>CAJMOT010000157.1 GCA_905214995.1 uncultured bacterium | reverse complement strand
TCCGTATATGTTGAAGTCTCCCGTGACGGTGAGGTATTTCATGCAGGCGGATTCGCTCATAGTCACATTCTGCCCCGCTTTGTCGCCGACGGTGGCGACGCAAATGCCGGACGCCGTCCCCCCGAATCTCACGTCGGCGCGCGCGCCTTCGCTGCCGATATTGACGGTTCCGAATGTCACCTCGGGCTGAGTGTCGTTTGAATAAGACGCGCCGAATACAAACTCCCTATCTGAGCTTCCTCCCTCAAACGTGAATTCGCCTATGTTCCAGAACGCTCCGGAAACGTTTGATATGAAATTATTTTTCAGAGAACCGCCCGAAGTCACGCTTCCGTTTTTTATATAGTCAATAGAGGTGTAATTATAATTTACGACAGTCAAGGAAGCCAAATTCAGAAACGCCTGATTTATTTTGTAGTAAATTCCCTCGCTCCTCGATGTCAAGGGCAGATGGGCGTCGTAGTCGAACACCCATGCGGCGTCGGGGGAGTTTACGTTTGCGTCCTCGGGAATGGCGGCATATCCGGAACTCGACGAGCTCCACGCGGAGGCCTCGAATATAGGCATGTTTCCGCCGGCGCTGTCGCCCCAATAATAGTAAGTTTCCGCCGCGGCGGAAAAGGCTGCGCAAAATGCGAGAGGAAGAAGAATATATGAAGTCGTTTTCATATAAGCTTTTCTAACGCAAGACCTAAAAATGTCAAGCTTTTGAGAAGAAAATCTATCCCCCTTATGCCTGCAAAATAAAAAATATTTCCCAACCCCGCTTCTCGACCGCCGCCGCCCTGCCCGCAGCCCGCCGGCAGCGTAACCCCCGCGCTCATATCCGCCCTATGAAAATCCCCCTATCGCGCGCGGAATGAAATCCGTTTAGAAAAATTTTAAAATTCGCTTTCTATTTCCATCTGCGCCTTTCCCGCGCCAAGTTTCAACAAGAAGAAAAAAATGTCCGCATTGCGCGCCGCTGCTGCGCGCCGCCCCGTTTTGCGAGCGCGCGAAAATCCGTCGCCCGCCGGCAGCGGGAACGCGGCAATTTTTTGCGGCAATACTTCAACCACCCGCCGCGAAATTTACTCTGCCAATGCGCCCCGCAATTCCCGAAAATTTCCGCATCCCGGGCGAATCCGCGCAGAACCCGCCCGCCGCCGCGACAATACGACGCGCCGCGAAATTAAAGAGGCGCAAAAATTCCGGCGGAAATTTCTCCCGTCCCGCCTCAGAGGGCGCGTATGCTTTCGGTTATCGCCGCCGCCGCGCGCGCGAGGTCGCCGTCGGTGTGCGCCGCGCTCATAAAGCAGATTTCGTACGCGCTCGGCGCAAAATAAACGCCGCGGTCGAGGCACCCCCAGAAGAATTTTTTGTAGAGTTCCGCGGAGGACGCCATCGCGTCGGCGCAATTCTTCACGCGGTTTTCGCTGAAAAAAAACGAGAAGAGCGACGCCACTTTCGGCGTTTGCAGCGCGATTCCCTTTTCCTTCGCCGCCGCCTGCGCCGCGTTCACTATGAACTCCGACTTCTTTTCGAGCATTTCGTAGGGGGGATTTTCGCGGACCATTTTCAGCGCGGCGATTCCTGCGGACATCGCGAGCGGATTTCCGCTGAGTGTTCCCGCCTGATAGACGGGGCCGAGCGGCGCGAGGAGCTCCATTATCTCGCGCCTCCCGCAAAACGCGCCGACCGGAAGGCCGCCGCCTATTATTTTGCCGAGCGCGCACAGGTCGGGAATAATCCCCTCGCGCGCCTGCGCCCCGCCGGAAGCCGCGCGGAAGCCGGTTATGACCTCGTCGAAAATGAGCAGGCTGCCGCTCTTTGCGCAGGCGTCGCGCAGCAGCCGCAAAAACCCGGGCTCGGGCTCTATGAGGCCCACGTTCGCGGGATACGGCTCGAGAATCGCGCACGCGATTTTTTCGCCCAGCTTTTCAAAGCACTCTTCGACCGCAGCCGCGTCGTTGAATGGAAGCACTATCGTAAGCTTTGCCAAATCCGCCGGAATGCCTGCGGAGTCGGGGTTGCCGAAAGTCAGCGCGCCGCTGCCCGCCTTGACGAGAAGGCTGTCCGCATGCCCGTGGTAGCAGCCCGCGAACTTTACTATCAAATCCCTGCCGGTGTAGCCGCGCGCCAGGCGGATTGCCGACATGGTCGCCTCCGTGCCGGAATTTGTCATGCGCACCATCTCGGCGCACGGAATCATGCCGCAAATCAGGCGCGCCATTTCGAGCTCCGCCTCGCACGGCATCCCGAAAGACGTTCCGTCTGCGAGCGCGGACTCTATCGCCGCGCGAATAGCCGGATGGTTGTGCCCGAAGAGCGCGGGCCCCCAAGAGCACACGAAGTCCACGAGCTCGCGGCCGTCGCAGGTCTCAACCCGCGCCCCCCGCGCCGAGCGCGCGAAAAACGGCTCTCCGCCTACCCCGCGAAAAGCGCGCACCGGAGAGTTAACCCCTCCGGGTATGAGTTTTTTTGATTCTGAAAAAAGCTCTTTGGAAGTCATTGAAGCCCCCTTTTTATTGATACCGGTATTTTTCTGTCCGTCGAAAACGCGACCGCCGAAAGCTTCGGGCCTATCGGATACTGCGAACGCTTGTACTCGGCGCGCGCTACTTTGCCCAAAACGTCCTCAACCGCCGCCCTGTCGAAGCCCGCCGCGACTATCTCGGAAGCGGACTTGAACCCCTCTATGTGCAGGCGCAAAATCGCGTCGAGAACGTCGTAAGGCGGCAGGGAATCCTCGTCTTTCTGCCCGGGGCGCAATTCGGCGGACGGCGGCTTGTCTATGGTGTTCTGCGGAATTATCTCCCTGCCCGCCTCGCGGTTTACGAGGTTTGAAAGGCGGTAGACCTCCGTCTTGTAGAGGTCGCAGATAGGGGCGAACCCGCCGTTGGTGTCGCCATAGAGCGTGCAGTAGCCCACGGCGCATTCGCTCTTGTTGCCGGTGGCGAGCACCAGATGCCCGAGCTTGTTTGAAATCGCCATGAGCGTCAGCCCGCGCGCGCGCGACTGTATGTTCTCCTCCGCCACTCCGCGCGGCAAGCCGGCAAACAGCCCCGCGAGCGCGCCCTCAACCGCCTCGACGGGCTTTTCTATCGAAACCGTGTGAAATTCTATGCCCAGATTTTCCGCGAGCGCCGCGGCGTCCGTCCTGCTGTGGGAACTCGAAAACTTGGACGGCATCGACACCCCGACAACATTTTCCCGCCCGAGAGCCTCGACCGCGAGCGCCGCCACGAGCGCGGAGTCTATGCCGCCGCTGAGCCCCACGACGACGCTCCTTATTCCGCACTTGCCGACGAAATCGCGCAGTGACATCACTATCGCCCGCTTCAGGTCGGAGTCGCCCCGAAAGTCGAAGGCGTCCCCGTCGTAGCCGTCCAGCGATTCCAAGTCGATTGCGAGCGCGTCCTCCTCGAATTTTTTAAGGCACTTTGACGCCGGCTCCGCGCGCGAGGCGTCGAAAACCCCGCTTCCGCCCGCAAATATCACGGCGTCGTTGCCCCCGACGAGGTTGCACCAGACGAGCGGAACTCCGGCCGTCCGAGAGACCTCGCACAACAGGCCGCCCCTGCGCCGCACGGTGTCGTTTGCAGTCGAAAAGACGCTCGCCGAAATGTTCACGAGCAGATCGAGCCGCCCGCCGCCGCGCTTCAAATCCGAAAAATATTCGAGCGGCCGCGGGGAATTTTCATAGCGAGGCGCGGTGGGCAGCGACGGAAGCGTCCAGATGTCCTCGCAAATCGTCACCCCGACCGACTTCCCGCAGATTTCCGCGACCCCGAAATCGCGCCCGGGATCGAAGTTGCGCGAGTCGTTTAATGCGCCGTAATTGGGCAGCAGCATTTTGTCGCAAATCCTGGAGACTTTCCCGCCGTCCAAAAGATACGCCGAATTGCGCGCGCCCGCCGGCCCGCCG
>CAJMOT010000156.1 GCA_905214995.1 uncultured bacterium | reverse complement strand
GGAGCAAAGCACGCTGACCCGCGCGTCGGGGCGCGACGCGCGCAGCGCCGCGAGAATCGGCGCTATGGATTCGGCGTCGGAAAAACCGTCCGGCAGCGTGACGAAAATGGAGCTTTTGCGCGGAAGGCTGTCGAGCCCCATGCGCCTCAGAGAATAGTCCAAAATGCTCTTTCCCCCGCGCAGGCGCAGGGAAGTCCGCTGGTCGGGATGCGTCCGCCACCGCCTGTGCAGCCAAAGCCAGTCAAAGCGCGCGATCCGGCTCGATTTGAGCTTGTTTTCAAGCCAGACATTGCCCGAATAGGTGATGTCCTCAATTCCCGAGGCGTCGAGAAATTCCCCGTCAACCTCCGACCTCCAAAACCCCGTGCGCCTGGCGTAAAACACGGCTACCCGCGCGCCCGCCTTTTCCGCGAGGATTCCCGCGAGCTCGGAGGTGTGGCACACCCGCCCGAAGAAGAGCGACTCGCACCCCGCCCCGCCCGCGTTCTGGTCGAAGAGCACGGCGACGCAGCCGTTTTCCCTTAAAATCCTCGCAGAGTGAAGAATTCCGTCGCGCCTCGAGAGCATCTCAATGCCGAAACGCTGGCGGCTCTCCCTGACCCACGCCTCCATTCCGGCGGAATCGAACGGCCGGTAAAACACGCCGACAGTCGGCAGCTTCAAATTTCCCGCCAAAAGCGGAAACATTGTTATCGTTTCCATCATCGCGAAATGCGGAATCATCAGCACGAGCGGATGGGGGTTTTCCGAATACTTTTCGAGCTCCGCCTTCACCGTGCCGCTCAGCTTCACGCGCCCCGAAAGCCTCGCAACCGACATGTGGGGGCTCGCGACGACAAACAGCGCCATCTCCACCATGCGCGCGCAGGACTCGTACGCGATTTTCATTCTCTCGCGCCGCCCCATTTCGGGGAAGCAATGGAAGATGTTGGAAAATGCGACGCGCGTGCGGCGGTTGGGGAAATAGCATATTAGGAATCCGACGGCTCTGCAAACGCCGCTCATCACGCACTCGGGAGCATTGGCAAAGACAAACCCCAATATCGAAAGAAGAAATTTCATAAAAATTTCTCGCCATCTTATCCCGCCGCAAAAAAAATGCAAAAAAAAACGGCCCCGCCGCGAAAATCCGCCAAACGCCGCCGCCGCAACGCATGGCGCAATCAATAAAGCCGAATGCGCGGCGGCGCATCGGCACATATGCCGGCGGACTTTCCGGCAAAGCGGAAGCTTGGGAGCGCCGCCAGGTAAGAGAAAGGCGCCGGTTAAGCCCCCCTTGAAATTTTTGCAAGCGGAAATCCCGATTGCCCTTTGCATTCGGCGTCGGTGCGCGTTCAGCCGGAAACGCGAAAATCCGCATAGCGAAACCTCTGCGGGAACGGACTTCGGCGCAATATCGTACGCGCCGCAAAAACCGCGCCGACTATGGCAAAACGGGGTATCACCGGCAGGCGCGCTTTCTTTGCATAGCCTCCGAAAGGGAGCGCACAAACTCGGACGCCGCGGCGAGGGCGGCGTCTTCGCCGTTTTCGCGGCATTCCCTGAACGCCAAATCGACAAGCGCGCTGCCGACGACTACCGCGTCGGCGGAAAGGGCCGCCGAATGCGCCATTTCGGGCGACGATATTCCGAATCCCGCGGCGACGGGAAGCTTCGAGGCGGCGCGGACGCGCGCGAGCCTTTCAGCGAACTCGGCGGGAAGCGACTTCCGCGCGCCCGTCACCCCCGCCACCGTCACGTAGTAGAGAAAGCCTGAGCCGCTCTCGGAGATCTCGCGCACGCGGGCGTCGTCCGACATCGGGGAAGCGAGGGGAACCAAACCTATTCCGTTTTTCTCCAGCTCGCCGGAAATCTCGCCGGACTCCTCGAGAGGGACGTCCACTACAAGCCACGAATTGACTCCGTTTTCCCGCGAGAGGCGCGCCGCCTTCCCGAGCCCCATCTTGAAAATCGGGTTGTAGTAGGAGAACAGTACGAATGGATTTTCAAGCCCGCCGACGCGAAGCCTTCCCGCCATTTCCAAAACCTTTTCGAGGGTGGTTCCCGAAGCGAGGGCGCGCTGCCCCGCCGCCTGTATCGTCGGGCCGTCCGCCATCGGGTCGGAAAACGGAACCCCGAGCTCCACTATGTCGGCTCCGGCGGCGCAGGCCGCCTTTGCGAGCTTCTCGGTAAAGGCGATGTCGGGGTCGCCGCAGCTTATGAAAACGGCGAGGCTCGCGCGGCCGGCGCGCGAATTCTTTTCAAAAATTTCGGATATGCTTTTCATTTGAGTTTCAGAAAATTCATTACGGAATCCATGTCTTTGTCGCCCCTGCCGGAGAGGCAGACGACTATCGCCGCGTCTTTCGGCAGGCTCCGCGCGTTGCGCATGGCAAGCGCCACCGCGTGCGACGATTCGAGCGCGGGGATTATGCCCTCGAGCCGCGAGAGCTTCATGAAGGCGTCCACCGCCTGCGCATCGTCTATCGGGACGTAATGCGCCCTGCCGGTATCGCGCAAATATGCGTGCTCGGGCCCGACGCCCGGGTAGTCGAGCCCCGCGGAGACGGAATGGGTGTCGAGAATCTGGCCGTTTTCGTCCTGCAAAAGATAGGTTTTGTTGCCGTGCAAAACGCCGACGGTTCCCCCGTTGAGGCTAGCGGAATGCCTGCCCGTGGATATTCCGTCGCCGGCGGCCTCCGCGCCGTAGAGCTCCACGCCCGCGTCGCCCATAAATCCCGAAAATATCCCTATCGCGTTGCTGCCGCCGCCGACGCACGCGACGACCTGGTCGGGAAGCCGCCCGCATTTTTCGAGAATCTGCGCGCGCGCCTCGCGGCCTATCACGGACTGGAAAGTCTTGACCATCTCCGGATACGGGTGCGGGCCCGCCGCAGTGCCGATCACGTAGAAAGTGTCCCCGACAGTCGCGACCCAGTCGCGGAGCGCCTCGTTCATGGCGTCTTTGAGGGTGGCGGTGCCGTGCTTCAGCTCGACGGATATCAGATTTGCGCCGAGCATTTTCATTCTGGCGGCGTTCTGCGCCTGCCTGCGCACGTCCTCGGCGCCCATGAAAACGTCGCACTTCATTCCGAAAAGGGCGGCTATCGTCGCCGTGGCGACCCCGTGCATTCCCGCGCCCGTCTCGGCTATCAGGCGATTTTTGCCCATGCGCCGCGCGAGCAGAATCTGCCCGACCGTGTTGTTTACCTTGTGCGCGCCGGTGTGGTTGAGGTCCTCGCGCTTCAAATAAATCTGCGCGCCGCCGCAATATTCGCTGAGCCTGCGCGCGTGAAAGAGCGGCGACGGCCTGCCGACATAGTCGCGCATTATGGCGCCGTACTCCTCCCAAAACGACGGGTCGGCGACGGCCTTCAAATAAAATTCCTCGAGTTCTTTGAGAGCCGGCATTAGCGTTTCGGCGACATACTGCCCGCCGTAGATTCCGTATCTTCCTCTGTGTTCCGATTGGGCGTTCATTTTAAGTTTTTTACTTTTTCAATTAAAGCTTCGATTTTTTTCAAATCCTTCCTGCGCGGATTTTCCTCCACCATGCTGTTGGCGTCCACCGCCCACGGGTTGACGGAGCGCGCCGCGGCGGCGGCGTTTTCGGGCGAGATTCCCCCCGCGAGAACGAGCCTCTTTTTGCGCGCGAGCACTGCGGCAAGCGCCCAGTCCGAGAGTTTCCCCGTGCCGCCCGAAGCCGACTTCGTGCGGGAATCGGCGACAACTGCGGCGCATCGGGCAGCCTCCGCGTCCCCGACGTCCGAAAGGCTTTCGAGCCAGACGGCGCGCCAGATTTCGCGCCCCGAAAAATCCGGCAGGCCCGCGCATTCCGAAGAGATTCCGCCGTGGAGCTGGAGGGCGGACAGCCCGCATTCTTCCGCCGCGCGCGCCATAAATTCGGGTGTCTGGTCGACGAACACCCCGTCCGCCTTCGCGCTTCCCGAGGGAGAATCCGC
>CAJMOT010000155.1 GCA_905214995.1 uncultured bacterium | reverse complement strand
CAGGCTCGCGCCCGGGAATGGGTTCGAGCTCCGGCGCGCGCGCCGGTTCGAGGGGCTTTAAATTGCCGCTTTCTCCGCCGGCGGCTCCGCGTTTTGAACCGTGGGTGTTCTCATGTCTGTTCTTCATAGTTTCAAGGAATCCTATATATCGTAAAATATGACAATGCGGTTAGGGTAAAAGTCGCACATTTCGGCGGAATTTTCAAGCGCCATGTTCGCGGAGAAAATCCCGGAGCCATTCGGCGGCGCCGGCTTCGTCCGAAAATTCCCCGTCGAGCTGGGCTTCGTAGGCGGCGGAGAGAATCTTTCCGAATTTCTCCGACGGCCTCATACCGCGCGAGACGAGGTGCCTGCCCATTAGAATCGGCTTCGGCGCGGAGTCGCGCACGCTGAGCTCCCGAGCGCGCTCGGATATCCAGACGCCCTGCGGGGAATCCCCGGGCTCGAGCGGCGGGCGGCCGTTTCTGTCGGCGTCGTCCACCCGCACGAGCCTGTCTATGCGCCCCACCTTGCGCGCGAGCCTGCGTATGGCGGAATCCCCCGCCCCGCTCCGCCAGAGGTCGAGAACCGCCATGTGGCGCTCGACGAGCGCTACGACCTCCTCTATAAGCGACTTTTCGCGCGTCATGCGCCCGAGAAATTCGCGCGCCGGCCTTGCGCCGAGAACGTCGTGGCCGTAGGAATGTATTTTGCCGTCCTCCCCGAAAGCCGTGCACAGCGGCTTGCCGAAATCGTGGCAGAGCACGGCCAGCCCCACGACGAGATCCTCCCTGTCGTCCCCCGTCCTGTGCGCGGCGAAGCGGTCGAGGCAAAATCCCGTGTGGACGAACACGTCGCCCTCGGGGTGCCACTCGGGATCCTGCGGGCAGCCGGAGCACGCGGCGAGCTCCGGAAAATGCCTTATCCAGCCGCAGTCGCGCAGAAAGTTCAAGCCGCCGGAAATTATGGAGCCCTTTAAGAGCAGCTTTTTCCACTCCTCGAAAACGCGCTCCGGCGCGAGGTTTTCAAACGGGATCTTCGAGCACAGCTCGACGGTCTCCGGCGCGGGAGAGAACCCGAAGCGCGCTATGAACTGCATCGCCCTCAAAACGCGCAGGGGATCCTCCGAAAACTTGTCTGAAGTGTGGCGCAATATCCCTCTTTCGAGATCCGCCCTCCCTCCGTAAGGGTCCACGATTTCGCCCGTGAGACAGTCGCAGAGCATGGAGTTTACGGTGAAGTCGCGGCGCGCGCAAGCCGCCTCGACGGACAGGAACGGGTCGCATTCCACATCGAAGGCGCGGTGCCCCTCGCCCGTTTTGCGCTCGGTGCGCGGGACGCTCACGTCTATGCAAAACCCCTTGAGAATCCAGACGCCGAAGCTCTTGCCGACCATTTCGAAGCGGAAGCGGCGCGAAAGCGTTTTTTCGACCATCGCGGGGGTAAGCCCGTAAATTTCGATGTCTATGTCTTTGGGGGCCTTTCCCAAAAGAGAGTCGCGCACGCATCCGCCCACGAGGTACGCCCTGCCGCCCGCCTCTTTCGCGGCGGCGCTTATCCACCGGCATGCGTCGGCGTCGGATTTCGATAGTTTAAGCATTATAGTGTCGCGCGCGCGGGAATCCCGCGGCAAACCGGCGGGGCGCAATTCCGCCCGCAAACTATATCCGCGCGAAAAAATACCGCCTACTTTACGTCGTAAACCAAAAGTTTCCCGCCCGCGGGCTTGAGATAGTTTTCGACAAAATTCACGTGCACCGGGTGCGAGGCGTATCGCGCGAGCCCCTCCTCGTCGTTCTCGAACGCCACGACGAGCGCCACGTCGAAAAAGTCGTCGACCACCGGCCTCTGGCTCGGCACGGGCGCGCCGCAATGGAAAAATTTCACTCCGTCTATGGCGCGCAGAGTTTCGACGCCCTCGCGGAGCAGCCCGACCTTGTCGGCGTTTCTCGTCCTGAAAATAACTATGTGGGTAAGCATGTCTTTTACTGAAAAAAATGCGTATGGCATTCCGATGGAAATCCCCGCCCGAAACAAATCCGAGGCCGCGGGCTAATCCCTCGCCGAAACCGAAAATTCGCAAATGCCGCTCGGCTGAATCCCCGTTCCGCGCGATAGGTCGAGCTTCTTTCCGTTGCGGAACACCTCGATGTTCTGGGCGTCGGTCGTCTTGACGTTAAGGGGCGTCTTGTATCTAAATTCCTTTTTGTCGCCCGCGGCAATGGAACCCGTATAGAGGGGGTTGTTTTTATCCTGGGGATAGTATACGGTTATATAGGTGTCGCGCAGGGCGGATATGCCGAGCAAATACTCCTTGGCGGGCTGCGCGGCGGGCGATGCCTGCTGCCGCTGGGCGGTCGATGCCGGGGCGGAAGAGGCCATGTTGATGTCGGGATTTTCCTCGGGGACGTTCGGGCGCACGAGAGACGACACCCCGAAAACTATCAGCGCGACCGCCAGCAAAACCCCGACGAAAACCGCCCCAAGCTTGATGTACTTCATCTGGTCTTCGGGCAGGGCGTCGCCGGACTCGTCTTCCGAAGATTCGTAGCGGCCGTCAACGGACTGCGGCGGCTCCGCGTCCTTAGGGGAAGCGGGCGCTATTCTTTCGAGGATATGCTTGGCCTTGCGCGCATCGCCCCTTCGCGAAGCCTGCAAAGCCGCGTATTCCGCCATTATTTCGTCCACATTGAGCTTCAAAAAGGCAGCGTAAATCCTCAAAAACCCCCTCTTGTAAATTTCGGGAAGCTTGAAGTTGAATTCGCCCGACTCCATATTGGAGATTATGTCGGTGCGCAGGCGCGTCTGGTCGGCCGCGTCCCTCAGAGTAAAGCCCATGGCGTTTCTTGCCGCCGCCAATTTTTCACCCAAGTTTTTCATCGCTGCCAAGTCAATTTCGCAAACTCGCTTTTTGCAACATCAAAAAGCGCGCAAGCCGCGATTTTTTGAAGCTGACGAGAGGGCGGACAGCAGGCGCGCGCACTCGCGTTTCAAGCCGAGCCACCTGTCCCAATCGAGATCCGGCGCCGCCGAGACGCGGCGCAGCAGGCTCTCCCACTCGAGGCGCGCCCTCTCGATGTCGCCCCGCCCGAGGGAGGGGGTTTCGAGAGACTGCGCCGAAACGCCCGCGCGGAGCTCGCGCATTATTTCCGACGCCCCCGCGCCGAACTCCGGCGGAACCCCCGCGCGCAGATAGCCCGGAACCGTCGCGCCGAGGCACGCTATCCTGCACGCGTCCGCCATGCGCGACGACGCCCCCGATTTGAGCTCCGACATTGAAAATCTGCGCCCCGCCCGCAAATTCGCCAAATCGAACGCGATGTCGGCGACATCGTAGGAGGGATCCTCCAATGCCGCGGCGACCGCGAGCCCCTCGCCCTTTGAAAAGAACGAAAAGATTTTTCCCCTGCGGGTGACGGCAAGCCGCCCGTCTATCAACCCGAGCCTGCGCCACACCGCCGCCGGAAGCGCGCGGGAACCGGCGCCGCCATCGAAGCCCGCGAGCCTCTTGAAATCCCATTCGCCGGAGACGTCCGCGCTGCGCGAGGGCGGATTGAAGAGCCCGCGCCCGAAGGAGTCCGGAAACGCCCCCACCATCGCGTCCGAGATGTCGAGGCGCGCGCGGACGCGGCTTTCGTCCGCGAAGACTTCCAGGCACTCGGCCCCCGGGAGGGAGATTCTGGCGTACTTCGGGAAATTGCGCCGAATATTTTTAAGCGTCAAAAGTTTCCGCGAGAGCGGATTGCCCGGCACTCCCGCGCCCGCCGCGCGGACGATTTTTGAGAGAGCGCGCGTGGGCGCCCAGCCCCCGTCCGCGGCTTTTGCGAGCTCGATTGCGACGCCGTACCTGCCGCCCGCGAGAGCGCACGCCGCCCCCCTTTTCAAAGCCTTTACCGCCTCCGCGCACATGTCGAACCTCACCCACCGCCCGCCCGCGCGGAAGAGGGTTTCGGAAACGCGAAAGACGCGCTGCGGCTTTTGGCG
>CAJMOT010000154.1 GCA_905214995.1 uncultured bacterium | reverse complement strand
CGGGGCGTTTGCGGCGTTTTGCGCGGCGGGAGCTGCGTTCGCCTCGTACGCTTCGGTCCGCTCGGGGAGCAGGGGGGCTGCGATAATGTGCGCGCTCTTGTGGTGCGCGATTTTCATTGCCGCCGCATGGCGCGGACTTGCTTGGGCTTTCGGAGAAAAAATTTCTGCGGCCGCGCTTTCGCTCTTCCTGCTCGCGGCGGGGACGGCCGCGGCGTTTTGCGCGGCGGAAGTTTTAGAGCCGCCGGATTTGGCCTCCGACCGCCAGATTGGGGAATCGGCAGTGTCGCGCATTGCGATATACAAGTCCGCCGCTCCGCTCGTCAAAGAGCGTCCGGTGTGGGGCGCGGGCGGCGAGTGTTCGAGGTATATTCTTCCGATGGTCCGCAAGCCCGGGGCGGCGTCGGTTGCGGAGGCCCCGAACAGGCCCCATTCGGACGCGCTCGAATACGTTTTGGATTTCGGGATTTCGGGAGCGGCGGTTTTGGCGGCGTGCGGCGCGGCGTGGGCGGCGCAGATATGGAAAAACAGGCGCTCGCTCGGCTTCGCAAACGCCGTCTGCGCGGCGGGCGCGCTGTCGTGCCTCGCCCACGGAACTTTCGACATGGAGCTGCACATACCGTCCACAATGATCGCTTTCGGGCTGATGTGCGTGTTCTCGTTTTCTCCGTTTGACGGGGGAGGCCGCCGTGAAATATAAGGTTTTGCTTCTGCTTGCCGCGCTATCGGCGGCGGGAATATGCATCGACTTTTTCGGCGGAAAAGACGCGAACCTCGAAGTCGCGCGGAGGATTTACGCCGGCGCGGAAACCGACTCGGGGCCGCTATACCGCAACTGCGCCGTCGGGCTCGAAAAGGCGAAAGAGGCGGTTGCCGCCTTGAAGCGCGGGGATTCCGCCGCGTTCGACAGGCTGATGTTCCAGTCGTACGTAAACTTCCAGTCGTCGAACAAGACCGCCGCGGAGCCGTATCTCATAGAGGCCGTCGATTTGCTGGCGGGCGCGGGGGAGCCGAAGTGGCTGGCGGAGTTCATAAAGCTCGGAAACGTCTCGGCGGACTTCGCGATATGCGTTTACGGGTGCGCGGGCAGTTCGGATATAATGGGGGCGTTCACGCACGATTTCATTGAAAAAAATTTTAAGGGGACATCCGCGCGGTCATGGCTCATGAGGGCAAAAAACGACTACCGCAACATCTCCGCCGAAAAGGCCGAGGGCGACCTGCAATACGCCGGCGTGACGTTCGGGCTCCCGCAGAAAAATATGGAGCTGTCCAAGTGGAAGATTTTCTCCCGCCCGCTCGCGGCGTATTTATCTAGGCTGAAAGGGCGGGAGGACTTGTACGAAATTTTCAGGGAAAAGTCGCTTTCTCCCGACACCCTCCATGAAGTCCGCGCGGGGCTTTTCGAGTATTGCGAGTACGCCGCCAAAATTTTCGCCCGCTGCGGCGACCCCGCCGCGTCCGTCGCCCTTTTGGAGAGTCTGCCGGATGGGCGGAGAAAAAACCTTTCGATAAGGCGGACTATCCGCGGCATTCTGAAAAGCTCCGGCGGGCGGGAGGAAATCGAAAAATCCGAAATCGGGCGGATTTTGGCGGAGTAGGCGCGGCTCAGCGCCTGCCGCCCTTGGAATACTTTTCCACGGTGTTTTTGTTTATCGGCGTGGAGTCCACGCAGAATACGACCTTTACGAGCGTCAGAAAAAATATTTTCGCGTCGAGCGCGAAGGAAATTTTGTCGACGTATTCGAGGTCTTTGGCGATTTTGCGGTCTACGGTGATCTCGTTGCGCCCCGAGACTTGCGCCAGGCCGCTCAGCCCCGGCAGAACGTCGTGGCGGCGCATGGACTTTTCATCCAGGGCGGTCAGCTCGTAGTCCAGAAACGGCCGCGGCCCGATAAACGACATGTCGCCTTTGAGGACGTTGAAAAACTGGGGGATTTCGTCGAGGCTCGTCTTGCGCAGGAACGCGCCGACTTTCGTTATGCGCCGCTCGTCGGGCAAGAGTTTCCCGTCCGATCCGCGCTCGAAGGACATTGTCCTGAATTTGTACAGGTTGAATATCTTTCCGCGCAATCCCGCGCGCCTCTGGGATATCACGGCGGGCGAGCCCATGGAAACCCTTACCACGGCCCATATGAGCGCGAATACCGGCGACATCAGGATTATCAGCAGAGCCGAACCCGCGACGTCCAAGAGCCTTTTTATGCAGTCTTTGTAAAGTTTCATTTTCCGAGTAGGGGATTGCCCGTCCTCTTCCCGCCGCGCCGATTCCCTGCTTTTTGCGGAATCGGCAAATAGTAATATATTTAAGGATAAAAATACGGCGTGTCGAATCTCCGTCAAGATATTTTGCTCGGACCTCCCGAAGCGGGGGCGTCTGCGGGGAGATGAGTTTTTCCCGAAGAAATTTCGGGCGCGCGGTTTTCTTCGGAGCGCAGAAGGCCGGCGAGCGCGGCGCCCGCATAAATCCAGACGGCGGGCATCATGGGGTAGTGGTACCTGTCGGTCACCATGAACGGCAGCGTTAGGGCGACCACGAGAACCGGCGCCGCCGCCAGGGCGTTGCGGGCGCGCGGCGGGCTTTTGAGGTTTTTTGCCAGATACAGCGCAAACAGCGCGACAGCCGCGTAGTACGCGAGGCTCTTGATGAAAAGCCCCGCGCAGTATTTCACCGCGAACGTCCTGTCGGACAAAATTTTCTCCCTTATCGACGACAGGCCCCCGCCTTTTTGGAAACGCTCGCTCCATGTGTCGAACCCGAGCAAAACCGCGGTTTTCAGCGGCAGCTGCGAAAGGTACGCGGCGGGGTTTTCGGCAATCCATCCGGCGGCGGCGTCCCTGAACAGGGCGTCCTTTTGGGCGAAGTTCAAGCCGCCGAAATCGGCCGGAATTTTTTTGCGGTAAAATTCGTCCCTTTCAAAGCCGAACCCGACGAGGCCGTTGGCGAACTTGTTCGCGTTTCCGGCGAGGTTGAGGCCGGAGGTGGCGGACTGAAAGGCGAATATGCCGCATGAGGATTTCGCGGCGAACCCTATCGCCGCCGCCGCAAGCGCCGACGAAGCGCATAGCGCCGCAATTCGCGCGAAGGCGTATTTGCGCTCCAATGCGGCGTACAGGGCTATTCCCATGAAGTACGCAATCGCAAGCGGCCTTATCCAGTTGCCGAGCGCGAGCATAACTCCCGCGAGCGCGAAATTCGCCCACTTGGATTTCGGCAAAACCGCCGCCGCCACGGCAGCCGACATTGAGAACGCGAACGGGACTTCCGAAAAATACCCTATGGGCAGAAACCAGTTGCTGTACGCCGCGGCGTATAGGAGCGCGGAGCACGCGGCGGCGGTTTTGCCGAAAAATTTTTTCGCGACGAAAAATACGGAGGCGAGAATGCCCGCCGACATCAGCAGATTTATCCAGCCGAATCCTCCGAACGTCCCGAAAATCCTGCCGTGCAGGACGAGCATGTTTACGTATCCCGGGGCAAAGAGGAAGCTGTCGCCGAGGTTTGTTTTCGACGGATACCAGCCGCCCGATTCCATTGCGCGCTCCGCGCAATAGAGGTAGGTTTTTTGGTCGTCGGACGGCGCAAAGCCCGCGTTTTGCAGGAGCAGGAAAACCTGCGCGGCAAACAGCGCGGCGACAGCAGCCATGGCTATTTTTCCGATGTGATCGCGCATTTCAAAAGGGCTTTGCGAGCGCGAAGGCGGCCGCGAACGCCGCCAATAGCGCGTAGTTGGATTTCGTCTTGAACGCATACACCAGCGGGTCGGAGCTCACGAGCCCCCGCGCGGCGTCGCGCCAGATTTTCCACAGGAAAAAACCTATCGGAAGCGTTCCCAGCAAGAGCGCGTCCGGATTTTCATAGTACGCCCTCGCCCCCCTCTGCGTGTAGACCGCATATACCGCGACCGAGAGCGCGCAGGCGGCGATTCCCGCGGCGCGCGCGGCTTTGGCGTTCGCCCGTCCGTATCCGC
>CAJMOT010000153.1 GCA_905214995.1 uncultured bacterium | reverse complement strand
GGGGGAACCGGCAGCGTAATCGCGCCGATACTCGCAAAGCTCGCGGCTGAAAACGGCGCAAAGCTCGCGATTTCCTTCTCCCTGATGCCGCTATCGGTCGAAGGGGTTGACAAGTCGGCGCTCGCCGAGCGTTCGGCGCGCTACATGCGCAAGGTGTGCGACGCCGCCGCCGCCCTGCCCAACGACATAATCCTCGCGCGCTCCGCATTGCCGGTAAAGGCGGCGTTCGAAGCCGCGAACATGTACGCCGTATCGGCAATAGGCGAGATATGCGCCATGCTCCTGAACAGGGGCGTGGTCAACATAGGAATCCCGTCTTTCAAAAAGGCGTTTTTTCAAAAGGGCCTGCCGACTTTTTTCGGCATAGGCTGCGGAAAAGGCGCAAACGCCGTCGGAGAAGCCGCGGCGGAGCTCGCCTCCTCCCCGCTTCTGGGCGGCGGGGCGGCGGGCCTCAACGCCGAAAGCCTCATGATTTCCCTCGTCTGCGGGGAAGATTTCGAGATGAACAAAATGCAGTCCCTGCTCGAAACAGTCTCGCAGACTTTCGGCGTGCGCGAGCGTATCTGCTTCGGGGCGTCCGTGGACAAGTCGATGCAAGGGCGCATAAGGGTCTGCGCAATGGGCCTTGCAAATCCCGCGGGCGCAGGAACGCCGCAAACCGCCCCGGGCGCCGCGGCAAAAGCCGTTGCGCAGAATTGGAGCGCGGGGGAATCTGATGGCCCGCGCCCCTTCCCGACTCCGGCGGCTCCCGAAGGCGGCGCGGATTTTCGAGACGGCGAACGCCGCGAGGAACCCAAACCCAAAAAGCGGATCGGATTTTTCGGATTTGGCCGTTCTAAGGCAAAGCCCGCCGCGCCGGAAACCAAGAGCAGGCAATCGGAATTCGCGTTCGTCGAGATGTCGGAACAGCGCGGGTTTTTCGAGGATACTCCCGTGAACATGCGCAAAGGCGAAGACCTCGACGTGCCGACTTTCATGCGCAGAAATATAAAAATAAACCTGTAGATTTTACCATGAAAAAGAAAATATACCCCATACTGGCGGCGATAACCGCGATAGCGGCGTTCGCCTTTGCGGAAACGCAATCGGACGGAGACTTGAAGATGCGCCTCAAAGCCTCGCGCGACGGCTCGCTCTACAAAATGGGCGAACCCGCGGAGTTCGTCCTCGAAATATCCAACGGCGGCAAGCCGCAGGGCGGAATCCGCTTCTGGAGCAGCGTCAGCAAGGACGGCGCGAACCCCGTTGTCTCCAACCGCGGAATAACCGACAAGGACGGGAAGGCGATAATCAAGGCCGGCACGCTCAACGAGCCCGGAGTTCTCAGGTGCGCGGTCGGCGTCTACAACCCCGAGACTAAAAAGGAAACGCAGCTTTTGGCCGGCGCCGGGTTCGAGCTCGAAAAAATCCGCCCGGGGCTGCCCGTCCCCGAGGACTTCGCCGAATACTGGAAGGCGCAAAAGAGAATGCTCTCGGAAATCCCGATGAACGCGGATATGAAGGAAGTTCCGTGCGACAACAAAAACGTGGAGCTCTTCGACATAAAAGCCGACACGTTCAAGGGCCTGCTCACCGGCTACTACGCCCGCCCGAAGGGAGCCAAGCCAAAGAGCTGCCCGGCGATCCTCTTCCCGCACGGCGCGGGGGTGAGATCCTCCGGAAAGGGCGCGCCCGTTGCGTGGGCGGCGCAGGGGTACATCGCGCTCGACTACAACGCGCACGGCATACCCAACGGCAAGCCAAAGGAATTTTACGACGAGCTCGCCAAAAAAGACCTCAAAGACTACCGCTATATCGGCGCGGACAACCGCGACAACAGCTTCTTCCGCGTCCTATACCTGCGCACGATGAGGGCGCTTGAATTTCTGATGGAACAGCCCGAATGGGACGGCAAAATCCTTATCGTAAACGGCACGAGCCAGGGGGGAGGACAGGCGCTCGCCGCCGGCGGGCTATGCGACAAGGTGACGTTCGTCGCGGCGTTCGTGCCCGCCATGTGCGACCACAACGGGATAGCCGCCGGACGCGTATGCGGCTGGCCCAACCTGCTGAGGGCCGACAAATACGGCGCATACGACAAGAGCGTCTACGAGGCTTCGAGATATTTCGACGCCGCCAACTTCGCCTCGATGATAAAGGGCGACGCCTTCGTCACGACGGGGCTGCGCGACAATGTGTGCCCGCCGAGCTCCGTGTTCGCGGCGTACTCGAACATCAAGAGCCCGAAATCCTTCCGCATAGTCGAGGAGGGCAGCCACGGCGTTCCGCAGGAGGTCTACGCCGAGGGCGCGGAAAAAATCAAGGAGCACGTAAAGAAGATGCGCTCCAAAAACTGACGCGCTTCCCGCGTTTCGGGAACGGGCGTCGAAAACGGGGCGCGCGGAGTTTTCCGCGCGCCCCGTTTTGCGCCGGGAGCGAAAGCCGCGCCGGAAACCGCGCAGCCGCTAAAAAGTTTTTATCTCAAAGTCGGCGAGCATCTCGGCGGTCGTCGCGTCGGCGCGCTCCACGGTGTCGGAGCGCGCGAGAAGCACGGCCATGCGCCTGTGCCCGCCCGTCACGCACGGCTTGGAGAATATCCGCATGTCGGTATTGGGCCGCGACAAAACTTTGTCGAGCCCGCAATACTCGAGCATTTCGGAGTTCTTTTCGACGACCACCGCCCTGCTCGCCGACGGCCCGTAAAGCTCTATTTCCGGAATCGGTATTCCGAGTATCGCGCGCGCGTGCAGCGCGAACTCCGAAAGGTTCTGCGATATCATAGTCACCATGCCAGTGTCGTGCGGGCGCGGAGAGACCTCCGAAAACAGAACCTCGTCGCCCCTGACGAACATCTCGACGCCGAAAATCCCGTAGCCGCCGAGGGCGTCGGTTATTTTCTTCGCGTAATCCTTCGCCCTTTCAAGGGCGAGCGCTCCCATGGGATGCGGCTGCCAGCTCCTGCGGTAGTCGCCCGAGACCTGTTCGTGCCCTATCGGCGCGCAAAAAGAAGTTCCCCCCGAGTGCCGCACCGTCAGAAGCGTGATTTCGTAGTCGAAGTCCACAAACCCCTCGACTATCACCTCGCCTCCGCCCGCGCGCCCGCCCGTCTGGGAATATTCCCACGCGGCGTCGATTTGGCTTTCGTCGCGCACGGCGCTCTGCCCGTGTCCGGAAGAGCTCATTATCGGCTTCACCACGCACGGTATTCCGATCTTCTTCACGGCCTCCAAAAATTCCCCCTTCGTGCCCGCAAAAGCGTAAGGGGAAGTCTTCATTCCGAGCTTTTCCGCCGCGAGCGTCCTGATTCCCCTGCGGTTCATGGTGAAATTCACGGCTCCCGCCGGGGGCGCCACATTGAAGCCCCTCCCCTCGAGCTCCACGAGCTTTTGAGTGGCAATCGCCTCGACTTCGGGAATTATGTACGCGGGGTCCTCCTCGAGCACGACGCGCTCGAGGGCGCCGGCGTCGAGCATGGATATGACGTGCGAGCGGTCGGCGACCTGCATTGCCGGCGCGTCCGCGTACTTGTCAACCGCGACAACCTCGAGGCCGAGCCGCTTGAGCTCTATTGCGACCTCCCTCCCGAGCTCCCCGCTGCCGAGCAGCATCGCCTTTGTGGAATTTTTCTTAAAAACAGTGCCTACGTTTGTCATATCTTTGCCTCGCTTTTTTTGATTTCCCCGCAACCAGCGGACTTCATTCCGAAATATTCGAGCGTTTCGAGAATCCTGCGCGGATTCAGCCCCCCGCCGCCCGCGGCTTTATAGACGCCCGTCATGAAACGCCTGCGGCGCGAAGACTCCGCCGCGTTGCGCTGCTGCGCCCCGAGCGCGAAGGCCTCCAGATCGGCCGCGGCGGAGTCGTCGAACACGATATTTATGTCGGGATACGAGAGAGAGAGCTTCCCGAAAAATCTAAGGCGCGGAAGCCTTCCGAAAGCGCGCGGAGGAAGCTCTATAACGGCGTCGGCGCACTCGGGCCGGCGCGACAGGGCAGCCGCGCACGCGCCGGAGCAAAGCAC
>CAJMOT010000152.1 GCA_905214995.1 uncultured bacterium | reverse complement strand
GGCGAGCGCGTGAGCTCCACGCGGCTGCGCCGCTGCCTCTCGGAGGGCGATATGCCCGAATACGCGCGGCTCGCCGGAGGAAGCTACGCCGCGGAGGGCGCGGTAGAGGGCGGGAAGCGGCTCGGCAGGGAAATCGGATTCCCGACGCTGAATTTGCCGTGGGAGCCGGAGTGCCGTCCGCCCTACGGCGTCTACGCCGCGCGCGTTCTGGAAGGGGGGCGCGCCTTTGAGGGGGTCGCAAACTACGGAGTGGCTCCGTCGGCGGGCGAGCTCGTGCGGCCCGTCGTCGAGGCAAACCTCTTCGAGACTCCCGATTTCGGGGCGGGCGCGAAAATCCGCGCGGAATTCCTGAAGTTTTTGAGGCCCGAAAAAAAGTTTGAAAGCCTGGACGCGCTGAAAGCGCAAATCGCCGAAGACCGCGCCGCCGCGCGCGCATTTTTCGCAAAATTCGGCAGGTACTGAGGCGGCCTTTTGCGTTTTCGAGCTTATCGGGCGCGGGTTTTGGATTCTGCGCGCCCGCGGCAATCCGCTCGGGAGCGTTTTTTTTCGCGCGGCGGCTATGGAAAATAGCGGTGTATCGTGAAATTTGATTTTGGAAAAATGAAGTTAGATTTGGAAAATACCCATTTTGGGGGATTTTCGCAAGGGGTGTGCAAGGGGCGTTCGCGGGGGTTGCAAGGGGTGTGCAAACCGTTTAAAACTCGTTGCAATAGCGGCAAGTTCGGGCTATTTACGGGGGGTATTCTTGACGCGAAACTCGTAAATCCCGTGGTCGGCGTCGTAGGCGACTTTCGATTCCGCATAGATGAACCGCTCGCCCGCATCCACCTTCGCCTTCCATTGCGCGGGCGTGATTGTCGTCTCGCGGGAGATGTCGTTGTATTCAGTGCCGGTTTCCCGTTGTGGCACGAAAATTTCGCTGGTTGATATGTCCGGAAAGGACATGTGGAATGTCACTTCTTCGCGCGTTATCGACTCCCGCTTCTTCATTGTGCGCGTCGAATACGCACGCAGCATGCAGCTTGACGCCGGTTTCAAAGTCAACTCATAATCGGGGTGTAACGTGCCGCCATTAAGCGCTTCAAAGAAACGCGCGACATCGTGGATATAATGGCTCTCATATTCATTACAATCAAAAACCGCGTCAAAGCCGCCCAAAAGCGCGGCGTTCCCCTTTGGAAAAACTCCGAACCCGAGCCCTCCGAAAACTGCCCGTTCTGATGCAAACCGTCCATGACTACCTCCGAACCCGCCTATTTCAACAGGCGGGCGTTTTTGAGCCCGCAGAGCCCGCGCCGAGCCTCGACGAAATCGCCCGAATCCAGTCCTGCCCGAGTTTCGAGGAGTACCGCAAAAACCGCCTAATCATGGGCTACTTTCGCTACGGCTCCCTTCAATCCCAAATAGGCCGCGCAAAGTACGATAACGTCAGTTCAATCGAAAAACGCCCCTATATATAAGAGCGACCACAACCGCGAACACCTCGTAGACATCGCCAATCTCGCCATGATAGAGTTCGCCACCCATCCGTACTACCACTTTCAACCCATCCGATGACGGCGTCCACGCCGCGCGAAAAAAATGAACCCCGTTTCAATGCCCTTGCAAGTATTTTGCAGGGGCTTTTTATTGCCGGCTCAGGATATGTTCGGCGACGGCTCGACTAGGTAAAAACCGTTCCAAATCTTACTTTATTTTAGGGATTCGGCGCAAAAAGTTTCCAAACTCAAATCCGAAACCCAAACCCGCCCCAACCCTTTATTTTTCCCGTAATTTCCCATTATTTCCCGCTTCCAAACTCATCCTTCAGACGTCAGTGGCGCGGCTCTTTTAAAATGGTTTGCGGCGATTGCGAAAAATTTTCCGCGCGCGCTTAAAATAAAATGTTTCCGCCAAATGCGCGCCGTTTTTCAATGTGCGGAGGCTTTTCTCCGCGCGCGGTCGGCGCGCATCGCGGCGTCTCTCCAAAACGGGCCGCAATGCCCGTACAGCGCGGCTTTCGGAGCCCGCGTTTCAAAAAAAAATCGAATGTCCGTTTGCAAAAAAAAAGCGCGGACAACGTCCGCGCCATTTTGTTTGCCTCCGTTTGCTATTAGAACCAGAGGCCGGAGAATATGAAGTAAAGCAGCGCGCTTATCGCGAGCACCGCGGCTCCGCCGATTTTCGCCCCTGTTGAGGAGGATAGGTCCATCGAGGTGTTCACGGGCATTTCGATGTCCTGTTTGAGCGGCTTTGCCAGCGTGAGTATCGCCATTATGCCGAGCGAGCACGCGAAGGTGATTGCCATTCTGTTCAGGAAGGCGATGTCGCCGAACTGCCATTGCAGGAACCCGTAGACTATTGGGCTCGTCAATATGCCGATTGCGCCCGAGAAGCGCGGCGCCCTCTTGGAGAACATCCCGAAGATGAACACCGCCAGAATGCCCGGCGAGAGGTATCCCTGAAATTCCTGTATGAATGTGAACACGCCGCCGAGTTTCGGGTTCGCTAGCAGCGGAGCCACGAGGCAGCCTATGATTGCGAACGCTATCACGGCGATTCTGCCGACGAGCACCTGATGCTTGTCGCCCGCGCTCGGGACGATGAACTTCTTGTATATGTCTATCGTAAATATCGTGCTCGCGGCGTTGAGCATGGCGGCCAGAGAGCTCACCACCGCGCCGAGAAGGGCGGCGAATATGAAGCCCCTCAGCCCGAATCCCTCGGGGAGAACCTTGCTGATGAGAAGCCCGAATGCGGAGTCGTACTTGTAGCCGTAGAGCTTTTTGACAACGGCGTCGCCGCCGCCGTTTGTGGCGGCGTGCTTTTGGTTCCAGCGGTCAACGAGAACCTTGGGGCCGTTTTCGCCGCCGTGGGTTTTAGCCCATCCGTCGTCGTATTCGAAGCGCACTTTGGCGAGCGACCCGTCTGCCTTTGCCGCCTTGTAGGAGTCGTAGAGCGCGCCGGCTTCCGCCTCGCTGATTACGGCGACTTTGGACGGGGCTTCCGACTTCTGTATGGTGTATGTGAAGGCGGCCGCGGTGTCCTTGGCGGTCACGGGCTTTTTCATCGCCTCCATCATGTCGAAGTAAACGATGGAATAGCTGCCCGCGTTTGTCGCGAGAATCTTCTGGTCGTTCATCGCGGACTTCGCCTGGTCTGCGGCGAAGAGGTTGAAGGCGATGATTCCGGGGATCACGATGATGAACGGGATTATGAGCTTGAGGCTCGCGGCGAATATGACGCCTTTCTGCCCCTCCGCGAGGCTCGATGCGCCGAGGGTTCTCTGGATTATGTACTGGTTGAAGCCCCAGTAGTAGAAATTGGGAATCCAGAGCCCGATGATAAGCGCCGTCCACGGGACTTCCGGATGGTCGGCGGGCAGGAACATCGTGAGCTTGTCGGTGTTGAGCTTGAAGAATTTTTCAAAGACGCCCGCGTCGGCGAGCGAGGAGAGCGTTTCGGGGGAGACCGCGGCGGTCGTCGCGATTTCCGCCACGGGCCGCGCCGCAAAAGCGTCGAATGCGAAGTACGCAATGAGCGCCCCGCCGACTATGAGCGCCGTGCCCTGCAACAGGTCCGCCCATGCGCAGGCTTTGAGGCCGCCCGCGCAGACGTAAACCGCCGCTATCAGGCCTATCGCCCAGCAGCACGTGGCGACGTCCAAGTCGAACGGCAAATCCGCGCTGTGGCCGAACACCGTGTCGGCGACGGTCGCGCCGGAGTATATGACGGCCGTAATGTTCACGAGCACCAGCACCACCACCATCATGAAGGACATGACGGAGCGCGAGAGCGCGTCGAAGCGGTATTCCAGAAACTGCGGTACCGTGTACATGCCGCTTTTGAGGAATTTCGGCAGGAAGAGGAACGCGACGAACACGAGCGTAATGGCCGCCATCCATTCGTAGCTTGCTATCGCAAGCCCCGAGAGCCCCGACGCGCTGCCGCTCATTCCCACGAACTGTTCTGTGGAAATGTTGGCGGCTATGAGCGATATGCCTATCAGCCACCACGTGAGGCCGCGGCCTGCGAGGAAGTACCCTTCGCTGCCGTT
>CAJMOT010000151.1 GCA_905214995.1 uncultured bacterium | reverse complement strand
CCTGCCGCGAGCTCCGCCATCGCCCGCGGGGCGAGGTTTGAGGCGACGCTCACGACGCCCTTTGCGCCCGCGCGCATAAAGTCCACCGTGAGTCCGTCGTCGCCGCTTAATATGTCGATGGCGTCCCCCGCGCGCGCATGGAGATCCGCGACCTTCTCAACCTTGCCGCCCGCCTCTTTGAGCACGCAGAAGTTTTCGTGCCTATCCCTGAGGCGCAAAACGGTGTCGTTTGAAATTTCTATGCCGCATCTGCCGGGAATCGAATAGAGCATTATCGGCTTTTCGGTGCGCTTGGCGAGCTCCGACATGTGGAGAAAAACCCCCTCCTGCGAAGGCTTGTTGTAGTAGGGGGCGACGACCAGAAAGCCGTCGGCGCCCGCGGCGTCGGCCTCTTCGGTGAGGGCTACGGCCTCGCGCGTGCAGTTTGAGCCCGTCCCCGCGAACACGGGCGCGCGCCCGTTCGCCGTTTTTATGACGAACTTTATGACGTCGATGTGCTCTGCGGCGTCGAGAGTCGGGCTTTCTCCGGTGGTTCCCACGGCGACGAGGCCGCGGACTCCCCCCTCTATCTGCGATTCCACAAGCCTCCCGAGCCCGTCGTAATCCACGCCCTCGGGGGTCATCGGCGTGACGAGCGCCGTCCAAACTCCTGAAAAATTTTGCATGGGGCGATATTTTTGCAATCGCGCGCTCTCTTGCAAGAATTTTATGCGCCGGCCGACGCCGCTTGCGCAGGTTCGTCGTCGAGCCGCGCGAGCGACTCCCCCATGCTCTCAAAGACTCCGTAGACGTGGGGGAAAACGCGCCTTATCGCGCATTTTACCTCTTCCGACGAAATCCTGCCGTCGAAGGAGCGGCTGTTCAGAAACCACACGTCCATTCGCACTGTTTGGCCGTCTGGCGCGGGCATCAAATAGTTAACGGGCACGCGGTAGAGGCCGCACTTTTCATAGAAGCGCACTCGCCTTATCGTGTCCGGCTTGCGGGGGTCGGCGGGCTCGACTTCGAGGAACATTCCCTTCAAGTCGGAGTAGTGGTCGCTTATGGCGCCAATCATAAACGAGCCTATGCCCTTGGACTGCATCGGCTTCAAGACGGCGATGTGGTCGAGCATGGCGATTTCGCCCGCCTTGTGGAATATGAAATATCCGGCGATTTCCCCTTCAATAACGGCGACCATAAGCTTGGTCATCCGCGTGCGGAACATTTTTTTGAAAGCCGACTTGGGCTTCAGTTCCTCCGGCGGAAATTGGAGTTTCATGTCCTCGTAGATCGCATCGAATTCAGAATCGGTTCCGATTCTTATCAAAATGTTTTCGCGCATGGGAATTTTCGGCGCGCAAAGTTCCGTGTGCAAGCGGGACGCCGCAAAGGGCGCAGGGGGCCGGCGCGCGGCCCGAAAAAAATTGCGCAAAAACCCGTCGGGAAGCCCGCATGGAACTTTTCGACGCCGCCTTTCAGGTTAACGTTTCAAATGTTTCCGCGATCGGGTGTAATGCAAAAAAAACGAATTTTTACTTTAAATCGGCCGCAGGCCGCGGTCATTTAGCCGAATTTTACAAGACTGTTCGCAACCGTATGGAGTCCAGAGAAATATTTTTTATCTTTTATGGAAAATTTCTCCTTTATATAAAAAACTACTATTTTAGTAGATATTCGCTTGACAATATCCTGAACATTCCGGAGAATGCGCGCGATAAATTTGAGAAAGAGAAAAACAATGAACATAAAATCATCCGTAAAAGAGCTCATAGGCGGCACGCCGCTCGTGCGCCTCTCGAAGATAAACGACACCCGCGCCGACATAATTTTGAAGCTCGAAGAGTTTAACCCTTCGGGCTCCGTAAAGGACCGCGCCGCCCTATCCATGGCGGAGGCCGCCAAAAAGCGCGGCATCTTAAAGCCGGGCTCCACCATAATAGAGCCCACGAGCGGCAACACGGGCATAGGGCTCGCTATGGTCGGGGCCGTGGAGGGCTACAAGGTAATCCTCGTCATGCCCGACACCATGAGCGTAGAGCGCCGCAAGTTTTTCAAGGCTTACGGCGCGCAGGTGGAACTCACCGACGGAGCGAAGGGAATGAAGGGCGCGATAGAGCGCGCGGAGGAGCTTTGCAGGCAGATCCCGGGCTCGTTCATTCCGCAGCAGTTTGAAAACCCCTCAAACCGAGAGATCCACGAGAATACGACCGGCCCGGAAATCTGGAGGGACACCGGCGGGAGGGTCGACGTATTCGTTGCGGGCGTCGGAACCGGCGGCACTATAAGCGGCGTCGGCAAGGCTCTAAAACGGTTCAATCCGGAGGTGAAAATAGTAGCGGTGGAACCGGCGGACTCGCCGGTGCTCTCGGGGGGAAAGCCCGGGCCGCACAAGCTCCAGGGCATCGGGGCGGGATTCGTGCCGGGCATTTATCTGCCGGAGGTCGTCGACGAAGTTTTCAAAGTGACTGCGGAAGAGGCGGGGGACGCCGCGAGGAACCTCGCAAAAAGAGAGGGGATACTCGCGGGAATATCGTCGGGCGCCGCCCTCTACGCCGCCCTGCAAATAGGAAAACGCCCCGAGAACGCCGGCAGGAAAATAGTGGTTCTCATACCCGATTCCGGGTCGAGATACCTCTCAACCTGGCTCTACGAATAGCGGATATTCCGCGCCGCCGCGGGGACGGCGAAATTCCAATCCGAATGCGCCCTTCCGCCGCGCGCAAAAATTCCCGCGCAAAAGACCAAAACGAAATTTAAGGGAATAAAAATGGAGTACAGACACGAAACCCTCGCCGTTCACGCGGGACAGGTTCCCGACCCCGCGACCCTCGCGCGCGCCGTCCCCGTTTACAGGACGACCGCCTACAATTTCAAGAGCGCCAAGCACGGCGCCGACCTTTTCGCGCTGAAAGAGAGCGGCAACATCTACGCGCGCCTGATGAATCCCACAAACGACGTGCTCGAAAAGCGGCTCGCCGCGCTCGACAAGGGAGCGGCCGCGCTCACGTTCTCCTCGGGCACTGCCGCCATAGCGTTCACCATTCTCAACATACTGCGCGCCGGAGACGAGCTCGTGAGCGCGAACAACCTGTACGGCGGCACCTACACGCAGTTTGACGCGATTCTCCCCCAGTACGGAATCAAGACGCGCTTCGCAAAAGTCAACGACTTCGCCGCGACCGAGGCCGCTATAAACGGCCGCACGCGCGCAATATACATAGAGACCGTAGGCAATCCGGCTCTCGACGTCGCCGACATAGAGGAATACTCCAAAATCGCGAAGCGCCACCATCTGCCGCTGATAGCGGACTCCACTTTCACGCCGCCCACCCTTTTGAGGCCGATAGAGCACGGCGCGGACATCGTGATACATTCGCTCTCCAAATGGATAGGCGGGCATGGGACCGCCATCGGAGGGGCGGTGATAGACGCCGGCAAATTCGATTGGAGCGACCCGAAATTCGCGCTCTACAACGAGCCCGACGGGGGATACCACGGCCTGCGGTTCGCGTGCGACCTCGGCGACCTCAATGCGTTCGCGTTCATTATGCGCCTGCGCGCCGTGGGGCTGCGGAATCTCGGGCCGACGCTCTCTCCCGACGCCGCGTGGATATTCTTGCAGGGCGTGGAAAGCCTTCCGCTGAGAATAGGGCGGCACAGCTCGAACGCCCTGAAAGTGGCGGAATTTCTGAAATCCCACCCGAAAGTCGCGTGGGTCCGCTACCCGGGGCTGGATGGCGATCCGTCGAATGCCCTCGCAAAGAAATACCTCAAAAACGGATTCGGCGGAATGGTCGTTTTCGGCGCGAAAGGCGGATACGGCGCGGCGGTGAAAATCGTGGACGGGATAAGGCTTTTCAGCAATCTCGCGAATGTGGGGGACGCGAAGAGCCTGATACTGCACCCCGCAAGCACGTCGCATTCGCAGCTCGGCGAGGAGGCGCAAAGGGCGGCGGGGCTGGCGCCGAATCTGATAAGGCTGTCGATAGGCATAGAGCACATAGACGATATCATCGCGGCTCTTGATTCCGCCCTTGATTTGGCGAATGATTTTGGCGAATAGCTCCGTTTCGGGGAAAGCCGCCACTGGTCACGTACTAATGTA
>CAJMOT010000150.1 GCA_905214995.1 uncultured bacterium | reverse complement strand
CGCGCCTTTTCCCGCGCCGTCCGCCGGAACCGCGGGGACGGCCTCCGCCCTCGGAAATTCGGACACCTGCGCGGGCTGTTTGAGCGGCCTTTGCAGGGTCTCGAACGGCTGCTGCGGGCTCAGGATATCCTCCGGAGAGCTCGTGCCCGAAACTATCTTTTTGCCGCCCTTTATCTCCCCCTCGACGTACGGCATTTTCGACTTCGACGAGGGGTCGGTTATCATGTCCGCCGCGCGCTGGTCGGTGAAGGATTCCGGAGCGTCCGCCGACGCCGGCTTTTGCGTGTTCGCGAGCGGGTTGGCCTCGACGAAATCGGGAAGCTTTCTCGAGATTTGCGGCGGCAGTATTTCGAGCTTGAGTTCTTCCGGCTCGGCGGCGGGGGGCGAAAATTCCGCGAATTGCTTCGGCGTGAGGCAGTACGCCGCCAGGTGCAACAGGAGCGCGGCGGATATTCCGGCGGCGACGGCCGTTTTGTCCGCCGCGCGCCCGCTCTCGTATATGTCTATTTCCGCCGCAGTCCGCCCGACCATTTGCGCTCACAGCCGTTCAAATTTCGGCAGCTCCCTCTCCACGAGTCCGCACGGCAGCCCCATCACGTTGTCGAAGTTGCCGTCTATTTTTTCTATGATCATAGAGCCCCGTTCCTGCGCGGCGTACGCGCCCGCCTTGTCGAGCGCGTCCACGCATTTCAGGTATTCCGAAATTTCGACTCCGGAGAGGGTTTTGAACGTCACGCGCGACTCCTCCGCGAACGCCGCCGACTTCTTCCCGCCCTCCTTTGCAAACGCCACGCCGGTGAACACCGAGTGCGTTTTGCCGGAGAGCTCGCGCAGCATCCTTTCGGCGTCGTGCAAATCGGCCGGCTTCCCGTAGATTTTCCCCCCGAGCGAAACTATGGTGTCCGCTCCGAGAACCGTCCTTTCGGGAAATCGCACTGCCACCGAAAACGCCTTCGCCAGCGCGTTGCGGCGCACGAGCTCCGAGGGCTCGATTCCCTGCGAATTGTCTTCGGCGGCGTCGGAGACGCGGACTTCAAACGGTATTCCCGCCCGCGCGAGCAGCTCGCTGCGCCGCGGGGAGGCCGACGCCAGAATTATCTTGTTGTAAATTTCGCC
Organism: uncultured bacterium; assembly: GCA_905214995.1. Classification (GTDB taxonomy): domain Bacteria; phylum Verrucomicrobiota; class Verrucomicrobiia; order Opitutales; family Intestinicryptomonadaceae; genus Merdousia. Next base: position 3,051 of record CAJMOT010000150.1, on the reverse strand, counting down.
GCCCATAATAAGCATTAGGCGGATAATGATGAAAATTGCGGGGCAAAAGGCAAAAGAAAAAAAAATGTTGGAGGCGCGCGGGCTCTCGTTTGAGGCGGGGCGCAAGATTCTCGACGGAATCGACTGGACGGTTTTGGAGGGCGAGCGATGGGTTCTGCTCGGCGCGAACGGCGCGGGAAAGACCTCCCTGCTGTCCACGATATGCGCGTACAACACTCCGTCTTCGGGCGACATGTGGGTGGACGGCAAAAAATACTCAACCTACAACTGGCAGAAAATGCGCGAAAAAATCGCCCTCGTGGGGAGCCAGGTCAAGCGCAAGATAAACCCCGACGAGAAGGTTCTCGAAGTGGTCGTCAGCGGCAAGTTCGCGCAGATAAACTATTGGGGCCGGATCACGAGGCCGCTGATTTTCGAGGCGTACAAAAAGATGAAGGAGCTCGGCATAGGCGGGCTCGTGGACGACTGCTGGGAGTACATTTCGCAGGGAGAGCGGCAGAAGGCGCTGATCGCCCGCGCGCTGATGGCGAAGCCGTCGGTGGTGTTTCTCGACGAGCCGTGCACGGGTCTCGATCCGGTGGCGCGCGGAAAGTTCGTCGAATTTCTCGATTCGCTCGCGCGCTCAAAGAAAATTCCCGCAATCGTCATGGCCACCCACTATGTCGAGGAAATCCCGCCGTCGTTCACGCACGCCATCATAATAAAGGGCGGGCGGGTTTTGGCGTCGGGCGACATATCGAAGGTTTTGACTTCCAAAAATCTCGGCGAGGCCTACGGCGCGGAGTGCTCCCTGCGGCGGCGCGGCGGAAGGTACGAGCTGCGCGTCAAGTAGCGCGCGGCGCAATATCCGCTTTTGCGCGGGCTGCCGAATCTTCGCCCTCGGCGGGGCTGGGCCGCGGGAGCCGCCATTTTGCGCTTGCGAGGGGCGGTCAATTCCTTATCGTTTTGGCAAATGAAACCGCTTGCGCTTTTTGCCGCGCTTTTTTCCGTCTGCGCGCTGTTTGCCGCCCCGCCGCCGTCGGCGAGGGATCTGCCGAAAAGGCTTTTGGAGAAAAATCCCGAGTTTGTCCCTTTTCCCGCCGACCCCGAACCCTACGCCGGAAAGCTTCCGCAGGAGCCGAGCGGGTGCGCGGATTTCGAGATAGAGCTCCCGAAATCCTCCGGTCCCGCGGTGGCGGCGGCGGACTTCGGCTTTTTGCCGGACAATCCCGACTGCGCCGCCGCACTCAACAGGGCATTGGCGCATTGCAGGAAAATCGGGGCGTCCAGGCTCGAGCTCGCCCCGGGAACTTACCGGTGCTTCGTCTCGGACGGCGTTGAAATGGATTCCCTAAGCGACACGCTCATCGACGGGAAGGGGGCGACCCTCGTTTTCAGGAGGACGGACGGCAAGCCGAATTTCTCGATAAAAAACTGCCTCCGCGTAAAAATTCGCGATTTGAAAATCGACTGGGACTGGGAGACCGACCCGCTCGGCGCATTCGTCAGAGTTGTCGGAAAACATGCCGACAAAAGCGCCGACAGCTACATAGACGTGGAGTTTGTGGGGTTCGAGCGGTATCCCTTCTACGGGAAGCCGATGCCGATAAAGGTTATGAGCCTCATGGACGAGAACTGCGCGGGGATTTCCAACGAGAGGGGTTCCGCGTATTTCGGAACGGGCGACGGGCACTACGGAACCAAAAGCGAATGGCTTTCCCCAAACAGGGCTCGCATTTACCCTGGCGTCGCGCCCGTCGGCCTGCCGCGGCCCGAGGATTACCGGCATGAGTATTCGAAAAAGAAAAATTTTTGGGTTTCCGGCAGGGCGCTCGTCGGCAGGACATACCGCATAATGCACCAGTACTACGGGAAAAACGCCTTTGAAATTTCAGACAGCCGGCACCTTACTTTTGAAAATATCGACGTGTACTCCTGCCGCGGAATGGGATTTTTGGTAAAGGGGGGAACTTCGCACTGGCAGGCGGTGAACGTATCGTTCGTCCCGCGCGGCGGCAGGCCGTGCTCAACCACCGCCGACGTCGTGCACTGCACGTCAAACGGCGGGTTCGCCAAGCTCGTCGGCCTGCGCGCCACTTTGAACCAGGACGATATTTTCAATTTCCACGACAAGGCGGCGTTCGGCAAATTCGATTCGCCCGACGCCTTCAAATTTTTGAATATGGGAGGGGCGCGCTACATAGACGCCGCGCCCGGCGACGAGGTGGAAATTTTTAACGCCGACTACACTCCGGCAAATTTCAAGGCCAAAATATTGTCGGTAGACGGCAATGTCGCGCGCCTCGATTCGCCGTTCGGCGGCGGCGCGTACGGAAAGGGATATGTACTCCAAAAGGCGTCGCACCGCACGCGCAACATACTCATAAAAGACTGCGTTTTCAAAAACCACGCGGGCAGGGGAATAATGCAGTCGAGCGACGCCACGATAGAAAATTGCAGGTTCGAAAACGGCATCAGCATACCCCTGCGCTTTCAGAGGGCTTTCTCCATGCGCGACTGGGCGGAGGGCTACGGGTGCCGCAATGTCGTAGTGCGCGGCTGCGAATTTTCCGACGCGAAAATAAACTCGGGGCTCTACGGCGTATACCACGAGATTTTCGCGGGCAGCCGCAGGACGGACGGCGCCGGCGGCTTCGACAAGTCGGCGACTGCTTCCGACATCCTGATAGAAAAGTGCCGCTTCAAAAATATGATCGCGATGTCGCTGTATTCCAATTTTGCGAAAAACGTCACTTTCAGGGACAACAAAATAGAAGTGTCCGATTCTCCCGCGGCAAAGAGCTACGCAGGCTGCGCGCTCTTTGAGAACAGCGAAAACGTCGCCTTCGTGAACAACGCCGTATGCGCGCGCAATCCGGAGGCGATAGGGGCTTTCATCTGCGATACCCAAAACGCGGTCGTCGCGGGCAATTCCGCAAAGAAGGCGGAGGAATAGTTGCCGGAATCTCTCCGGCGGGCTGCGGCGGCTTACGAACCGCCTGGGGCGAAGGGGCGTTTTTGCCGCACGCCTTATCGGGCTGCGGCGGATTCGTTCCCGTCCGCCTGCGGCTT
>CAJMOT010000149.1 GCA_905214995.1 uncultured bacterium | reverse complement strand
CGAAATCGAGCTGCTGCCGATGGGCGCGAAGCTCGTCCCCCTCTGGCAGATCGTGTTCAACGGCATAATTCTGAGCAACCCCGCCACGGAGTGCGCGAACTACACGATAAAGGATCCGTACACGCGGCTAAAACTCGTCGAATTCGGGGGAAGGCCGATGTTCTATCTGTATTCGGCGTTCAGGGACAACGGCGACAACTGGATGGGCAATTCCGACCTCGTCTGCGAGGACGCCGCCTCGACCGCGCGCAGCGTGGAGGCGATAAAGAGGGGATACGTGGAATTTTCCAAGCTCTCGCGCCTCCAGAAAGTCTTTATGGATTCCCACTCTGAAATTAAAAAAAATATTTTTTTGACGCGTTACTCCGACGGAACGGAAATTGTGTGCAATTATTCTCCCGAAGTTTTTAGGTATAAAGGAAGGAGCGTTTTGCCCTTGAAATACGGGGTTTTCGGGCCTTAAAAAAAAGTTTGCGAGCCCTCGGTTTCCCGCTCCGAAAAGCCTTGATTTTTGAAAAAGATGCGCTTTCTATCGCCGGTGAAGGGAGCCTGAAATTCGATGCGGCAAACTCTGAAGCGGCCATTCGGCGCCGCGGAAATTCCGGATTTTTTCGCGCGGCCTTTTCGCCGCGTTTTTCGGCGGCTGCGCTGTCACGCCGCCGGCAATGCGAAATTTTCCGTCCGTCTTGCATTCCGCCGTGCGGCGCGCGCGTTTTGCGCGCTTGCGCCGATGATTTTCATATGCTGCGCGCCCGCGTCCGACGCAGGCCTTTTGCCGGAGCTAAAAGAAAACGGAACTCTGGACGCTTCCGAAGTTTCGGAGATAAAAAAAATTTCGGGGCGGGTTCCCGTCTGCGCTCCGCCGTCCCGCCCGGGGCTAAGCGTTTCGGCAAAGGCGCAGGCGCAATACGAATACGTTTCGGCGGACTGTCTTGAAGGCGATGCGGAGGGGAGGGATTCCGCGGTTGGCAAGTTTATAATAAGGCGCATGATTCTGACGGTTAATTCCGACAAAAGCCTCGATTGGGGCGCGCAGCTGTCCCTCGACTTCATGTTTGCAAACAAGGTTTCCATCACCTACCTCTGGCGAAGAATTGACGCGGATTTTATGAGAGGCGAGCTGCGCGCGGGCTATATAAAGCCGAATTTTTGCGTGGAGGAAAACATATCGTCTCTGAATCTCTACGCGGTGGAGAGGTCTATCGCGACATACTTTTGGACCGGGCCGCGCAATGCGAGGCGGCTGGGATTCGGATCGTTCATGACGGGCGCGTACTGGTTTGGGGAGCCGCGCGAAATCGGCGGGTTAAAGTACGCGCTCGGCGTCTCCAATTCCGAAAACTACCGGTTGGGGTTCGATGCCGCATCCGGAGGCAACGCCCCGAATTTGTGGCTGAGCTCCTCCTATTCTTTCGATTTCTTCGGCGCCGAGGTGACCGTCGGGGGGAATTTCGGATGGGGCGCGGACGCCGACAAAACGTCTTGCGGAGGGCCCGCCGGAATTTGGGGGGCAAACCCATATGTGAGCGCGCGATTTGGCGGAATGAGGGCGATGTCGGAATTTCTCGTCTCGGGCGTGGACGGCGGCGCGGCGCTCGGCGGGGGATTCGGAAGGCAGTTCCCGATGGGGGTGAATTTCGCCGTCGAATACAAATTCGGCATAGGGGAGTTCGGGGAAATCGCCCCCGTTTTCAGATTTACCTATCTCGATACGGACGGCAGGGGCGTTTTGCCGTCGGACGGGCTGCGCCAAGCGGCCAATGTGCGCGGAGACTCCGCGTACGCGCGCGCACGGGGATTCTATTTTGGACTCAACTGGTACATAAACGGCAACTCATTGAAATTCCAAAGCGGCTACGAGTATTCCCAATTTGCCGGCGGCAAACCCATGTCCGTCCGGCATTCGCTCGACGCCAATTCTTTCAGAATGCAGATGCAGGTGCTGTTTTAACGACAATGTCGGAGCAATGACATGATGAAAATGAAAAAAATAATATATCTGGCGGTATGCGCGGCGGCTGCCATGTCCGTCCTGTTCATGCCGGCCGAATGGCTGCGCGTCGAAGGATTGAGCGTAGTCGAACAGCGCGTGATAGCGGCGTTCGTATTCGCCGCGCTGATGTGGGTGACCGAAGCGATACCCGTCTGGACTACTTCCGTCCTGGTGATAGTATTGCTTCTTCTCGGCGTCTCGGACAGCTCATTTGCGTTTTTGCGCGGCGAAAACGTCGAGGGGGCGCGCCAGTTCGGGAAGCTGATAAATTACAAGTCGCTTATGGCGACTTTTGCGGATCCGATCATAATGCTGTTTCTGGGAGGGTTTTTTCTGGCTATTGCCGCCGGAAAATGCTCGCTCGACAGAAATCTCGCGCGGATAATGTTCAAGCCGTTCGGAACCAAGTCTTCGACGGTTTTGCTCGGGCTCATGGCGATTACCGCCCTGTTCTCGATGTTCATGAGCAACACGGCGACGACCGCCATGATGTTCGCCGTGATGGCGCCGCTGCTCAAGCCGTCGCCGAACGGCGGAAAGGGAAGGATCGCCCTCGTGCTCGCGATTCCGGTCGCGGCCAACGTTGGCGGGATAGGGACGCCCATCGGGACTCCTCCGAACGCGATAGCTCTGAAATATCTGAACGAGAGCGGGGTTTTCGGGCCGCCCATCGGTTTCGGGCAGTGGATGGCGGCGATGGTTCCGCTGGCCGCCGTCACGATACTGTTCGCGTGGGTTGCGCTGTTGAAACTCTTTCCGTTCAAGCGCGACAGGCTCGAAGTTTCGCTCGAAGGCTCTTTCGAGCGAAGCCCGAAGGCGTACATAGTCTATGCGACATTCGCGGCGACAGTGCTGCTGTGGATGTTCGACAGGTTTACGGGGCTGAACCCGAACGTCGTGGCGATGGTTCCGATGGCGGTGTTTTCCGCGACCGGAATTGTCGGGAAGGAGGATTTGAAGATGATAAGCTGGGACGTCTTGTGGCTCGTGGCGGGCGGATTCGCGCTCGGGGTGGCATTCAACGATACGGGCCTGGCGGAAAGGCTGGTAAATTCCGTGCCGTTCGCGTCTTGGCCGCCCGTCGCGACCATATTCGGCGCGGGCGCGATATGCTACGTCTTTGCGACTTTCATGTCCCACACGGCGACCACATCCCTGCTCGTGCCCGTGTTGGCGGCCGTGGCCGCCGGAATGGGGGACGCGTTCGAGCCCTTCGGCGGGGTCACGGCGCTCCTCGTGGGAGTCGCTCTGTCGGCGTCGCTTGCAATGGCGCTTCCGATAAGCACCCCTCCGAACGCGATAGCGCATTCCGAGGGTATTGCGACGCAGCGGCAGATGGCAGCCGTCGGGTTGCTCGTCGGGGCGTTCGGCCTTGCGCTGGGATACGCGGAGCTCTTCCTGCTCGGAAGCGTCGGCTATTTTTAGCCGTCCGCGGGCGAAGAAATATTCCGCAAAAAAACGCCGCGAAGTCATGGTAGCTTCGCGGCGTTGACGATTATAACAGACTATTTCATTTCCAAATTTTCGCCCTTGCGCCTCTTACCGCCGCACGAGCCGCAGCAGCCGCAACCGCAGTCGCAGCCTCCGCTTCCGGCGCCCTTTTTGAGCTTTCTCGAGAAGCGGAATATCAGCCAGCACGCGGCCAGTATCGCTATTAGGATAATTGTCGCCTTTTCCATAACTGCCTTTCTCAGCTTGCGAGTTTTGTGCCTATGCCAAGCAGCGTGCCGATCTGGTATGCGGCAAACGTCGCCGCGTAGGCTATTGAAAATAGCATCGCCGCCTCGCATACGGGCGCGCGCCACGAGTTTAGTTCGCGCTTGATTATCGCGAGAGTGGCGAGGCACGGTATCGAGAGCAGGCAGAAGAGCATTATGCAGAACCCTTGCAGCGGCGTGTAAGTCGCCGCGAGCTTTTCGCGCAGAGTCGCGCTCTCCTCGTCCGCCTCGCCTTCGGCGTAGAGTATGCCCAGCTGCGACACGAACACCTCTTTGGCGGCGAGCGCGCCTATGCTTGCGGTCGCGAGCTTCCAGTCAAAGCCTATCGGCTTGAACAAGGGCTCGAAAAATCTGCCTATCCTGCCGGAGAGGGTGTATTCCAACGCTTCCGCCTCTTTCTCGTTTTCAAGCGCGGCGACTGCGGCTTCGGCTTCCGCCGCCTGTCTGGAGAGCAGTCCGTACCGCACGCCCATGATGAGATAGTACAGCACGT
>CAJMOT010000148.1 GCA_905214995.1 uncultured bacterium | reverse complement strand
CGCATTCGCCCCCGTCGAAAACCCGCAGATAGCCGTGGCCGTCGTCGTCGAGGGCGAGGAGGCGGGCGACGCGGCGGGCGGTCGCACGGCGGGGCCGATAGCGAGGGCCGCGCTGAAAAAGTTTTTCGATTCGTCGGTCGCGCCGAGGATTGCCGAAAATCCCGGGGAGTCCGGCGGGTAGAAAGCCGCTCCGTTTTTCCGCGGGGCTACTACGATAAGGCTTGCCAAAATTCCCTTTCGGGAGAATATTTTGGCCGATAATTTTCAAACACCCCGCGCGGAGGCGCATATTTCATATGAGCGACCCTATCAAACACGAATGCGGCATCGCCGTAATCAGGCTCCTGAAACCCCTGAAATACTATCAGGAAAAGTACGGAACGCCCCTGTACGGCTTCAACAAGCTCTTTCTGCTCATGGAAAAGCAACACAACAGGGGGCAGGACGGAGCCGGAATAGGCGCGGTAAAGATAGGGGTTCCCCCGGGCGAAAACTACATATTCCGCGAGCGCAACGCGAAGCCCAACGGGCTCGCCGAAATCTTCGCCGACCAGCTCAAAATCTACAACGAAAAAGTCAAGGCGGGGATAATCCACCCCGAATTTCCCGAGACCGTAAAGAGCAATTTCGACTACGCCGCAGAGCTGCTCATCGGCCATTTGCGCTACGGCACGAGCGGCTCGTACGACAAAAACACCTGCCATCCGTTCGCGCGCAAGAGCACGTGGCCCGCGCGCAACCTGATGCTTGTGGGCAACTTTAACATCACCAATACCAAGGAGCTCCAAAAGGCGCTGATCCAGCGCGGAATCCACCCCGTGTTCAGCACCGACACGCAGGCGATTCTGGAGGAGATTTCCTTCCACCTCGACATCGAGCACGGCGAAATATACCGCCGGCTCCGCGACAAGGGCGTTGCCGGCGAGGACATCCTGCGGATGATGAACGAGGAGCTCAGCCCCCTGCGCATAGTAAGCAACGCCGCCAAAAACTGGGACGGCGGCTACGCGATAGCCGGCGCAATCGGCAACGGCGACGCATTCGTCCTGCGCGACGCCAACGGAATACGCCCGTGCTTCTACCTTAAGAACGACGAAATCATCGCATTCGCCTCCGAGCGCGTGCCGCTCATGACGGTTTTCGAGGCGGACGAATCCGACGTGAAGGAGGTTTCCCCGGGCAACGTGTTCGTCATAAAGTGCGACGGGACATCTTACGAGCAGCCGTACAGGCCCGCCGGCAAGAGGAAGTCGTGCACGTTTGAGCGCATATATTTTTCGCGCGGGAACGACCCGCAGATATACTCCGAGCGCAAGGCGCTCGGGCGGCTGCTCTGCCCGAAGCTCTACGATAGCATCGGAAGGGACTTCAAGAACAGCGTGTTCAGCTACATTCCCAACACCGCGGAGGTCGCCTATTACGGAATGCTGCACGGCCTGCGAATGATCCGCCGCGCGCAGGTGAAAAAGGAGCTCGCAAAGGCGGCGGAAAGCGGCCGCGAATTCACAGACGAGTTTCTCGACTCCCTGATTCTCGACAACTGGCCGCGCGGCGAAAAAATCGTGCACAAGGACATCAAGCTGCGCACGTTCATATCGCAGGAGAAGGACAGGATGTCGCTCGCCTCGCACGTTTACGACATCACCTACGGGGTCGTGACCGAAAAGGACGCCCTCGTCTGCCTCGACGACTCCATAGTGCGCGGGACGACGCTCCAGCAGCAGATATTGCGGATACTCAGCCGCACCAATCCCAGGAAGATCGTCATTGCCTCCACCGCTCCGCAGATACGCTATCCCGACTGCTACGGCATAGACATGAGCGAAATCGGCAAGTTCATCGCTTTCCAGGCGGCCGTGAAGCTCCTGAAAGAGCAGGGCAACTCGGAGCTGATAAAGGACGTCTACCGCCTGTGCCTCGCGCAAAAAGACAAGCCCGCCGAAGAAATTAAAAACTACGTAAAGATGATATACGAGCCCTTCACGGCGGAGCGCATTTCCGAAAAGATCGCGGAGCTCGTGCGCCCGCACAACGTGTCTTGGAACGGCGAGCTCGAGCTCGTGTTCCAGTCGATAGAAAACCTGCACAGGGCGATTCCCTCGTGCTCCGGCGACTGGTACTTTACCGGCAACTATCCCACCCCGGGCGGATACGCCGTCCTCAACAAGGCTTTCATAAACTACTATGAAAACCGCGAGGGGCGCAGCTATTAGGCGATGGCGGCTGATTTTTCCTGGAATGGCGGGCGGGGCGCGGGGGTGTTCATGCACATATCCTCGCTGCCGTCCGAATTCGGCATAGGCAACGTTGGGGCGGCCGCGGTCCGGTTTCTCGGCTTCCTCGAAAAGTGCGGGTTTTCGTATTGGCAAATCTGTCCCCTCGGGCCCACTGGCTACGGGGATTCGCCGTACCAGCCGTTTTCGGCGTTTGCGGGCAACCCGTACTTCATAGACTTTTCGGAGCTCGCCGCGGACGGCCTGCTTTGCGGCGCGGACTTGGAACCGCTCAGATCCCTCCCGCGCGACAGGTGCGATTACGGCGCGATATACGGGCTGGTTCCGCCGCTCTTGCGCAAGGCTGCGGCGAATTTCCGCAGTTCGGCGGGCGCCAGCCGAAAGGCGGAGTTCGGCAAATTTTGCGCCGCGCGCGCAAAGTGGCTTGACTCCTACGCGCTATTTGCCGCGCTCAAGCGCAAGTTCGGAGGGGCTCCGTGGCACGAATGGCCAAAGCCTTTCAGGTCTGCCCGCTCGGCGGCGGGGCAGCCGCTCGAGCGCGGGGATTTGGACGAAATTTTCGCCGTGAAGTTCGGCCAGTGGGTTTTCTTTTCCCAGTACGCCGCTTTCCGCCGCCGCGCGGGGGAGGCGGGCGTGGAGATATTCGGCGATCTCCCGATATTCGTCTCCCTCGATTCCGCGGAGGCGTGGGAGCGCCCCGAGCTCTTCGACTTGCGCGCCGACGGGCTTCCCGCCCGCGTGGCGGGCGTGCCTCCGGACTATTTTTCGGCGGAGGGGCAGCTCTGGGGCAATCCGCTCTACGACTGGAAAAATGCCGGAGACAAGGTTTGCGCCTTTTGGTTCGAGCGCGTCGGGGCGGCTCTCGAGATGTTCGACGTGGTGCGCTTCGACCATTTCAGGGGGTTCGCAGACTACTGGGCAATTCCCGCGGGCGCGAAGGACGCGCGCAAGGGTTCCATGAAAAAGGGCCCCGGAATCGTGTTTTTCGAGAAGCTGAGGCGGAAATTCCCGAAGGGAAAATTTGTCGCCGAAGACTTGGGGCTGCTTTCAAAGGCGGCTTTCGCCCTGCGCGACGCGCTGAAAATCCCGTCGATGGCGGTGTTGCAGTTTGCGTTCGGCGGCGGCCCGGAAAACCCGTACCTGCCGCACAACATAAGGCGCGAATGCGTCTACTATACGGGCACGCACGACAACGACACTTCCTGCGGCTGGTACGCGAACGCTTCTGAGGCGGCAAAGGACGAGTTCCGCAGGTATTTCCGCGCGTCCGGAGACTGCCCGAACTGGGACATGATCCACGGGGTGATGATGAGCGTTGCGCAGACGGCGATATTTCCCATGCAGGACATAGCGGGGCTCGGCTCGGAGTGCCGCACAAACACGCCCGGGTCGGCGGGCGGCAACTGGCAGTGGCGGCTGCTGCCGGAGCAGCTCGGGCGCGTCGAGTCCCAAAATCTGCCGTACCTGCGCGGGCTGGTGGAATTGAGCGGCAGGCTGCGCCCGAGGCCCGCCCAAAAATGTGTTGAAATCTGAACTCTCCGGCGTAAAACTCCGTTTTTCAAAAAATATGGGCGAAGGCGGTTCAGGGGCGGAAGTCGAAATCAAAGGGTTTTCGGTTTCAAAAGGCATTGCGCACGGCGAGGCCTTCGTCTTGCTGCACAAGGAGCTCGAGACCCCCGTCTACGAGATACGCGATTCCGACAAGCCCGCCGAAATCAAGAGGTTCGAGGCGGCGATTCTCAAGGCGCGCAAGGACATCCTCGAATTGAAGTCGGAGCTTTCCGCAAAGGTCGGCGAGGCAGAGGCCGCCATTTTCGACGCCCATATACTCGTGCTTGAGGACGTCGCCGTCATGCAGGAGACACTTTCGATGTTCGGCGAGAAAAACTACAACATCGAGTACTGCTATTCGAGCGTCATAAACAAGTTCATAGCCGCCTTTGAGCGCATAGACGACCCGTACATAAAGGAGCGCATCGCCGACTTCAAGGACGTATCGCGCAGGGTGTTGGGCAATA
>CAJMOT010000147.1 GCA_905214995.1 uncultured bacterium | reverse complement strand
CGCCCGCGCGCCGTAATTTCAGCGTCTTTCGCCGCTTTTGAGGCCTCGTAGAATTCGAGTATGTCGGCGTCGGGCGTCTTTTCCTGGTATGCCATCGCCGCGCGCGGGTGCTGGTTGAGAAATCCGGCGATCATGTAGGATTGCGCGAATCCCCACCCGAGCTTTTGGCGCATGGGCTCTATTTCCCTCTGTACGCACCGCATAGCCGGCGCAATGTCCCGCCCGAGGTACCCGAGCAGCAGTTCCGTATTGCAGTTGCCCGCCCCGCGCCCGAGCCCCCCGAGAGTGGAGTCCAGAAAGTCTGCGCCGCACTCCTCCGCCTGGACGGTCTTTGCGAAGGCGAGCTGGAGGTTGTTGTGCGCGTGGAAGCCGATTTTTTTGCCGCGCGGGCGGCATATCCCGTCGAGCGCTTTCATCAGGGAGGCGACGTGCTTGCAGTAGAAAGAGCCGAAGGAGTCCATGAGGTATAGGATGTCGGCGTCCGATTCCGCGAGCCTTTCGATGTCCGACATCATTTGGCGCTCGGACAGCCTGCACGCCGCCATCAGGTTTATGGAAACTTCGTATCCCTTGTCTTTGGCGTCCTTTGCCATGTCGAGCGCCTCGTCCAACTGCCGGCTGTAGCAGGCGACGCGGACGAGGTCTATGGGGCTGCGGCTCTTGTCGAGAATGTCCGTTTTGTAGTCCGATTTTCCGGCGTCCGCCATCACGGAGAGCTTCACATTTCTGGGGCGGCCGCCTATTATGCGGGCGATGTCGCCCTCGTCGCAGAATCTCCACACCCCGTACTCGGCGGGCGAGAATATCCTTTTCGAGTTCTTAAACCCGATCTCCATGTATTCCGCGCCGGAGTCGGCGCAGCAGTCGTAGACGGCGCGCACGGTTTTGTCGGAGAACCTGCTTGAATTCATCAGTCCGCCGTCGCGTATGGTGCAGTCGATTATTTTCGCCCTGCTGTTTTTTGCCCCCTCGATCTTCATCGGGGCGTCTTCGTTTGGATTTTCGGAGTTCATTGTCTTTTGCGGTTGCGTTTGTGAAACGAAAAACCCCGAGAGCTTTCCGGCTCCCGGGGTTTTGATTTTAAAGTCAAATGCGCGTCAAAGCGCGCCTATCGGAGCCGGATATGCGCGTTCAAAAAAGTAAAAGCAAAAGCCGAAGCCGCAGGCGGGCGCGCCGAAAGCTCCCGCGCGCGCCGCGGGCGGATTCTCGAAAAACGTTTTTTGAATTTCGGCTTTCATGATTTTTTTGACGAAAATGTTTCTTGGCGGGCGCCAGTCAAGCGAATTTTTTTCGGATTCCAAAAAAATCCCCGCGCGCGCCGAGCCCGCCGGAAGGCCGCGGGAAAATTCAATTCCCGGCGGATTCGCCTTTGAGCGCCTTTCCGAAAAATTCCGAGAGCTTTCCGCAAACTTGCGCCACATACGGCTCGCGGTCGTAGAGATCCACGTGCGTGGCGCCTTTTACGAAAAACATCTCTTTGGGCTCTCGCGCCTTTTCGTAGGCGGTTTCGCTGAAATAAATCGTGTCGGCTTCGCTGCCAACTATCAACAGCAGCGGGCGCGGAGATATGAGATCCGCGTGCGCGAACGCGTCGAAAGCGGCGAGCTCTCCCCAGCTGGTAAAGAGCATTTTATTTGGAGAGTTGGGATGGGCGGCGCGCGGAGTCCTGTAATACTCGCAAGCCTCCCTTTGTATTGCGGGGGTTTCGTCCGTAAATTCGTCCGCGCTGTTCGGAACGTAGCCGACGTACAGAGGGGGTTCTCCGCGGGCTTCGCGCGTGCGTTGCCTCGCCACTTCGTCGAGAAGCTTTTGGGTGTCCTCTTCGGTGAAAATCCTGCCGACGCCGTTTCTCGAACTGTCGCCGACATCCCATGCGCTGATTCCCGCCACCGCCTTTATCCTGTGCTCTGTCTGCGCCGCGCTGACGGAGTATCCCCCGCCGGCGCACACGCCGAACGCCCCGATTCTCTCTTCGTCAACATAGGGAAGGGTTACGAGAAAATCTATCGCGCACCTGATGTCTTCCACCCTTGCGAACGGATCTTCGAGAAATCTCGGCTCTCCTCCGCTCTCTCCCTGGTGCGAGGCGTCGAAAGCCAGCACGACATATCCCCGATCCGCCAATTTTCCTCCGTAGAGGCTCGAAACCTGTTCCTTCACTCCGCCGCCCGGGTGTGTCGCCACCAGGGCGGGATATTTTTTCGACGGGTCGAAATCGTCGGGGAAAAACAGTATTCCGGCGACTTTAAAATTCCCGTTTTTGAAAAACGCTTTTTCCTTTTTCATATGCTGCGCCTTGTCCGGTTAAATGAGGTTGTATACGCTCCTTGCCGCGTCGCTTCCGGGCGCGTACCGCTCGCCGACGGGAACCATTTGCGACAGGCGCGCGTTTATTTCCGACATTTCCTCCGGAGAAAATTCAATATCCGGAGCGCGCAGGTTTTCAAGCAGATGGGCGCGACGCGTCGTCTCCGGAATCGGGACTATCCACGGCTTTTGCGCCAGAACCCACGCGAGGGCGACCTGCGCGCAGCTCGCGCGCCTTTTTCTGCCTATTTCGTCCAGAAAATCTATGAATATCCTGTTCTTCCCCATCGCTTCGGGGCTTAGTCTCGGGAAGTTCGCGCGCATGTCCGTCTTGGGGTCGAAGCGCGTGTTTGCGTCCATTTCTCCCGCGAGGTATCCCCTGTCGAGCGGGCTGTACGCCACGAATCCGATTCCCAGCTCCTCGACGGCCTTGAATGTCTCCTCTTCGTGCCGGCGAAATGTCAGGGCGTACTGGTTTTCCACCGCCGTCACCGGAAATTCGCGGTGGGCGCGCCGTATGGTTTCCGCATTTGGCTCGCTCATTCCCCAGTGGACGATTTTCCCCTCGGCGGCGAGCTCGCGCATGGTTCCGGCGACATCCTCTATCGGGACTTTATTGTCTATGCGGTGCTGGTAGCAGATGTCGATTCGGTCGGTTTTGAGCCGTTTTAGGGACGCTTCCACCGCCTTTCTCACGGTCTCGGGGCGGGCGTCCTCAACCTGTTTTCCGCCGGGGTAGTATAGGCCGAATTTGCTGCCTATGCGCACGCGGTCGCGGTAGGGGGCGAGGGCTTCGCCGACCAATTCCTCGTTCGTGTGCGGGCCGTAGATTTCCGCCGTGTCGAAAAAGTCCACTCCCAAATCCACGGCTTCCGCGATGAGGTTTGCCATCGCCTTTTTGTCGCGCGGAAGCCCGTGGTTTGCGCTCATGCCCATGCATCCGAGCCCCATTGCCGAAACCTCCATGGCCGCTTTCCCGCTGCCGAGAGTCCGGCGCTTTTCCATTATGGGCGCGCCGCCGCGGGCGCGGCCCGTTTTTTGGGAATTTTCCATATTCTTTCCTTTGGCTGCCGATGCCGCCGAAATCGCCGCGCCGGCTAGGGCGGCGTTTCTTAAAAAGTTTCTGCGGTTTATTGTGTTTTTCATTTTGCAATCCCTTTCTCCGAGTTTTCCGTTTCCAGTCGGGAGTCCAAACGCTTTAAAATTTTGCACGGATTGCCGGCGGCGACGCATCGCGGCGGAATGTCGCGCGTCACGACGCTTCCGGCGCCAATCGTGCAGCCCTCTCCGATTTCGACTCCGGGCAGCACTATGACGCCCGCGCCGAGCCAGCAGTTTGCGCCTATTTTTACCGGCTTGGAGAAATTCACGCCCGCCTTGCGCCTCTCGGGATCCAGCGGGTGCATGGCCGTGTAGATGCCGACGTTCGGGCCTATAAGGCAGTTGTCGCCAACTTCGACGATTGCGCCGGTGAGCGCGCTGAAATTGAAGTTGACGAATACGTTTTTGCCGAATTTCAGGTTGCGCCCGTATTCGCACTGGAACGGGGGGACGACGGCCAGATTTTCGGGCTCGTACCCGAGAACCGCCGCGAGATTTTCGGGCGTCGGGTCGGAGTTGTACCTGTTCAAATTCGCGCGCGTTTGCCGGCGCATTCCGAGCAGAACGGGATCGCGGCTGTCGTATTCTTTTCCGGCGAGCATTTTTTCGAGCTCGCTCTCGCGGGTTTCAAGATTTGCTGTTTCCATGGCTTTTTCACTTCAAATATTCGCGGAAGAAGCTTTCGATTTTGTCGAACGGGATTGCGCCCGCGCGGTTGTCGTACAGGTCTACGTGGTTTGCGCCCGGAATTATCATGAGCTCCTTGTTGTCGCCGCTGAGCTTTTTGAAGGCGTCCTCGCTGAAATAGCGCGAGTGCGCCTTTTCGCCGTGAATGAGCAGGGCGGCGCTGCGGATTTCGCCGGCGTAGGAGAGTATCGGCATATTCAGAAACGAGAGAGCCGAAGTCTTGTTCCACCCGCCGTTGGAGTTCAGAGAACGCTTGTGGTAGCCGCGTTCCGTCTTGTAGTAGCCG
>CAJMOT010000146.1 GCA_905214995.1 uncultured bacterium | reverse complement strand
CCGCAAGACGGCGCTTTCGGCGGGGGGATTGCCCGGAAAGCTCGCCGACTGCTCCGAAAAAGACCCCTCCCTCTGCGAGCTCTATATCGTGGAGGGCGACTCCGCCGGCGGCTCCGCAAAAATGGGGCGCGACAGAAAATACCAGGCCATTCTGCCCATCAGGGGCAAGCTTCTGAACGTGGAAAAGGCGCGCCTCGACAAGGTTCTAAACAACAATGAAATCCGCACCATCATCACCGCGTGCGGCACTGGCATAGGCGAATCCGGCGAGGGCGCGTTCGACGTGACAAAGGCCCGCTACCACAAAGTCGTCATCATGACCGACGCCGACGTGGACGGCTCGCACATCAGAACCCTCCTGCTGACGTTCTTCTTCCGCCAGATGCGCGGGTTGATAGAAAACGGCTACGTGTACATCGCGCAGCCCCCCCTCTACAAAATCAAGCGCAAGAAGCGCGAGCAGTACGTAATGAACGACGCCGAGCTCAATAAGATACTCCTGAGCCTCGGCTCCGAGGACGTCACCCTCACTCGCGTGCGCGACGGCTTTGAATTTCCGACGCAGAAAATCGACAAAATAGTCGAGATGCTCTCGCGCCTCGAAACCCTCGGGCACGGGGTGACGCGATACGCCTGCGCGCTCGCGACGTATCTGGACACCAACCGCGACGGCAGGCTGCCCAAGTACATCGCCCGCGTCAGAACAGGCAACAAGGAGGAGTTCAAATACATATTCGACGAGGACGAGCGCTCAAAATTCTTCGTGGAATACGGCAATCCGGAGGACATCTTCGAGGGCAGCACGATCCGCGAAATCGTCGACGAGCTCGGCAACAAAGTCCAGCAGCGAATAAACGTCTACGAAATCTACGAGGCGCACCAAATCGAAAAAATCCTCGCGGAGTTCGCGAAAGTCGGGCTTGTGGTGAAGTCTTTCACGCCGACGGAGGAGCCGCGCTACATCCTCACCGAAACCCTCGGCCCCGACAAGAAAAACGAGCACCCGCTCAACAGCATACTCGAGCTCGTCTCCAAAATCCGCGAGCTCGGCAGGAGGGGCCTGAGCATCCAGCGCTACAAGGGGCTCGGAGAGATGAACGCAAAGCAGCTCTACGAAACTACGATGGACCCCAACAAGCGCTCGTTCCTCAAAGTCTCCATCGACGACGCGGCGGAGGCCGACGCCACTTTCTCCATGCTGATGGGCGAGGACGTCCCGATACGCCGCGCGTTCATAGAAGACAACGCCCTCAACGCCTCATATCTCGACATCTAACGGATAAAATTTCAGCGCAATGTACACCGAAAACGAAACCATAATAAATTCGAGCATTACCCAGATAATGCAGAGCGCGTACATCGACTACTCGATGTCCGTCATCATTTCCCGCGCCCTCCCCGACGTGCGCGACGGCCTCAAACCCGTCCAGCGGCGCGTGCTATACGCCATGCTGCGCGAGGGGCTTCTGCACAACCGCGCGTTCGACAAGTGCGCGGGCGTCGTGGGGGAAGTCCTCAAAAACTACCACCCGCACGGGGACTCGTCCGTTTACGACACCCTGACGCGCCTGGCGCAGGACTGGGTCATGCGCTATCCGCTCGTTATGCCGCAGGGCAACTTCGGCTCCATAGAGGGCGACAGCCCCGCCGCGTACAGGTACACGGAGTGCAAGCTCGCCGAAATCGCCGAAGACCTCCTGATGGACATCGACAGCGACACGGTGGACTTCATGCCCAACTATAAGGAGACCACCACCGAGCCCGTCGTCCTCCCGTCCGCCCTGCCCACCCTGTTGATGAACGGCTCGACGGGCATCGCCGTCGGCATGACGACCAACATACCGCCGCACAACCTCGGCGAGCTCATAGACGGAATCTGCATGCTAATAGACAACCCCTCGACGCCGTTCGAGGAGCTGCAAAAGGCCATCAAGGGCCCCGACTTCCCGACGGGCGGCGTCATCGTCGGCAGGGGCGGAATAGACAGCTACATGAAGACCGGCCGCGGAATCGTCAAAACCCGCGGGGTCGCGAGCGTCGAAGAGCTCAAAAACGGCAAGGAGCAGATCGTCATCACGGAAATCCCCTACAACGTCAACAGAAACTCGCTCGTGGAGAACATCGCCCAGCTCGTGGCGGACAAGGTTCTCACCGAAGTCAGCGACATACGCAACGAGTCCGACGAAAACACGAGGGTCGTAGTGGAGCTCAAGCGCGGGGAATCGCCGAGGGTGGTTCTCAACAAGCTCTTCAAGCACACGCAGCTCGAATCGTCGTTCGGCGTGATACTGCTTGCGCTCGACAAGCGCAAGCCCAAGCTCATGAACATCCGCGAAATGCTCGAATGCTACATCGAGCACCGCCGCGAGGTCGTCTACCGCCGCACCTGCTACCTGCTGCGCAAGGCAGAAGACCGCGCCCACATTCTCGAGGGATATAAAATCGCGCTCAACAACCTCGACGACTTCATCAAAATCATCAGGGCGTCGAAAGACCGCGACGAGGCGAGAACCTCCCTCATGGCGAAATACCCCCTCACCGAGCGGCAGGCGAACGCGATTCTCGACCTGCGCCTGCACCAGCTGACGGGACTTGAACGCGAGAAAATCGAAAACGAGTACATGGAGCTCATGCGCCTCATCGAGGAGTACAACTCCATACTCAAAAACGAGAAAAAGCTACTGTCCGTCATAAAGAAAGAGCTCGTCGAAATGCGCGAAAAATACCCCTCGCCGCGCAAGACGCAGTTCATGGCCGCCGAGGGCGAATTCAGAATGGAGGACGTTATCGCAAACGAAGGCTGCATAATTTCCGTCTCCCACAACGGGTTCATCAAGCGCACGAGCGTAAGCGCCTACCGCTCGCAGAAGCGCGGCGGCAAGGGCGTAATCGGCAGCGGGCAGTACGACGAAGACTTCATCGAGCACATCTTCACCGCCTCCACGCACGACTACATAATGTTCTTCATGAACAACGGCCGCGTCTACGTCGAAAAGGTCTACGAGATCCCCGAGGGCACGCGCACTTCGAAGGGGCGTTCCATAAAGAACGTCCTCGCGCTCCAACCCGACGAAAAAGTCGCCGCCATGATATGCGTCAAAAACCTCGACGACGCACACCATTCGCTCATAATGGCGACCAAAAACGGCGTCGTCAAAAAGACGATCCTCTCGGAGTACAAAAACTGCCGCAAGGGCGGGATAATCGGCATAACGCTCGACGATGGCGACGACCTCATAGGGGTGGTTCTCGCCGAAAACGACGCCAACGTCATACTCGTCACCTACGCCGGCATGTCGATACGCTTCAACGAGAGCGACCTGCGCGCGCAAGGGCGCGCCACGCGCGGCGTGAGGGGGGTCACGCTCAAAAAAGAAAACGACTGCGTGAAGGCGATAGTCGTGGTAGATCCCAACTCCACGCTGCTGATAGCGGGCGAAATGGGACAGGGCAAGCGCACCTCCTACGACGAATACCGCCTGCAAAACCGCGGCGGTTCGGGAGTGATCGCCATCAAGACCCACGGGGTCGCCGGCGCGCTCTCGGTCAGAGACGACGACGAAATCATGATGTTCACGCAGGGCGGCCAGGCGGTGCGCTCTCCCGTCAAGGACGTCCGCATAATCGGGCGGACGACGCAGGGCGTGCGCCTCATCAACCTCGCCGAGGGCGACAAGCTCATTGGAATCTGCCGCATAATCGACGCAAAGGACGACGACATATCCTCCGAGGATTCCGCCGCCGCGCCGGACTCTGCGGAATGACAAACTGAAATGCCATGAACTTCCGCCGGAACCGCGCAAAAGGGTTTCGGCAAAACGGAAAGGCTGCCCGCCCGTTTTTCAGCGGGCGGGTTTGCCCGTTTATTGGAGAAAAAAATGGAAAGCGAAAAATATTTTTCGGTAGAAGCCCCGTCCGAATGCCCGCTAAAACCGGAGGTCGCGGCGTTTCTGGAGAAATTCCCGAAGCGCGGCGGAGAGCTCATAGCGCGCGCCATATCCGGAGCCGCAAATGGAAATTCGCGGATGCTGAACCTTATCCGCGCCCAGAGGATAGCAAACTCCGAAAAAATCTCCGGAGCGGAGTTTTTTGAGGAAAGCGCGCCGCTGCGCGGCGGCGGGCGCATGAGGGTGAGGGTGTACAATTCCGGCGCGCGGAACCCGAAACCGGCGGTGATATACCTCCACGGCGGAGGCTGGACGATAGGCGCGATAGAAACCTGCGCAAAAGTCTGCTCCGACCTGGCGCGCGACTTTGCGGTAATCGCGCCCGAATACAGGCTCTCCCCCGAATTTCCCCACCCCGCCGCGCTCCATGACGTACTGGACGCCCTCGCGTGGGCGCGCGAAAATTCGAGGCGCCTCGGAATCGCGGGCGGCAAAATTTCGCTCTGCGGCGACAGCGCGGGCGGGCATCTCGCTATAGCGGCGG
>CAJMOT010000145.1 GCA_905214995.1 uncultured bacterium | reverse complement strand
CGTGCGCGCTCGCCGCGGGCGCAAAGGGCGAAATATGCAGGGAATCGCGCATGTACGCGGACGATCTGTTCGTCGCGCTCGATTTGCAGGAGCGGCGCGGCGGAGCGCAGGGCGTGTCAATAATGGCGTCAATGATAACGCCCATTAAGGCGGAATATTTGCGCGAGATGTTCCCGGGGGACTTTTCCTCCGAGACTGTCGTGCGCTTCGACGAGCGCCAAAAGCGCGTAGCGTGCGTTGAGCTTGTCAAATTCCGCGATTTTACCGTTTCCGAAAACGCCGGCGCCGAACCGCCGAAAGACGCCGCCGCGCGGATTCTCGTCGAAAAAATTTTCGAAAACCCCGCAATTTTAAAGAGCTTTGACGACTCCGCAAAGGCGTTTATGGAGCGCGTAAACTTTGTCGCGGCAGTCTGCCCGGAGAGCGGAATCGCCCCAATCGACGCCGCCGCCCTGCGCGAGATATTTTTGCAGATGTGCTGGGGCTCAAATTCAATCTCGCAGGTAAAAAATCTCGACGCCCTTTCCGCCCTGCGCGACTGGCTGTCGCCCGAGCAGCAGGCGTTTTTAAAGTACGCCGCCCCGAAGTCGGTCGAGATATCGCCGCGCCGCCGCCCTGCGGCCATACGCTACGACGCCTCCGCGCGCCGCGCCGTTATTTCCGCGTCCTTCAAAGACCTCTTTTCCTTCAACCCCAAAAGCGTCTCGATATGCGGCGGAAAAATCGCCCCGACTTTCGAAATTTTGGCGCCCAACGGCCGGCCCGTCCAGACGACCTCCAACCTCGAAGAGTTTTGGAAAACGTCGTGGGCGGAGGTGCGCAAGGAATTGAAGGCGCGTTATCCAAAACATTTCAAGCCCGATTCCCCCTACTGATTTGGCGAATGCTTTTGGCGCGGTGCTGCGTTAAGAAAGCCTTTAAGACCGCTCGCGTATGTTTAATACGCCACGCGCCCTTAAAGGCTTTCTTATACTTGCCCCGCATCCAAAATCATTGCGCCAAATCGGGAACCTTTGGTTTTATGGAGCGAACTTCGGAAGTGCTGACGAACCTCTCATGAGAGGTTCGTTTTTTTGCGGGGAACGGGAAGGGGATAGAAGCATTGGCTAAGCGAATCTTCGTAAGGGTGTCAGCCCCTTCAATGGAAGCGACACAGCCGCCCGCCCTCGCACTTCATCCAAAATGGATTAGCTTGCTTGGTTGCGCTACGCGGGCGCGGTGCGCGCCTGCCGCAGAGGGGGCAAGCCACCTGGCGATCGGCAAAGCCAATGCGCCTACCCCTAAAACTTCCGTATATGGAGTTTGTATAATATCCGAATAAAATGCCAACGCATATTATCCTTCCCGAAAGCCTTATTTTATAACCTCGCTACGTTTCGGATAAAATAAGCTTTCGCTTTCATTGCGCCAAATCGGGGAAGCTGGTTTTTTTGGGGGGAACGAACTCCGGAAGAGTGGGGATAGCCCTATGCAAAGCAATCGCCGTAATGAGCTTGTGCCCCTTCAATGGAAGTGCGCTTCGCGCCGGCGGCGTTTTATGCGTTCGTTTGCGCCGACATTGGTTAACGGCGGGAGGATATTAGGAATTGGAGGATATACCAGAACATCAGGGCGATTGCGGCGAACAGTCCGAGGGCGGCGGCGACGTACTGGTCGTTGCGGTAGCGCCTTATCATGACGCTCGTCTGGTAGAGTATGACGAGCCCCGCGAAAACTATCATCGCCGCTGAAAACCACAGTCCGAGCTGGATTCCGAACAGTATCGCGCACGCGATTATGCCGAGCGCCACAAACGACGCTATGGTCAGAAACGACCCCATGAAGGAAAAATCTTTCTTGGAAAAAAACGCGTATGCGCTGATTCCCGCGGTGAGAGCCGCCGTTATTATGCCTGCCTGCGGGATCGTGTCGGGCGCAAAAGAGTTCGCAAAAATTATCAGCGGCAGGAATATTACAGCCTCCGCGATTATGTAGAGTGCGAAACCGGCGTACTGTTTGCCGAGCGTCGCTCCCGTTATGGCCCACGAATTCGCAAGCCACGATACTCCCATGAACGCCAGCAGCGTTATCAGCCAGTTGTTGCCGGAAACCATCTTCTGCGCGAGGTCGACCGCGGGCTGCCAGGAGACCAAAAACGCCTCCAGCGCGATGAATCCCGCAAAGCCGAGCGCGAGGTTCATGTAGACTTTTCTTATAAATTCGGAGCGTTCCGACGCGAGGGACGCCGCGTTTTGGTATTGTATCGAGTGCATGGTATTTCGCCTTTCTTAGTAAGACACTGTTTGCGGGCGCGCGTTCTGCGATTGCGCGAATTTTTTTATGGCGAATATTTGCGGATTGTTCAAACTTTTTCGCCAAATGGAGAATTCCTACGAAATGAAATTGCGGTTTGACGGCAGGGCGCCGGACGAATTGCGGGAGATAAAATTCGAGCCGGGCATCGCGCCCAACGCGGCGGGTTCCGCGCTCGCGTCCTTTGGGAACACAAAGGTGATATGCGCCGCCACCGTCGAGAGGCGGGTGCCCGCGTGGATGAATTCCCTCGTCCCCCCGAAGGGCTGGCTTAGCGCGGAGTACTCGATGCTGCCGTACTCCACGCTTGCGCGCAAACAGCGCGCGGTTTCCGCCGGAAAGCCAGACGGCAGGTCGGTGGAAATCCAGCGGCTGATAGGGCGTTCGCTCAGGGCGGTTGCGGATCTCGAGAAAATCCCGGGGATCACGATATGGATAGACTGCGACGTGCTAAGGGCCGACGGGGGAACGCGGACAGCCTCTATAAGCGGCGCATATGTCGCGGCGAAGCTCGCGGTAAGGAAACTTTTGGAGGCGGGCGAAATCTCGGAAGACCCTTTTGCGGATTCCGTGGCCGCCGTGAGCGTCGGGATTGTCGGAGGGCGGGCGGTGCTCGATTTGCCTTATGAGGAAGACAAAGACGCCGACGTCGACGCCAACATAGTGATGACGGGTTCCGGCAGGTTTGTGGAAATTCAGGCGGGCGGCGAGGAGGCGACTTTCGCGGACGCGGAGTTTGCGGAGCTGGTGTCGCTAGCGCGCGCCGGAATAAGCCGCATTTGCGAGCTTCAAAACGAGGCCGTCGCCAACGTATAGGAGGTCTATTGTGGAAAGCGAAAAAATAGAAGCCGCCCTTTCAAAATTCAGAAAGCCGTACAACTGTTCTCAGACCGTTTACGCGGCGTTTCGCCCCGAAGATTCGGCGGGGCTGGAGGAGCTCGCCAAGTGCGGAGGGGGAAAAGCGCCCGGGGGCGTGTGCGGCTCTTTGCACGCGGCGCTGAAACTTTGCCCGGATTCCGCTGAAAACGATGTGCGCGCCAAATTCGCGGAGGCCGTCGGCTCGCAGCTTTGCCGCGAGATAAAGACGGTCCACAAGACGCCGTGCGAGAAGTGCGTGGAGGCGGCCGTACGCCTCGTATGCGGTTTTTCGCGCGGCGCATAGCAAGCGCCGCCTGCGTTTTGGAAAAATGCTCTCTATAAGAGAATATGCGCCCGGAGATTTGGAGGAGATTCTCGGGCTGTTCTGCGATACCGTCCACTCCGTCAACGCCAAAGACTATTCTCCGGAGGAATTGGACGCATGGGCGGGCGGAAACGAGGACAGGGAAAAATGGAATCTGTCGCTGCTCTCGCATTTGTCGCTTGTCGCCGAGTTCAGGGGGGAAATAGTCGGATTTGGCGACATCGCGCCCGACGGGTATCTCGACAGGCTATACGTCCGCGGAGATTTCCAGTCCAGAGGGGCGGGCACGGCGCTCTGCGGAGAGCTCGAGCGGCGCGCCGGCTGCGCCAGGATATATGCGCATGTCTCAATTACCGCGCGGCCCTTTTTTGAAAAACGCGGATATAAAACGGCGCGCGAGTGCGGCGCAAAGCGCAACGGGCTGATTCTTAAAAATTATCTAATGGAAAAGTTCGCATTGCGGCGGTAGGCGCGTATTCCCGCGCGGCAGATGCGGCGCGGGCGCAATGCGGCGGCGCAGTTCCGTTGAATGCGGGAACAGGGATACATTTTAAATGCGCAAAAACCCGTTATGCGCACAAAGCGCGCCGGTATACGAAAGGGCAAGCCCCATTGCGGCGGCTGTTTCGCAATGCGCCTATATCCTTTACAGTTTGAAAAAACTAATGAACATTCCGTGGAGGTTTGCGGTGCGCGCGGCGTTCAAGCATTGCGGCAATCGCTGCGGCTTCGCCGTAATGAGATGGTTTTGTTGCGTTAAAAATATATCGCCGCAAACATTGCGGCGGCGAATGAGGCTAACGAAAGTATGGCGCATTTTGCCCTTCTGATTTTCAGTTTTTTCATGAAGCGGCGCATATCGCCCCTTCCGCCGCCGCTGCGGTAGTCGGAATAGAGTATGTCTGTTTGCGTTAGGAACAGCGCGGCGAATTTATATGCGGAAAATATTCCGATTGCCGCAAAGAACG
>CAJMOT010000144.1 GCA_905214995.1 uncultured bacterium | reverse complement strand
CGCTAGTCCCTCCGATGCCCGGCAGGTCTCCCGCCCCTCTCGTCCCGCCGCAGCCCGCCGACGCGCGGCAGCAGCCCGCGGAAAAGAGGGAATTTAAAACAATCCAGCTCAAGGCTCCCATCATAGTGCGCGAGTTCGCAAAGGCGATGGACTTGAAGCCGTTCAGGCTCATTTCCGAGCTCATGGACATGGGCATATTCGCCTCCATGAACCAGTCGCTCGAGGACGCCACAGCGATAGTAATCGCCAAGAAGCACGGCTTTGATCTCGACATCAGGCACAGGGGCGAACAGCAGCAGCCCAAGAAAAAGGAGGCCGCCAAAAAGCCCGAGGACGACGTCAAAAACTACGTCCCGCGCCCGCCCATCGTCTGCATACTCGGCCACGTCGACCACGGCAAGACCACTTTGCTTGACACCATCCGCAACACCAACGTCGTGGCGGGCGAGGCCGGCGGAATCACGCAGCACACGGCGGCGTACCAGGTGTCCTGCAACGGCAAAAAAATCACTTTTCTCGACACGCCCGGGCACGCGGCGTTCTCCAAGATGCGCGAGAGGGGCGCGAACGTCACCGACATCGCGATTCTCGTGGTGGCGGCGGACGACGGCTTCATGCCGCAGACCGACGAGGCCCTGAGCTTCGCGCAGAAGGCGGGCGTGCCGATAGTTGTGGCGATAAACAAAATGGACGCCAAGGGCGCGAATGTCGACCGCGTGAAGCAGCAGATGCAGAAGCGCGGCATAACCTCCGAGGACTGGGGCGGCGAAGTTCTGTGCACGCCGATTTCCGCCCTCAAAGGCGAAAACATCGACAAGCTTTTGGAGCTCGTACTGTTGCAGGCGGAAATAATGGAGCTGAAAGCCAATCCGAAGGCCTCCGTTGAGGGCGTCATCATAGAAAGCCAGCTCGAGCAGGGCAGGGGCGCGACTTCCACCGTAATAGTAAGGCAGGGCACGCTCAAGACGGGCGACGTCATAGTCTGCGGCGAAAACTGGTGCAAAGTGCGCGCGCTTATGGACGACAGGGGCGGGCGCATGAAGGAGGCTTCCCCGTCGACTCCCGCGCTCGTCATGGGCTGGACGGGCGCCCCCGAAGCGGGGGACGCGTTCGAGCGCGCCGAGAACGACAGGGAGGCGAAGCGCATAACCGAGGAGGCCTTGCGCCGGCGCAAGCTGCGCGAGTCCGCCGAGGTCGAAGCGCCGCCCGCGAGCATCGAGGAGCTCATGGCAGCCATTGAGAACAAGGACCACAAAGTGTATAAATGCGTCGTAAAAAGCGACGTTTCCGGAACGGTTGAGGCGCTCGTCGCCTGCCTCAAAGACATCAAGAGCGACAAGGTGGGCCTCGAGGTCATCGCGGATTCGGTCGGACAGATAACCAAGAACGACGTCGATTTGGCGGCGACGGCGGGGGCGTCGATTGTGGCGTTCAACGTCAAGCAGGAAAACGGCGTGGCGGGGCTCGCCAAGCACAATGGCGTGGAAATCGTCTCCCACAACATAATTTACGAGCTCATAAACACCGTCAGGGACGCCATGAAAAACCTGCTCGACCCCGAACTGCGCGAGAACAAGCTCGGCGCGGCGGAAGTCAGGCAGCTCTTCAATATCTCCAAGGGCGGAAAGGTCGCCGGCTGCATGGTCACCGAGGGAATCGTCAAGAACGGCAAGTTTGCGCGCGTGTTCCGCAAAGGCAGGGAGATTTCCAAGGGCAGGGTCGCCGAAATCAAGAGGTTCAAGGACGACGTCGCGGAGGTTCGCGCCGGCTACGAGTGCGGCATAACGCTCAACAATTTCTCGGATTTCGAGCCCGGTGACGTGATAGAGTGCTTCGAGATACTCGAGATCAGGCCGGAGCTCTGACGCGGCATCGTCTACGGCGCGAATTCGGCTTTACGGAATTGAAAAAATGGGCGAACGCAAGATAAGGGTCGGAGAGCTCGTCAAGAGGGAGCTCAGCGGGATAATACACGGCAGGTGGCGCGCGGAGGCGGTGCGCATAACGCTCACCGAGGCCGACGTGTCGCCCGACTTGAAGAGGGCGCGCATATATTATTCCGTCATCGGCGGGCGCGATGAGGCGGCGAAGGCCGCTAAATTCCTGATGTCAAAGCGCGGCGAGCTGCGGAAAATGCTCGGCAAAAACGTGGTTCTGAAGTACACTCCGGAGCTCGAATTCGCCTACGACCCGTCCATAGAGCGCGGCATGAAGATCCTTTCCGTAATCGACGGGCTCGACGCCGAAGGGCATCGGGAGGGCGACGGGCGGCGTTAACCTTCGCGGTTTTGCCGCGCGGATTTGCACAAGAAACAGATAGCGCAAATGAAGAAATTTTTTCCGGAACTCGAAGGGGCATTTTCCGAACTTCTCGCCGCCTGCCGCGGCAAAAAAATCGCGGTGGCGGGCCACATGCGCCCCGACGGAGACTGCGCGGCTTCTCAGTTTGCGCTCGCGGACATACTGTCCGGCGCGGGCGCGGCGGAGGCTGTCTGCGTCAACCAAAACCCTCTTCCGCGCCTCTACGAAAACTTCGCGTTCGGCCGCGAATTTCTCGACGCCGGGGCGTTTGACGACCGGTCGTTCGAGGTCGTGACGGTCGATTGCGCCGACTACGCGCGCACAAACCTGCGCCTTTGCGAAAGGTTTCCGTCGCCGCTCGGCTGCATAGACCACCACTTTTCAAACCATTCGTCCGCGCGCATAAACGCCATAGACCCATCGGCGAGCGCGACGGCGGAGCTCATCGCCGGAATGGCGTTCGACGCCGGCCTAGAAATTTCCCCCGAAAACGCCGGACGCCTCTACATGGGGATAGCCGCCGACACGCGGCAATTCACGACCCCATCTACG
Organism: uncultured bacterium; assembly: GCA_905214995.1. GTDB lineage: Bacteria > Verrucomicrobiota > Verrucomicrobiia > Opitutales > Intestinicryptomonadaceae > Merdousia. The sequence continues at coordinate 1,650 of CAJMOT010000144.1, read as the reverse complement.
CGCCCGACGACTTTTGAAATCGCCGCCCGTCTGCTTGAATGCGGCGCGGAAGCCGCGGGTGTGGCTGTGGAGCTCTACCAGCGCGAGACGATGGGCAAGTTGAAATTGCTCGGCAGGTTTTTGGAGACGCTCGAGCTCTTTGAAAACTCCCGCGCGTGCATGGGCGTTTTGAAGGCGGGGATATTTGCGGAAACCGGCTCCGAAAAGGCCGACAGCGACGGGCTCGTGGACTACGCGCGCTCGATAGACGGGGTGGAAATCGCCCTGCTTCTCGAACAGATGCCAAACGGGGTCAAGGGCAGCCTGCGCGCCAAGACCCCCGACATGCGCGTCAACGAAATCGCCGCGCGCTTCGGCGGCGGCGGGCACCTCGCGGCGCCGAGGGCGAGAGGCTCGAAACGTTCAGGGAGAAAATTGTCCGGATTGTGGGCGAACATCTGCGCGAATACGATTCACGAAAGAAATAAAAGATGCAAAAACAACAGCTTTCAGACTTCGAGGGCATTCTGCTGATAGACAAGGAGGCGGGCTGCACGTCGCACGACGTGGTGGACAGGGCGCGCCGCATACTGAAAATGCGCTCGATAGGCCACGCGGGCACGCTCGACCCCAACGCGACGGGGCTGCTCGTGCTGCTCGTCGGAAAGGCGACAAAGGCGTCGCAGTACCTCATGAGCCTCGACAAGACCTACGAGGGCGAGTTCGAGCTCGGCGTGGAGACCGACTCGCACGACTCCGACGGCGAGGTCGTCGCCGAATCCCCCGTCCCCGAAGGGTTGACGGAGGATTCCCTGCGAGAGCACATGGCGCGCTTTATCGGCGACCAATACCAGACTCCCCCGATGTTTTCCGCCAAAAAAATCGGCGGAATCCCCCTATACAAGCTCGCGCGCCAGGGGCGGGAGGTCGCGCGCGAGCCGCGCTTCATCAGGGTTTCGCGCTTCGAGCTTCTGTCGTGGGACAGGCCGAAGGGGCGGTTCGCGCTCTCTTGCAGCAAGGGCACGTACGTGCGCACGCTCTGCCACGACCTCGGCAGGCGCATAGGCTGCGGCGCGCGCATGACCGCCCTCCGCAGGGTTTCGAGCGACAAGTTCGACGTCGCCGACGCCGTCACGCTCGACGAGCTCGCCCAGATGAACCCGAGCGCCGTAAAGAAAATTTTAATACCCGTGCGCTCGGCGGTTCCGAGCTTTGCGTTTTAGCGTCCCATGCGCGGCGTTTGGCGGATCGACGAAATGGCCGGCTTTGCGGAGCCGTGCGTTCTGGCGGTCGGAATATTCGACGGGCTGCACCTCGGCCACCGCAAGGTTTTGGAGTGCGCGAAAAAGACGGCGCGCGCGGCGGGCGCGCTCGCGGGCGCGCTGACTTTCGACCCCCACCCTTCGCGGGTGATTCCGACGGGCCGCCCGCCCGCGGACATGATATTCCCGCCCGAACAGCGCGCCGGACATTTTCTGGAGGCGGGTCTCGGCGCGGTTTTCTTCAAGCGCTTCGACCGCGATTTTGCGGATCTGCCGCCGGAGGGATTCGCGGATTTTCTGAGGAAGAAATTCCCGAATCTGCGCGGAATCGTCACCGGCGAAAACTTTCTTTTCGGCAGGGGAGCCGCGGGCGATTCCGCCCTGCTGCGCAGGATATAGGCATGTTGGT
>CAJMOT010000143.1 GCA_905214995.1 uncultured bacterium | reverse complement strand
GTTCTTTGCGGAGTCTCCCCGGCGGAGGCTCTTTTTATGGCTCCCGGAGAGGTTTTCGACCTTTGGGAGCTATACCTATCCGCACACGGTAAGAACAGAGGCGAGGAGGGCGTGTAATGGCAAACCGTGAGATAAAAACGAAAGTCGCTATCGACGGAGAAAAAGAATACAAGGAGTCTCTCAAAAACATAAACTCCGCCCTCGGAACGCTTAAATCGGAATTAAAGCTCGTAGAGAGTCAATACGCGGGACAGGCGAACAGCTACGCGGCTTTGAGCGCGAAAGGCGACGTACTCTCCCGTATGTACGACCAACAGAAAGAAAAGGTCAAGGCGGCGGCGGAACAGCTCGAGAAAGCAAAAAAAGCTCAATCGGACTACGCCGAAAAAGTCTCCTCCGCGCAATCCGAGATTTCGCGTTGCGAGGCCACTCTCGCCGCGCTCGGCGACGAGACAGGCGACACGACAGAGGAGCAAGCCAAGCTCACGGCGGAACTCGAAAAGGCAAAGGGCGAGCTCTCCGCCGCTGAAAAAGGATACGAGTCTACGACTCGCTCCGTCAATTCCTATCAAACACAGGTAAATAACGCCGAGGCGGAGCTTAACAAGCTCGGCTCGGAACTCGATAAAAACGCCTCCTATATGGACGAGGCCGCGAAATCCTCCGACGGGTGCGCCGAGTCTATCGACGAATACGGGAAAGAGGTCAAAAAGGCCGGAGAGGACTCCGAGGAGGCCGGGAAGAAGTTCGACAAGGTAAAGACCGCCGCGACCGCACTCGGAACAGCGGCGGCGGCGGCAACGGCGGCACTCGCGGCGGCGGCAATAAAGCTCGGGAAAGAGGTTATCAGCGCATACGCTGATTATGAGCAGTTAGTCGGCGGCGTTGAGACGCTCTTTAAGGATAGCTCCGGTAAGGTAATGGAGTATGCGAACGACGCATACAAGACCGCCGGGCTTTCCGCCAACGAGTACATGGAAACCGTGACGGGCTTTTCTGCGAGCCTTATTTCCTCCCTCGGCGGAGACACGGAGAAAGCCGCCGAGTATGCGAACATGGCAATTACGGATATGTCCGACAACGCCAACAAAATGGGCTCGGACATGGCCTCCATTCAGAACGCATACTCCGGCTTTGCAAAGCAGAACTATACAATGCTCGATAACCTCAAGCTCGGGTACGGCGGTACGAAAGAGGAAATGCAAAGGCTCCTCGAGGACGCGGAGAAGCTCTCCGGCGTAAAGTACGATATTTCGAGCTACTCGGACATTATCGACGCAATTCACGTCGTACAAACGGAAATGGGTATCACGGGGACGACCGCGAAAGAGGCGGAGGCGACTATCTCCGGCTCTATCGGGATGCTGAAATCCTCGTTTCAAAACCTCATTACCGGCCTCGGGGATGCAGACGCGAACATAGACAAGCTATGCGATAACGTCGTAAACTCCTTTAATTCGGTCGTCAAGAACATTACGCCGGTCGTTAGAAACCTCGCAAAAACCGTCCCGAACGCATTAGAGGGCATCCTCGACGCTATCGCGCCTCTCCTGCCGGAACTCCTCGAAATGGGAGTCGGGCTCTTTGAGGCGCTCTTGAGCGGGTTTACATCGGTGCTCCCGGAGCTTATGAACACGGCGGCCTCGCTCGTGACAACGCTCGTACAAGGCATTATCGAGGCTTTGCCGCTCGTCGTAGAGGCGGCGGCACAGTTCATTACAACGCTCGTGCAGGGTATCGCGGAGGCACTACCGACGCTCATTCCGGCGGCGGTGGAGACGGTGACGACCATTGTATCGACGCTTATCGAGAATATACCCTTGCTTATCGACGCGGCGCTCCAACTCATACAGGGGCTCGCGGAGGGCGTTCTCGAGGCTATCCCGGTACTCCTCGAGGCTTTGCCGGAGCTTATCGAGAGCCTCGTAACGACGCTCCTCGACGCTATCCCGCAAATCATCGAGACGGGAGTCGAGCTTTTAACCGCCCTTGTGGAAAACCTCCCGGAAATCATTACGACGATATGCGAGGTTTTGCCGCAAATCATCGAGAGCACTATCTCGACGCTCCTCGACCATTTGCCGGAAATCGTAGAGGCGGGCGTAAAGCTCTTGACGGCGCTTATTACCAACCTCCCGCAAATCATTTTGACGATAGTACAGGCGCTCCCGCAAATCATCACGGCAGTAATTAACGCCCTCGTGAACAATATACCGAAAATCATCGAGACGGGCGTAAAGCTCTTGACTGCCCTCATTACCAACCTCCCGCAGATTATCGCCGAAATCGTCCGCGCTATGCCGCAGATTATTACCGGCATCGTGAGCGCGCTCGGCGAGGGCGTGTCGCAGGTCGCGGAGGTCGGTAAAAACCTCGTCCGGGGCTTGTGGCAAGGCATCCAGTCGCTCGCCGGGTGGCTATGGGATAAAGTGTCCGGGTGGATTTCCTCCATTTGGGACGGCATTACGGACTTTTTCGGCATCCACTCTCCGAGCACAAAAATGGCGTGGGTGTCCGAAATGAACGTCGAGGGCGCAGTCGTCGGCATCGAGAAGAACAAGAGCAAGGCCGTAAAAGCCTATGGAGCTATGGGCGAGGAAATGCTCGCCGAGGTAGACTCCGGGCTCGCGGCGGTAAACGACAAGCTCAAAAGCTCTATCGGGGAAATCGAAACGGGCTTTTCCGCAAAGGCGACCGTCGAGGCCGTCTCCGCATCCGTTCCGGCGGACTTGACCGGGCGCGGCGGCGGTGCGACGACCTCCGGCGGCGGAGATACAAACGTCGTAAATCATTTTCATATCGCGGAGCTCGTCGTCCGTGAGGAGGCGGACGTAAAGAAGATTTCCCGCGAGCTCTACAATATGCAGAAATCGAAATCGCGGAGCAAGGGGGTATCTATGGCGTGAGCATGGGTTTTATTTTCGACAACAAGCATAGCGGGGATATGGGAGTCGTGTTCAAATCCACAGACCGAACACTCCTCCCCGCGAAACGGGTAACGCAATACACGATACCCGGCAAGAGCGGCACATACGACATAGAGGACGGTTACGAAAACCGCGAAATCGTATGCACGGTCGCTTTCGTCGGCGAGGGCTACCATTACGCGGGCGTGAGAACGCGAGCGCGCGCCGTGGCGGAATGGCTCTCCGGCGAGGGCTTGCTCGTATTTGACGACGAGCCCGAAAAGGCGTACTCCGCAAAGATCGTCGGCGGTATCTCTATCGAGCAAATCGCCGTTACGGGGACGTGCGAGGTACGTTTCTTATGTAAGCCGTTCGCCGAGTCCTTGCGCTACAATCAGCAGGACGTGAAATCCGTCTCTCTGCCTCACACGGAGGCGGTCAACGTCCGAGGGACGCAGGAAACGGACGGCTTAATCTATATCACGGCGCGCGGTAATATCCAAACGCTGACGATAACACGGCTCAAGGTAAATTAAAAAATTAGGAGGTTTCTACTATGAGCGCATTATCTAACGTCCACGCATCCACTCTCTTGAATACGTCCTTGCGGAGCGGGACGTACTACCTCGCTCTTTTCCTCACCGACCCGACGGCGAGCGGAACGGGTACGGAGGTATCCGGCGGCGGATACGCGAGAAAGATTATCAACTTTAGCGCGCCGTCCCTCGTGTCCGGCAAAGAACAGGTTTCCAACTCCGCGCCCGTTGACTTCGGTACTCTGACGGCAGACCTCGGCACGGTGGCCTATTGGGGCATCTATGACGCGCTGACGGCGGGCAATTTGCTTTGGTACGGCTCCTTTACCCGGAGCAAGAACGTACTCAACGGCGACGCTATCACGGTATCGGCGGGGGCTATCGTTTGCACTTTGGCATAACGAGGAGGCGAGCAAATGTATAACCGCACTCCGTACAATAAGACGACGTACAACCGAACAACGTCCATTGTGTTCGAGTGGCTCGCTACGGCGAACGCGGAGACGGATACCTCGGCGACGCTGAAAATCATTCGATACCTCGACGGCTCGGCGGCGGCGGTCGCTACCGCGTCCGGCGTGTTCGTCCGCGTCCTCCTCCCCTCCGCGCTTGCGGAGGCGGAGGCCGGGAGCGTTGGCGACTATATCCGCACTCTCTTTTTCTCCGCGCTTGCGGAGGCCGTAGCAACGGCGAGCGGTACGGGCGTTTCGACCTACGGCTCCGTCACTATGGTAATTGAGGGCGTGAACATGGTCGCCGGAGACGAGCTTATTATCGACACGGAGCACATGACCGTAACGCTCAACGGCGCGAACATCATCGACCGCGTGAGCGACGATAGCGCATTTTTCAAGCTCCAACCGGGCGAGAACGATATTATCGTCGAGGGCGGCACGACCGCAGACGTTAAAATCTTGTGGAAAGATAGGTGGTTATAATGGCAAAGCCGCAGATTTTCAACCCCGCAGGCCCCGCAAGGGGCCTTTTTTCATATCCTGTGCACGCCTCTTCGCACCTCTTGCCACCTGCTGCCGGCCTGCTTTTGTCCGGCTGTCATCGCGCTCACGGG
>CAJMOT010000142.1 GCA_905214995.1 uncultured bacterium | reverse complement strand
TTCCCTTGAAGACGGCGGAAACTTGGAAATTAACCTGTCCAAGGCTGGAATCGCGGCTCCCATATTAGTGGATGCGGGCGGATCTTTCAATGTCAAGGGCGGTAAAATATCCGTCAATATAACGGGCGATTTTGACGGGGGGAACAATGCGTTCACCGTTGTCAGCGGCGTCGACGCCGGAATAGTGGAGGCGTTTGAAGAGTCCCTCGTTGTGAATTACAACGGGCGCCGGCTCGCGAATGAAGACTGGAATTTGAATTTTGATTCGGGAAATCTCAATATCAATGTTTTGTCGATTCCCGAGCCAGCCGCGGTTGCCGCAGCGTTTGGAGCTTTTGCTTTCGCTATTGCCGCATGTCTCCGCTTTCGGAGAGCGGCATAGATATCTGTCTAGTCGAATCGGCCGGCCGCTTAGGGGTAAGGCGATCGGCCTTGTGTAAAAAGGCGCCGGGCGCAGATATCGGCTGCGCCCGGCGTTCCAAACGGCCGATACGGAATTTCACGGCGATGGAGACATCGGAATCGAAATGGAACGTTTGGGGTTTTTCGCGCAGGCTTGCGGCCGGCGGCTCCGCTGCGCGGAGCGTCGGGGACCCGGCGGAAGGCGGCAGCCTTTCTAAAAACGAAATATCCGCGCTTCCGGAAGCGGAAAAGGCTTCTCTCGCCGCCCGTCTCCCAACGCGCTTTTGCGGCAAATATCGCCGTGCGGAAGCGTTTAAAACGCTTGCGTGCTGCGCGGTCGGGAGTTTTGGGGCGTTTCTTGCGGTTTCGCTCGTTTTCGCCGATAGCCGCGGCGATTTGATTGATATTGCACATGTTTCCGCAGGGACGTTCGCAACGGCCCTCACATTTTTTATCGTGCGCGCTATTTTCCGCCGTATGCGGCGGACGTAACGCGCTTTTTGTTCTTTGAAAATGGCGCGTCGGAAATTCCGCCGCTCCGGAATACGCAACTACAACTATGCTACTGCTATGAAAAAAAATATAATAACGCTATTGTCGGCATTTGGAATGTCGATTTCGGGCACGGCTCTCGCGCAGCCGCGCGAGTACTTTTCAAACGACCTCTACGACGCCGACGACGAAATGCCGAACGCGCTCGTCGAAGAATATTACGGGGCGCTGACGGGCATGTCGTTCGGCGAGTGGTTCTACGGGCCGTACGCCACGGCCGATTGGTTCGGAGAGAGAACCCGCCTTGAAGAGTGCGGAATCGTTCCGGTCGTGACGTACCTCGGAAATTTTGCGGGCAACGTTTCGGGCGGCTTTTCGCGCGGGGCGGCCGTTTCGAGCTCCGTACAATTCGGGGCTGGCATAGACCTTTACAAGGCGACAAAAATAGAGTCGCTCGAAAACTGGTCGCTCGTGAACGCATGGGTGTGGAGGTTTGGCGATTCTCTGTCGCGGCGCCGCGTGGGAAACGCTTTCAGCGTTCAGCAGAATTTCGGCAGCCAGACGCTCAACTTGCAGTCGCTGTATCTGTCGTATTCCGCGCCCATTATGGACGGGTGCGCGTCGCTGATGCTGAAATTCGGGCGCATCGCCGCCGGAGACAATTTCATGACCAAGCCGATCTATTGGCTCTACATGTCGAACGCCATAGACGGCAATCCGATAGGCGTCTATTTGCAGACGAGATTTTCGGCGTATCCCGGAAGCGCTTGGGGCGCGATGTTTGAGATAGAAAACCGGCGCGGCTTCTACTTCAAATCAGGGGTCTACCAGATAAATTCCCGCGAGCAGGATTTGCGCCACGGCTTTGATTTTTCGATGACAAAGGCTTTGGGGGTCAATGTCAACGCGGAGGCGGGGTGGAACGTCAACCACGACGGCAGCGGCCGTTCGCCCGGCAACGTGTCGGTCGGATTCGTCGCGGACTGGTACCGCGCGAGACATCTGGACGACCCGTCTAAATATTCGCATTTTAACCAGACGGCGTATTTTCAGGCGGACTATATGGTATTGAATCTCGGGTTCCCCGACCGCAGCGATCCGGCCGCCATAAGGCGCGCCGACGCTCGCGAAACCTACCGCGATCTGCGCGGCATAGTCCTCTGGGGCGCGGTGCAGTGCGATCCTTCTGAGCATCTTGCGATAATGCCGTTTTTCGCCAACGGCGGCGCGTTTTTCAATGCGCCGTTTCCGTCGCGCCCGGACGACGTTTTGTGCTTCGGAGTGGCCTACGGAAAATATTCCAAAAAACTTCCGCAGCCGAGAAAGAACTCTTACGAGATGGTTTTTGAGGTGAATTACAAAGCGCAGGTCAACCGGTTCTTCTTCGTGCAGCCGAGCGTTCAGTACGTCCACAACAACAAGGGGGGGGAGCTTCCGGACGCTTTCGTTTTTGGCGCGCAGTTCGGGGCGAGCTTCTGAAATCCGGCCCTCGCCGGCGCGCGAGGACCGTGCGCCGGCGCCGAAGGCCAGGCTGACTCAACCATAAGACAATCCCATATTTTGTATGAAAAATTTTGCCGTTTTTGGAAATGCCACAAGCGCTTCGCTCGACACGGCGGTGTTTGCGCTCTTCATAATAGCCGTAATTCTCGTCGGGCTGATAAAGGGCGGCCCGAAAAAGCGCGAGAGCAGCGAGGACTATTTTCTTGCCGGCAGAGGGTTGCCGTGGTGGATAATAGGCGTTTCGCTCATAGCCGCGAACATTTCGACGGAGCAGTTCGTCGGGGAGAGCGGAGCCGCGGCGGGCCCCACGGGGTTGGCGATAGCCAGCTACGAGTGGATGGCCGCCGTGGCTCTGGTTTTTGTGGGGTGGTTTTTTCTCCCGAAATTCCTCAAGAGCGGAATATACACAATGCCGCAGTTTCTCGAATACCGCTTTGATCCGGTTTCGAGGACGGTGATGTCGCTTCTGATGCTCGCGGTGCTAGTGTGTGTGAATATAACGGCCGTGATTTACTCCGGCGCGACCGTTTCGGAGACGGTTTTGGGAAGCTCGTCAGGGCTTCCCTTTGAGGCCGATCTCACGACCGCCTGCTGGGTCATAGGGTGCGTCGCCGCGGCGTATGTCTGCGCCGGCGGGCTGAAAGCCGCGGCGTGGGCGGATCTTCTGCAAGGGGCGTCGCTTATAATCGGCGGGGCGCTCATCACATACTTCGCGTTTGCGATGTTCGACTCGGTTCCCGCCGGTGAGATAGCCACGACTTCCGAGATCGCGCCCGAGACAATCGAGAGTTTGAAGGACGCGGGCGCCTTGAAAAAGTTCTTTGCGCTGAATTCGGACAAGCTGACGATGTTTCTTCCCGCTTCGGATTCCATTTTGCCGTGGACGGCTCTCGTCGTCGGACTATGGATTCCGAATTTCTACTATTGGGGGCTCAACCAGTACATAATCCAGCGGACCCTCGGGGCGAAGAGTTTGGCGGAGGGGCAGAAGGGGATAATGTTCGCGGCCGGGCTGAAGCTTTTGACTCCGTTCATAATCGTAATTCCGGGCATAATGGCCTTCAACCTCTTCTCGGAAAGCCAGAGGGAGGGCGCGCTTCGCGACGCCTCCATACTTGCGTCGAACGCCCGCAACTATTCCGCGGTCTATTTTGACTCGCTGGAAAGGGAGGGCAAAAGCTTTTCGCCGAGAGAGGCGGCGTGGTTTTTCTCGTCGCGCTTCGACCGCAACCGCCTAAAAAAGCCCGTTGTGGATGAAAAGGCGGCGGCCGAGCTCTACAACGGCTACTTGGCCGCCAAAAAGAGCGGGGCTCTCGCGAACACCAAATTCGAGTACGACGCGGGGTGGGCGAAGTCCAATCCGGAGCTGAAAAAGTCGGTCGACGAGTGGAACGCGAGGGTGGCGTCGGAGAATCCCGCCAAGGCCGCGCTGTACGGCTACAAGTACGATTCCGCTTTCGGATTGCTCATAAGCAGGGTTCTTCCGGACGGTTTTGGGCTGCGCGGATTTGTGTTCGCGGCGCTTCTCGGTGCGGTTGTAAGTTCGCTTGCGGCAATGCTCAACGCCGCGAGCACGATATTCGCAATCGACATATACAAGAGATTCGTAAATCCGGAGGCCGGCGACAGGCGGATGGTTTTTGTGGGGCGCGTGTCCGTCCTAGCGTTTGCGGCGATCGGATGCAGCGTGGCGCCCATGCTGGCGAATCCCAATTTCGGGGGAATCTTCACGTTTATACAGGAGTTTCAAGGGTATCTGTCTCCCGGGATTCTTGCGGTGTTTCTTTTCGGGCTGTTTTCGAGCCGCACGCCGCGCTTTGCCGGCGTCGCCGGGATTGTGGCAAGCCCCGTCGTTTACGGCATATTGCAGTTCGGTTTCGGCGGCATAGCCTTTCTAAACAGAATGGCCATAACGTTCGGATGCTCATTGCTTGTGATGTTCGCGCTCACGGTTCTCAAACCTCTCGATCGGGAGGTCGCCATGCCGGTAAATCCCAATATGGATTTGGCATCGCGCCCGAGTGTCAGGATGGCGGGAATTGCGGTTTTGGGGGCGACCGCCGCGCTGTACGCCGCCTTTTCGGGGATTTGGTTCTGACGCGGCGATGGAACGGGGCGGAGAAGCGTTCGGTGGCGCGCCGCCGCGCGGCGGACGGCGGCGT
>CAJMOT010000141.1 GCA_905214995.1 uncultured bacterium | reverse complement strand
AGCCGCCAATAGCGGCAGCGCGCCGCTTCCCACGCCCCCCGCCCCGACGACCGCGGCGGAGGATTCCGCGAGCCTCCTCTGCCCCTCCTCGCCGAATCCGGCGAGCGCCGTCTGGCGGGCGTATTTTTCAAAAGAGCCCATCAGCCTCCCGCCACGATTTGCATGACCTCCAAAACGTCGCCATCCGAGAGCGCGACTTTGGAAAATTCCTCGTAGCGCATCGCATTGGAATTGTGCTCCACGACGCACCGGCGCGGATTTATCCCGAGCGACTCTATGAACTCGGCGACCGTCTGGGAATCGTCGGCGGGACGCTCCCTGCCGTTGGCCGTGATTTTTATTTTCGACATGCCGAAAATCTCGCGCCGAAGCCGCATTTTGGCAAGTCAAAACGCCTTTTGTGTTTGCAAATGCCCGAGGAAAAGATATGAAATTGGCCGACTATGAAATTTCAGGCCGCAATTTTTTCCGCAACGCTCGCGCTTTCGTCCGCGACGCTCTCCGCCCAACAGGAAAGCCCCCTGCGCTTTTACGCCTCGTTCGACGAAGGGTTTGAGCCGGACATCGCCCTCGACGGCGCCAAAGTCGCCAGAGCGCCGAGCCCCGCGCCGGAAAAGACGGAGGGCAAATACGGCGGCGCGCTCGCCTTCCGCCAGAAGTCGGGCGTGGGCGACCTCTGGTATTTCGTGGGCTCCGCGATGCCGGAAAGCGGCTGGACGGTATGCTGCTGGGTAAACCCCGACAAAATCAGAAAGGGCGACCAACACCGCTCCGTATTCAGGACGAACTTCGGGTGGAATTCCGGCAACGTCTACTTGCAGTTTGACAGGTGGGGGAGGCTCAACGCCACATATCTGGACGAAAAGAACGAATACAGGGGGCTCGCCGTGAGCGACGCCTCTTTCCCGGCGGGCAGATGGACGCACGCGGCCCTCGTCTACGACGGCTCGGGAATGAGGCTTTTCATAAATGGCAACGAGGCGGTTTACGACCGCAACCTCGGCGGGAAAATAGGCTCCACCCAGCGGGAGCTCGAAATAGGCGCAATGACCTACTCCGTGTCCGACCAGCTCGACGGAGGAATAGACGAATTCAAAATCTTCAACCGCCCGCTCTCCCGCGCGGAAATCGCGGAGGCGATGAATTCTACGCCCGGCAAAAAACGGCTCGAACCGTTTCTCTACGTCCCGTTTGAGGGCAAAATAGACCCGCAGCCGGGCGCGTCCTTCCAATCCGCCGAGACGATTTTCACGGGCGGAAAATTCGGCAAGGGCATAAAGATGTCGCGGCACGGATACGACCGCAAGGCCGTCGCGCGCCTCGCGGAAATCGGGGGAATGGCGTCAAAGGCGCAGTCGCTTTTCTTCTATTTTGCGCCCGACTGGGACGGCGCGGGCGACGAAGGCACGCACGGGCTCGCAGCGGGGGCGTCGGGCTCGCTCAAATTTGAAATCGTAAAAGAGGGGAAGGAAGTCGCGTTCAAAATCTCCTCCGGCGAGGGCGGCGACAAGCTCTCCCTGCCCGCCTCCCTGCTTAAAAAGGGCGAATATTCGAGAATATGCTTCGGGTTCGACTTCAATTCCAAAGAGTTTTACGGCGCGATAGGCGGCGAAAAAGCCGAGGGAAAGCTTTCATTCAGCGCGCCCGCGGACATGGGGCCCGGCAGGATAATCCTCGGCGACACCCCCGATTCCGACACCTATTCCAAAACGCAGGCGGAGGGCGTCATAGACGAGCTCATAATGTGCCCCGACCTCGCTTCCCCCTCCGACCTCTCGAAAGCCAGAAAGTCGGCGTCGAAAAAATCCGCCTCCGCGCGCTCGGCAAAGCTTAAAATACGCGGAGTCCGCGATTCCGAAAAGGCGATATGGTCTTTCGCCGGCGCGGAAACTTTCAAGACCCCCGCGCGGGAAAAGATCGTCCTGAACGCCCTGTGGAGGTTTTCGCTGCCCGCCTCCAAAGACGACGGCCCGTATTATCTCGCCGTTCCCGGCAGGTACAGCGGCTGGGAAAACGGCAAGAACGACGCGATTTTCCGCCTCCGCGACAAAAACCTCTCCGCGCTCCCCGAGAGGTTTAAAATGGGCGGAAAGCCCCTGCACGAATACGTCGAATCCGTCCTCGAGCGCGCGTTTGTCATAGACGAAAAGTGGAGGGATTTGGACGTCTCGATGTTGTTCGAAGACTTCGGAACGTCGCAAAACGCTACTGTGTATTTCAACGGCAGGGAAATCGCGCGCTTCGCGGACGGGTTCGACAACGAGGCCGCCTTGCAGCCCGCCGACATCCGCTACGGGGACTGGAACTTCGTCACCGTGCGCCTCGAGGACGAGGGCGGAAGGTGGAATTGGCGCGGCATTAAGGGCGACGTCTATTTGCAGGCAAAGCCCAAGACGCGCATTGAATTTCCCGCCGTGCGCACCTTTGTGAAAGAGGGCAAAATATCCTTTGAGGCCCTCGTGAAAAACAATACGGGAAGCGCAAAAAAGCTCGTCCTGCGAGTCGCGGTTGAGGGCGAAAACGCTCCGGAAAAGCTCGAGAGCGAACCGTTCGAGATAGGCGCCGGCGAAGAAAAGCAGGCGGCGTTCTCCGCCAAGTGGGAAAACGCGAAACTCTGGGACGTTGACAACCCCTATCTCTACGCCTGCCGCTTCGAGCTGGCGGACGCCGGCGGAAAGATTGTCGATTCATGCGAGCCCTTCAAATTCGGGTTCAGGACCTTTGAGATAGACGGCAAAGACTACGTATTAAACGGCAAAAAAATCCATCTCTACAACCATGACTCCTGGGGCAACAGCACCGCGACTTACGCCGAGGCCGTAAAGACCGCGCGCACCCTCAAAGAGCTCGGATACAACTCCGCCCGCGGCCTCTTTCCCGTCGACGCGAAGGACTCTCACTTCAAAAATATCATACGCGCCTGCGACGAAGAGGGGCTGCTGCTCTTCGTCTGCTTAAAGGGCGTCACCGCCAAAACCTACACTCTTTGGAACGACCCCAAGACGCGCGCCGACCTCGAAAAATATATGGCCTCCGCAATACGCAAATGGCGCAACCGCCCGTCCAACGTTATGTACTTTCTGTCAACGAATTTCCTCGGCTACGGGCTCGACTACCACCCACTCAAAATGGCCGACGGGTACCTGCCGTCGGGCGACAAAAAGCGCAAGGCGGAAGTCTGCATGAAGGGCGTCGAGATAATGCGCAAATACGACCCCGACCGCCCGTACTTTTTCCAAGCGGGCGGCAACTTCGGGGAGGTAATAACAAGCAACGCCTACTTCTGCTGGTGGCCTCAGACCGAGAAAAACGCGTGGCCGCAGGAGTGGGCGAAAATCGGGAAAAAGCCGCTCCACATAATAGAGACTTCCTTCCCATACCTAAACAGCTACTACGGAATGGACAGGTTCGGCGGGCACAAGCCACTGTTCGCCTACGAGAACGCCGCGCGCTATTTCGGCGACGCCGCCTACGAAATGCCCGACGCCGACCTATTCGCCCAAACGGAGCTCTCCACCCGCGGCCTCGACTCACGCGCGTACTGCGACACCGAAATCATGCAGAAGATGAAGTCGCAACTCCTATCGGAGACGATAAAGTATTGGCGCGGCTTCGGAATGTCCGGAATTTCCCCCTTCGCCGAACTGTTTTACCTCTACCGCACGCAGTCCGACCCGCGCGACTGGTACGACGCGAAAGAATACAAAGTGGAACAGTCGGATTTCAGGGCTTCCGGGCTGCACCCCGACGCGATAAAAATGCCGTATCTTGCGGAGTTTGACCCCGAAAAGCCCCTGCCCGCCCGCGACGCCCTCAAAGGCGCGCTCGAACCATTCAAAGCTTTCATAAGCGGCACGGAAAGCGAACCCGCCGACCAGTCCGCAAACTTTTTTGAAGGCGAAGAAGCGTTGAAAACGGCGACCGTGATAAACGACACCCGCCGCGAAATCTCGGCAAAAATCTCTTGGAGCGCGTCGGGCGCCGGCGGGGAAATCGCGCGGGGCTCGGAAACGCTGAAGCTCGCCCCCGCGGAAATAGGGAAAATTCCGATAAAATTCAGGCTGCCTAAAACCGGCAAAGACGCCGAATATTTTATAGAGCTTGCGGCGTCCGCGGACGGCCTCCCCGAATCGCGCGACAGGGTTGAAATAAAATCCTTCGCCCAAACGCCGGCGCCCGCCGGCGCGCGCTGCGCGCTCTTCGGCGCCGACAAGGGGAGCGAGGAAATCCTATCCGCCTGCGGGATAAAATTCTCGGACGCCGCCTCGTCCGGCCTCGACGGGGCGGACGTGCTGGTTGTGGCGCGCGACGCCCTCGGCGGCGAATTTTTCGACTTTGCGAAAAAAAATTCCCTCGCGGAGCGCGTCAATTCCGGAAAGCTATCCGTCCTGTTTCTCGAACAGAAGCCGGAACTTTTAAAACGCATAGGAATCAAGGCGGCTCCCGTGTATTCCAGAAAGGCTTTCGCAAGCGCCCTCCCTCTGCCGGAGGGCCTGTCGTCGGGCGACTTCTCCAACTGGCGCGGCGACGGAACCCATGCGCCTAACAAGCCTGAGCCTAAGATTTCGATAGAGAGCGAAAACGAAGTTCCGAGCCCCTTCTGGCACTGGAAGAA
>CAJMOT010000140.1 GCA_905214995.1 uncultured bacterium | reverse complement strand
CAGTCGCTCCCGGGCGGAAACTGCGTCGCCGCCTCCGACGCGGCCCGCGCCGAGGCGTTCGCCGACGGGCGCGTTTCCGGCATGGGCGACTTCACCTACGCGATATTCGAGGCGGGTTGCGCGCCGCTCCGCAGGCAGTTCAGGGTGGATCTGCCGCTCTACATATTTGCGGACGCCCTGCCGCATGTCGGCGTCAACTTCCCGTACCTCGAGCCGGCGGATTCCGGAGTGCGCCCGCCGGCGTTTTCCGGCGGGGGGAAAACCGCGAAGTTCGCCAAAATCGCCGATATGGACGAAATCGTCTCGCGCGAGTTCAGGGACGGGCTGCCGGTTGTCGTGGCGCGCTCGATACTGTCGGCGGCTGTGAAGGCCGGCGCGCAGTTCGCGGCGCAGTACGCCGTCCGCGACAATTCCGCCGCCCTTCTTCTGGTGGCGATAGCCGGCTCGGCGTACCAGACCGCGACGAACGACGCCGACCTGCGCTCGTGGACGACCCTGCCGAAAGCGGTCTATTTGGCGAAGCTGCCCACCCCGCGCGACGGAATTGTCGAAATCGGAGGGCGCAAGGTTTCGGTTGACACTTCGGGAGTCAACGTTATCGTCGCAAAACAGATTTCAAGCGCATCCCCGCTCTTTGTGAGAAAATTCAACTTCAAGGAAAAATGAAAAACGCTCTGATTTTCGCGGCGGCTTTGGCCCTTTGCGCGTGCGACACCGTCAACACCGTCGAGCGCGCCGAACCCGCGGCCTCCCGAAAAATGGTTGACGACGTGAGGATTGTCACCGACTCCGCGGTGGACGACTACGCCTATGTTGCCGGCGTCAACGAGTCGCGCACGCCCGGCGGGCTTCTGAAAGTGCAGGCCGAGATAGTCAACCGCTCCTCCGCATACCGGAACGTCAACTACAAGTTCGAGTGGTTCGGCGCGGACGGAATGCAGGCCAACTCCCCGAACTCCGTCTGGATAACCCTGCCCGTCGAGGGCGGAGAGAGCAGAACGATTTCCGCGGTGGCTCCGAACAAAAATGTGGCGGACTTTAAATTGAAGCTCATGCCGGACGTGCGCGACTGAACTTTCCGCCGCCGATATATATAATGAAACTCGCCCGCGAATTTTATGAAAAAAATGAAAATTCTTATCCTTCCCGTCGCGGCGGCGCTCGCCGCCGCAGCGGTTTCCGGTTGCTCTTCCGACGCCGCGAGGCGCATAGAGGCCGGCGGCCCGCGCTCGCTCGTCTCGGTTAACAAGATCAACATGGCCGATTGGAACGAGGCCGCGGCGTCCCTTGTGAACGACATGCTCTCGTCCGGATGCCTCGACTCTTTCAAGCCGAAGCCCGTCAAAATGGCGGTCGGCAGGATCGTAAACCGCACGAGCCAGGCGATAGAGACAGACCTCCTTTCGCGCCAGATAACGATAGCCCTCAACAATTCGGGCAACGTGCGGGTGGTGTCGTCCGACGCCTATTCGCGCGAGCAGGAGAAATACGAGGCGTTCATAAACGACAAAAAGGTGTCCCTGCCGAAGCTCGTGATGACGGGCAAAATCATAGAGGACAGGGAGAGCGTGGACGGCGTAAGGGAAGTCACCTACATATTTATGCTCTCGCTCTCGAGCGGCGGCGAAGTCGTCTGGGAGTCTCAAAAGCAGATAGCGAAGCAGGCGGATTAGCCCTCTTCCGCCGGCGCGCGAACATTTCCCGCGCCCCGCGTGTCTTTTTCAGGGCGCGCGGGGCATTCCGGCGCGGTTTTAAAAATCCGAATTTACAGTCAATATGATGAAAAAATCCGACATAGGCTTAATTGGTCTCGGCGTGATGGGCGCTTCGCTCGCGCTCAATCTCGAAGACAAGGGATTCGCCGTATCCGTCTACAACAGGCCGCACTCCAAAAAGGATTCGGCCGTGAAAAAGTTTCTCGAGGGCCGCGGCAAGGGCAAAAACTTCTTCGGCACCGAGGATGTCGCGGAGTTCGCGAAGTCGCTCGCAAGGCCGAGAATCGCGATACTGATGGTCAAGGCGGGCGAAGCCGTTGACGAGATGGCGGCCCGGCTCGAACCGCATTTCGCAAAGGGCGACATAATAATCGACGGCGGAAACTCCGATTTCCGCGACACCGCCCGCCGCGTCGCCGAATTCGCCAGGAAGGGGATTCTCTTCGTCGGCTGCGGCATATCGGGCGGCGAGGAGGGCGCGCTGAAAGGCCCGTCCATAATGCCCGGGGGAAATCCCGAGGCGTGGCCGAAGGTCAAGAAGGCTCTCAAAGCGATAGCCGCGCGCGCGCCGGACGGCGACCCGTGCTGCCGCTGGATCGGCGAGGGCGGGGCGGGGCACTTCGTCAAGATGGTGCACAACGGCATAGAGTACGCCGAAATGCAGATCATCGCCGAGACGTATTCGATTCTCAAGAATTGCAACCGCCTCGACAACGATTCCATTTCCGAGATCTTCGCAAACTGGAATCTCGGGGATCTCAAGGGGTATCTCACGGAAATCACGGCGAAGGTTCTGATGGCGAAGGACTCGCAGGGCGCGTACATAGTTGACGACATTCTCGACGTCGCCGCCCAGAAGGGCACGGGCAAGTGGACGGTCATGTCCGCGCTCGACGAGGGTGTTCCGCTCGGAATCATCACCGACGCCGTGTACGCGCGCTTCATGTCCGCCGACGTCGACAGCCGCGCGCAGGCTTCGGAAATCTATACGGAGGATCTCGGCGACGCCGAATCCCACGCGATAAACGTGGAGCTTCTGCGCGAGGCAATGTTTGCCGCCAAGCTGCTGGCGTACGCGCAGGGGTTTTCTCTCATGCGCGCCGCCTCCGAAAAGTACGGGTGGAACCTCGATTTTGCGGGCATCGCCAAGATATGGAGAAACGGCTGCATAATAAGGTCGGATTTCCTCAACAACATCGCGCTCGCCTACGAAAAGGGGAGCCCGCGCAACATGATTTTCGCCCCGTATTTTCAGAGCCGCGTGAAGCTGCTCGTGCCGAGTTTGCGCCGCGCGTGCGCGTTTTGCGCGCTCGAGGGCGTCCCCGCGCCGTGCCTTTCGTCGGCGCTGTCGTACTTCGATTCCCTCCGCCAGATAAGCTCGCCCGCCAACCTCGTGCAGGGGCTGCGCGACTTCTTCGGCGCGCACACCTACGAGAGGGTTGACAAGCCCC
Organism: uncultured bacterium; assembly: GCA_905214995.1. Taxonomy (GTDB): domain Bacteria; phylum Verrucomicrobiota; class Verrucomicrobiia; order Opitutales; family Intestinicryptomonadaceae; genus Merdousia. The sequence continues at coordinate 1,580 of CAJMOT010000140.1, read as the reverse complement.
GCGGGGAGTTTTTCCACACCGACTGGGAGGCGGCCGCTGCCGAGGGCGCCAAGATTTCCGCGAGGGAAAAGCCGGAGGGAGCCGTATGGAAAATCCGTCAGGTCAGGTATTGGTAATATTCGGGGCTTCGGGGGACCTCGCCAAGCGCAAGCTCCTGCCCGCGCTGTTTGCGCTGCACTGCGGCGGATTTCTGCCGGAGAACTTCGCGATAATCGGGGCGGGGCGGACGGCGATGGACTCCGAAGAGTACAGGAGGTCCCGCGCGGAGGATATAAAAAAGTTCGCGCGCGCCTCCGCCGCCGACTTCAAGAAGCTCGGCTCGTTCATGGAGCTCGTCAACTATGCGAGTTTCGACACCGACAACCCGTCCGAATATTCGCGGCTCGCGGAGTTCGCGGCGGAAGTCCGCGCGCGCGCGGGGATTCCCGACAACATGACGTTTTACTTCGGAGTTCCGCCGGAGATGTTTTCGCCCATAGCCTCGGGTCTTGAAAAGTGCGGGCTCAGCGCGTCCTCCGGCGGATTTCGCCGGGTGGTCGTCGAAAAGCCGTTCGGAACCTCCCTCGAAAGCGCGCGCGCGATAAACGCCAAGCTGAAGTCGGTTTTCGACGAGAGCGAAATCTACCGCATAGATCACTATCTCGGCAAGGAGACTGTCCAGAACATTTTGGTGTTGCGGTTTGCCAACGAGATTTTCGAGTCGCTCTGGAACCGCGACCACATCGACTCCGTGGAGATTTCCGTTTCGGAGTCTCTCGGCGTCGAAAACAGGGGCGCGTACTACGAGAAGTCCGGCGCCCTGCGCGACATGGTTCAAAACCACCTGCTCAACCTCGCGGCGTTCGCGGCTATGGAGTGCCCGTCGTCCTTCGGGGCGGAGTCCATACGCGACGAAGTTGCGAAAGTTCTCGAATGCCTGCGCCCGATGGACGCCAGGGCGATAGATTCCGGCACGGTGCGCGGGCAGTACGCCGCGTCGGGCGGCATGGCGGCGTACCGCTCAGAAAAGAACGTCGCGGCGGACTCGCTGACGGAGACTTTCGCCGCGCTCAAATTCCATATAGAAAATTGGCGTTGGGGCGGAGTCCCATTCTACCTCTATACGGGCAAGCGCCTTTCGGAGAGGAAGTCGGAGGTCGTCATAAACTTCAAGTCCGCGCCGGTGCAGATGTTTGTCGGGCAGTGCTCGGGAAGGTCGTGCAACAAGCTGACTTTGCGCATACAGCCCGACGAGGGCGTGTGGCTCAAATTCGGGCTGAAAGTCCCGGGGGCGGGGTACGAGGTCGCGCAAGTCTCTATGGATTTCAACTATTCCTCCATACCGGGCGCAAACCTGCCCGACGCGTACGAGCGCCTGCTGCTCGACGCCATGTCGGGCGACGCCACTCTCTACGCGCGCTCGGACGCGCTCGAGGCCGGCTGGAAGTTCATTGACCCGATACTGGCGCGCTGGGCCGAGCGCGGCGCGGACGGGTTGGAGTTCTACGCGGCGGGCTCGGACGGGCCGGAGGGCGCGCGCAAAATGAGGCTCGAACACAGCTCCGAGGGGGGCCCCATCCGCTTTTTGGCAAACGCAAAGG
>CAJMOT010000139.1 GCA_905214995.1 uncultured bacterium | reverse complement strand
AGGCTCGACCTTCCGGCGTCGGCCGCCGCTCGCGCGCTTCTGGCGGATCCGGAGCTCGCTGAGCTTTGCGCGTTTCCTTCGGAGCCGAAATCGCTTTCAAAAAGGGAGTACGCCAAATGGAAGGCTCAAGCGCGCATCTGAGGTGCTCCGTGCACATAGACCTCTGCGCAATGGAGAGGAACCTCGGGAAACTCAGGCATTTCATGGGGCGGGAGAAGGGCTATATTGCGCTTCTTTCGGCGGACGCTTTCGGCTACGGCGTGGAGGCGGCAGTCGTGCGCCTCATGCTCAGCGGCGCAGACGCCTTCGCCGTGACGAACGCCGAAGAGGGCGCGCGCGTCAGGGAGGTCGGCCCGGGGTGGAAGATAATAGTGATGAGCTCGTCGCTGCCCGGCGAGGAGCCCGCATATTTTGAGAACCTCCTGACTCCCGTTCTCGCGGGAGTCGAGGAGGTGTCGAGGTTCGAGGCGGCGGCAAAAGCCGCCGGAAGGACGCTTCCGGTGCATTTGCGGCTTCCGGTTTTCGGGGACGCCCTGCCGTCGCGCGCCGACGCCGCGGAAATGCTCGAAAAGATTTTGGAGTCCCCGTTTTTGAGGCTCGAGGCGTTCTGCCTGCCGGGGGCGGGATCGGGCGCGCCCGTCGAGGGTTCGGAGCCAGACGTCGAATTTCTCTCATTCGCCGCTCGCAGGCTCGGAGCCGCGGCGAGGGCGGTTTATATTCACCACGGCGACGTCTGCGACCTATCCGCGCTGCCGCCCGAATTCGACAGGTCGCTGCGCGCGGGGCTCGTGCTCTTCGGGATAAGGCCGTCGGAAAAGTCCATCTTGCGCGGCTTCGAGCCCGAGCGGGTTCTCGTTTTCAGGACTTCCGTCAGCCTTGTAAAAGACCTTCCCAAAGGCGCGACAGTCGGGTACGGCAGGACTTTCAGGCTCGAAAGGGACTCCAAAATAGCCCTGCTTTCGGTGGGGTACGGCGACGGCGTGCCGCGCGAGGGCGGCGGAAGGATGTCCGTGCTCATAAGGGGCGCGCGCGTTCCCGTCATCGGCAGGGTTTCGATGGATCAAGCCGCGGTGGATGCGAGCGGTCTCGCCGACGTGCGCGAGGGCGACGAAGCCGTCATCGTGGGCCCGTGCGGGAATGACGAGATCCCGATAGAGGAATATTGCGGGCGCCTCGGCATAACCCCGGCTCAGGCGCTGACTTCCATCACGAAGCGCGTTGCGCGCTTTTACAGGACGCTCTATTGAGAATCGGCGGCAGCCCCCGAGCAGCCGGATTCTTCTCCGCGGGGGGCGCGGTAAGATCCGCGGTTTGGCGTTGAAAACGAAAGCCTTGCCAAGTATCTGTTTGACTTGCGCGCGCCTTTCGGCAAGACTTTTCCGACTATGATGAAGCTTGTCAAGACATTGCTCGTTATCCTCGCCGCCGCCGCGGTAATCGGCTTCTTTTATTTTCTCACGCTCATGTCGCCCGGCAAGTCGATAAAGGCTCCGTCCGAATACATAGATCCGTCGGTGGAAAGTTCCCAGCTGCTCAAAGAGTCCGAAGAGCTCGAGTCGGAGTTCGAGAAGTCCGCCTCGGTCGGGATCGTCTCCGCCGCGGAGGTGGACAAGCTTCGCAAGGCGATAAGGCTCCAGGAAATTTACATAGAAAAGGCGCGCGCGACCTCCTCGGACAGGGCTCCGATGGACCGCCTCACGCGCCTGCGCGCCCGCCTGCACAACGTGGAGGCCGAACCGCTTTCGCGCCTCGTGGCGGATTTTGAAAAGAACGCGCGCGCCGCGGAGGAGTCCGGAGACTCCGATGCCGCAGACAGGTTCTACCGCCAGGCCTACGACATACAGGACAAAATCAACCGCGGCTACTGGCTCTCGGATTTCAAGAGCGTCACGAAAGTAGTCGAGATCGACAAGGCGATAAAAAATCTGCAAGTCCGCCCGATGTACGAGGAAAGCCTCGCCGCGGAGAAGCGCGCGAAAGAGGCCGTCTCCAAATCCGACTGGAAGGAGGCGGTAGCCGAATACGAAAGGGCGGTGCAGATCAGCCGCGACATAAGCCTAAAATTCCCGACCTCCGGCTACAACGACTACATGCGCATACAGCGCATGCGCGGCGAGCTCGACTCTCTGAAATCCTCCGACCTGAAAGTCGAGATAGAAAAGCTGCTCGGCGAGGCGGGCGAGCTCCAGAAGAGGGGCGAATTCGCGGCGGCGTCAGACAAATACGCGATGGCGGCCGTCCGCCAAAAGGACATAAACGAGCTATTCCCTCGCAGCATACACGCTTCCGAGGAAAGGCTTTCGGAATATTCAAACCTTTCGACGGAGGCGAAAAGCCGCATATACGCCGCCGAAATTTCCGCCCTCGATAAAGAGTTCACCGAGGCGGTGCGCGCCTCCGACATCGCGAAAGCCTCCGATCTGTCGGCGAACTTAGTCGCCCGCGTCGAGCAGTTCCGCAATGATTTTCCGAGAAATTCCGACATCACTTCCGAGGATCTCATCCGCGTGCGCTACCTCAATTTTACAATGAGGCAGATAGCGGAGATTCAGATATTTCCCAAGAATGACAAATAGACATCCTAAACAAAAAAAATCCCGGCTCCGGCGGAAAGAAAATGCTCAAAACGGAGGTCACGCAAAAGCTGTACTCGCTCGTGATGCAGGAGAATCCGAGCCGCAACCAGTCGTCGGAGGACAACCCCGCGGAGTCGGTCACCTATCAGGAGGCGATGACATTCTGCCAACGCCTCGGTTGGATTCTCGGAATGAAGGCGTCGCTGCCGACGGAATCGGAATTCGTCGAGGCCGTGGGCAATTTGCGCTACGCGGACATAGACGCGATATCGTGGAACGGCTCCAACAGCGGTGGCTCCATACATCCCGTCGCGGCGAAGAAGGCGAACGACAAGGGATTTTTCGACCTGCTCGGCAATGTCGGGGAGTTCGTCCTCGGCGGGGAGGAGGGCGGCGCGACGGTGCTCGGCGGCAGCTCGCAGACTTCCGCCGACGCGATTTCCGTTCTGCCGCGCGCCAAGGCGGACGAAAACCAGCGCAACCGCATGACAGGTTTCAGGATAACCGTTTTCGAGTAGCCTTATGAAAATATATCCGGCAGTGGACATAAAGGACGGGAAGTGCGTGCGCCTTAAAATGGGCAACGCCGACGACAAAACCGTGTATTTTGAAAACCCGCTCGACGCCGCCAAATCCTTTGCGGACGCGGGAAGCGACGCGATCCACGTCGTGGACCTCGACGGGGCGTTTTCGGGGGAGTCCGCCAATCTTCCGGCGATATCGCAGATAGCTGCGCTGGGCATGTTCGTCGAGCTCGGCGGCGGCCTGCGCGACGAAGCCTCTGTCAGGCGCGCGTTCGACGCCGGCGCTGGGCGCGCGATAATCGGGACCAAGGCGTGCACGAATCCGGACTTTGCAGTCTCCCTCGCCGAAAAGTACGGCGGCAGGATAGCGGTCGGCATAGACGCCCGCGGGGGGAAGGTCGCGATAAGGGGCTGGGTGGAAGTGTCGGAGCTGGACGCTTTCGGCCTCGCCGCAAGCCTTGCGCGCGCGGGGGTCGGGACTTTCGCATACACCGACATCGACACGGACGGAATGCTCGCCGGCCCGAACCTCGCCGCCCAGAAAAAAATGCTCGAAACTCTTTCGCCCTTTGGCGCGCGGCTCGTCGCATCGGGAGGAGTGTCCTCGGAAAAAGACGTTTCTGATTTTCTGGAGCTTGCGCGCTCCCATGAAAATCTCGAGGGGCTCATAGTTGGCAAGGCTATCTACGAGCGCAGGGTGGATCTGCCGAAAATCATAAAAATGGCGTCATGCCGATGAACGTGCAGACTCTGTCGGCGAAGTGGGGCGACTATGCGCTGCTCGACAGCGGCGGCCGCCTGAAGCTCGAGAGGTTCGGGGACTGCGCGGTTGTGCGCAGCGAGCCGAAGGCGTGGTGGAGCCCCGCCAGAAAATCCCTCTGGGCTTCGGCGGACGCGCGGTATTTCGACGACGGCAAAAAGTGCGCGCGGTGGGAGTTTTTCAAAAAGGTCTCCCCGCCCAAACTGCGATTCGGGAGGATCGAGTTTCTGACCAAGTTTATGGACGGTTCAAAACACCTCGGGGTATTTCCGGAGCAAAAGCCGCACTGGGAGTTCATAATGTCCATGGCGGGGGCTTTCGGCGCGAAGCTCGCAAGGGCGGGCCTGCCCCCGCGCAGGCCGTCGCTTTTGAACCTCTTCGGATATACCGGAGCCGCGACGTTGGCGGCGGCCGCGGCTGGGTACGAAGCGGTTCACGTAGACGCCTCCAAGCCCTCCGTCGAGTGGGCGCGCAGGAATCAGGCGGCGAGCGGGCTCGGGAGCGCCCCGATAAGGTGGATAGTGGACGACGCCCTGAAATTCGCCGCGCGCGAGGCGAGGAGGGGCAGGAGGTATGACGCGATAGTCCTCGACCCGCCCGCGTTCGGCAGGGGGCCGAAAAACGAGCTTTGGAAGCTCGAAAAAATGCTGCCCGAGCTCCTCGGCGCGTGTTCGCGGATACTTTCCGATACCCCGCTTTTCGTCCTCATGACGCTCTATTCGATAGACGCCTCGCCGATAATGGCGGCAAACGTGCTCCGCGAGCGCTTTGGCGCGCGCGCCGGATTTTCCGCCGAATGCGGGGAGCTCGTATTGGAGCCCGAGGGCGGGCTGTCGTATCCGCTGCCGCTTTCCATCTGGGCGTCGGCGTCGTTCGCGTAGGCGCCGGGCGCTTGCCGCCATCGGGCGCGC